>CAZTMA010000102.1:0-20153 GCA_964614645.1 uncultured Anaerolineales bacterium
TGCCGCTCTTCGCGATGTGCGACCGGTGGGACATCGGCGGGCTGAGCACCCCGCGCCACCCCGACACGGAGCAGGCGCAGATCTTTATCTACGACGGCTTTCCCGGCGGCGTGGGGATTGCCGAAAAGGGCTTCAGCCTGCTGCCGCAGCTCTGGGCCGCGACGCTGGACGTCATCCACGGCTGCGCGTGCCTGGACGGCTGCCCCAGCTGCGTGCAGAGCCCCAAGTGCGGCAACAACAACCAGCCGCTTGACAAGGCGGCCGCAAAGGTGATTTTGCAGAGACTGCTCGCAGGTAGAAATTAGGAATTACGAATTGAGAATTACGAATTACGAGTTACGAATGGCGAAGAACAACCTATTAATTCTTAATTCGTAATTCGTAATTTCTTTGTTCCTAATTCCACGAGGTGAGTATGCGAAAACCGATCCTGGTCCTGGCGGTGATTGTCGGGGTGGCTGCCATCCTCAGCGGGCTGGCTGCCGGCGGCGTCGTGCTGTTCGGCATCCTGATCAGCAGCGACCTGGAGATGTTTGACCTGCTGGCCACTTCCCTTGGCTTTGCGGTCACGGCTGCGGGCATCGGGCTGGGTGCAGTGCTGGTGTGGCACGGCTGGCGCGCGCTCGCGGGCTACCCAGGCGCAGCATTTTCCCTGCCGGCCTGGGGCTGGTGGCTGCTGGCATTCGCGCTGGTGCTGCTCGCCGGGCACCTCCTCATCTCGGCCAGGATCGACTTCTTCGTCCCCGCGCTGCACGTGCTGGCCGCAGCGCTGCCGCCGCTGCTCTACCTGGCGCTCGCCGCCGGCGCAGCGCGCAGGGGCGGCCGGCTCGTCACCGTCCGGGGCCTCCTGCCGCCGGAGCCCTCCGCCGGGCTCGCGCTGGATGCCGGCCCGGACGCCCTGCTGGACGAGGAGGTGCGGCTGGCTCCGCCCGCGGCCTCCTCGCGCTCGACCTGGGGCAGCCTGGCCTGGGGCGGGCTGGGCGGCGTCGGGCTGGGCTTCTTCATAGAGGCGCTGGCGCTGGTGCTCCTTGTGGTGGCCGTAGCCGCAATTCTGTCCATTGCCCGGCCCGACCTGCTTGCGCAGTTGGAAGCACTGGCGGAGGAGATGCAGGGAAGCGGCGCGATGCCCGATATGGCCTCCATGGAGTGGCTGGCGTCGCCGCTTGCGGTGCTCGGCATGCTGCTGTTTGCCAGCGTCTTCGTGCCGGTGGTCGAGGAGCTGGCGAAATCGCTCGCGGTGCCCATCGCCGGCCTGACCGGGCGCAGGCTGACCCGGCTGGACGGGTTCCTGCTCGGCGTGGCCGCAGGCGCCGGTTTCGCCGTGGTCGAGGGGATGCTCAACGGCGCGCTCGGCCTGGTCGAGCCTTCGGGGTGGGCCGGGGCCATGCTCACGCGTGGGGGCGCCTCGGCCATGCACTGCCTGGCCTCCGGCCTGTTCGGGCTGGGCTGGCAGGCGGTCATCAGCGAGCGCAGGTTCCTGCGGGGCGCGGGGCTGGCTGCGCTGAGCGTGGGGCTGCACGGGCTGTGGAATGCCGGCGCGGTGGCGGTCGGCCTGTCCGGCTTAGTGCCGCCGACGGTGGGCTTCGGCGCGCTGGGCCTGCGCGACGTTCAGGCCTTCTTCATCGGTGCGGCGTTGGTGGTGTTGTGGCTGCTGGCCGTGGCGACGCTGGCCTGGCTGCCCCGGCGTTTGACGGAGGAGTGAGGATATGGCAAGGCGCATCTTTCTGGTGATTTCGCTGCTGCTGCTGGCGGGCTGCTCGGGCATGGGCGGCGGCGGGCTGACGTACAACGGGCCGACCGAGCAGACCATCGCGATGAACGAGAGCATCCCCGGTGCGGACATCCGCTACATCGGCTACAGCGAGGACGGCGCAGTCGTGGTGATCGACGACCAGCAGGCCGTCAAGAAGGTGGGCGATTCGCTGGACTGGAAGGGCACCCCGGTCAGTGGGGTCAACGTGACGATGGGGCAGCGGATCGTCGCGGCCAATGCGGACCGGCTGCAGACGATCGGCACGGTCCGGATCGAGATTGCCGGCGCGCAGCCGGAGCTCGCGCCCTATCCCGACAGCCCGGCCTACGAGTACAAGGCCGCGATCACCTACACCGTGCGCCGGGGCGACCGGATCCCGGGCACGCTCATCACGTACAAGGGCAAGACCGACAACGGGGCGGAGTTCGAGGGGGTCAGCGGCTACCCGTACCGCAAGCTCGGCGACTCGGTCACCTGGAGCGGCCGCCTCCGCTCCAACGCGTACGTGGACATGACCCTCCGCGTCACCGTCTACACCGACGAATTCGTCACCCTCGTCGGCCTGGCCGACATCGGGCTGGTGTGAGGCGGGACATCTGGGAGTTAATAGAACGCTGATGACGCTGATTGGACTGATTTACGCTGATTTATATATAGAGATTTTGCTCTGGCGGTCTCAGCAACCGTAGGTTGCACAACCGAGCCAGGGACAGAAACTAAAAGCAAAAAGGATCAGCGTTTATCAGTCCAAACAGCGTCATCAGCGTTCTATTCTTGCCTATAGCTCATGTAGCGAGCGAACCGGTGAGCGGTACCCCTGCGCTCGCATTCTGTCGAGCAAAGCGTCAGCCTCGTCAACAGCCAGGACTCCTTGCTCGACGAGCGCCCGCAAGACCCCGAGGGTCCCCGAGATTCTGACTCCCTGACTGGCTGCCAGGCGGCGCGCTGCAAAGTCATCCGACAGAAAGACACCTTCCCGAACGATCGCTATCGCCAGGCACTCGGCTTCGGTCCGGTGCACGATGCGCTCGAATTCCTCAGCTAACGCGGCCTCTTCCGCAGATGTCTCCGCAACTTCAAGCCAATGCCAGTCGAAATGCGGAACCAAACCTTGCGTTTCGCCGTGGACGAGTTCAGCCATAACACGTTTCGTTGTAACTCCCCGGTTCTGAAGGATGAGCTCCAGCAAAGCCGGTCTGGACGCATGCGCAAAGTTGCTGAGAAGCGTAGTGTCGACGATGTATAGCAGCATGGTGCTTCCGTGCGTGGGGTGTCCCTTTCACAGAAGCTGTTTGGGAAGAGGAGTCCGCATTCTCAAATGCGGACGGGCGGGATGCCTTGATCAGGCCCGCTCCGCGTCTGAGGACGCTCCACTCCACAGCTCTTCAAACAGCTTCTCAGGGATGAAAAGCCGAGTACTCCTCGCGTGCTTCCTGTAGCAGGAGCGGCCCGGTCAGTTGTGCTAGCCCCAGGCTCTGCAAGCGGTCGGCGAGCGCCAGCCGTGAGAGGCCCAGCAGCTCCGCCGCCCGGCCCAGGCTGATATCGCCATCGAGGTAGGCTTCAAAGATTCGATCCCAGCCGGCCTGCGGATTGCCTTCGGCCCGGGCAATGGCTTGTTCGACTTCTGCAAGGTCGAGACCGCGGGGCACGAGGGTTGCGTCAGAGACCGGGCCGGCATGCCGCTGCGAGGCATGGTAGCGCGCAACAGCACGCAGGATGCGATAGTCCAGAACGTTGAGAATCGCGACCTGCTCTTCGCCGTAGCTCTCGACAATGACCGGACGCCCCCGCCGCGCCTGCTCCAGCACGCTGCGTGTGCGCCGGGCCAGATCCGTCTTGCTGATGACAGTTGCCAACATGCTTCCCCCCCCCATACTTTACGTAGTTTACGCAAAGTGCTGTCTGATGTCAAGCAACTCCCAAGGGGCATGGGGAATGGAACGCTGATGACGCGGATTGGACTGATAGACGATGTTGTCTGGTTGAAATCAAATGGCTCTGACCGGCCTCGGCAACCTCAGGTTGCACAACCGAGCCAGGGACAGAAACCAAATATTAAAAGATCAGCGTTTATCAGTCCAATCAGCGTCATCAGCGTTCTATCCTTCCCTGCCTCCGGCAGACCCTCACCCCGTTGCGCGCAGCCCCGCGGCCACCCCGTTGACGCTCAGCAGGACGCTCTCGCGCAGGGCCTCGGCTTCCATGCCCGTCGCCTCGCGCCAGCGGCGCAGCAGCGCGACCTGGATGTAGTTCATCGGGTCGATGTAGGGGTTGCGCAGCTGGATGGAGCGCTGCAGCCAGGTCTCGTTGTCCAGCAGGTCGTGCTGCCCCGTCACCCGCAGCAGCGCATCCTCGGTCCGCCCGTACTCCGCCAGCACGACCGGGAACACAGCCGCGCGCGTCTCCTCGTCCGCCAGCCCTGCATAGACCTCGGCAATCGTCATATCCGCCTGGCGCATGGACACCTGCGCGTTGTCGATCAGCACGTGGAAGAACGGCCAGTCACGGTACATCGCGCCGAGCGTCTGCCAGCGGCCCGTGTCCTCGCCCGCCCAGCCGGCCAGCGCCGAGCCCAGCCCGTACCAGCCGGGGAGGCCTGCGCGGCTCTGCGCCCAGGCAAACACCCACGGGATCGCGCGCAGGTCGGAGATGCGCTGCGTCGCCTTGCGGCGGGCCGGCCGGCTGCCGATGTTCAGGCGGCCGATGGCGTCGATGGGTGTCGCATCCTGGAAATAGCGCAGCAGCTCGGGCGTGTCGTGGACGAGCGTCCGGTAGGCCGCATGGCCCTGCTCGGCGAGCGCCTGCATGACCGCGTTCCACTCCCCCTCGAGCTCACTTGGAGTCGAGCCTTCAGCCGGCGGCGTGCCCTGTGCATGATCCTGCGTCTCTGCATCTGCGGCCGGCGGCCCGCCTGACGGCGACACGCTGCGCAGCAGGACCGCGTGGATGATCTGCTCCAGGTGGCGGCGGGCCAGCTCGCTGTTGGCATATCGGTTGGTGATGGACTCGCCCTGCTCCGTCAGCCGGATGCGGCCGGACACCGACTCGGGCGGCTGCGCGAGGATGGCCCGGTTGGTCGGCCCGCCGCCCCGGCCGATGGTGCCCCCGCGGCCGTGGAACAGCGTCAGCCGGATGTTGTGACGGCGGCAGACTGCGGGGAGCGCCTGCTGGGCCTGGCGCAGCTCCCAGTTCGCCGTGATGTAGCCCGCATCCTTGTTCGAGTCGCTGTAGCCCAGCATGACCTGCTGGTTCTGGCCCCGCTGCGCCAGGTGCTCCAGGTAGGCCGGATGGGTGAACAGGCTCTCCATGATGCCGGTTGCGGCCTGCAGGTCCGCGCGGGTCTCGAACAGCGGTGCGATGTCCAGCCGGTCTGCGACGCCCGCATCGCGCGCCATCAGCAGGACGCCGAGCACATCGCTCGCGCCCGTGGTCATGCTGATGATGAAATGCTGGACCGCGTCCGGGCCGATGCGCTCGTGCGCCCGGTGGACGAGCCGGAACAGCTCGATGGTCTCGTTCGTGTCCTCGCTGAAGTCCAACCGTGCGGGGCTGAGCGGCCGGCCCGCGGCCAGCTCAGCGGTCAGCAGGCGCACCTTCTCCGCCTCGGACAGCGCCGCATAGTCCTCCGCCAGGTGGTAGCGCGCAAACACCTCGCTCAATGCAGCCACCAGGCGCTCGGCATGCTGGCGCAGGTCGAGCGTCGCCAGGTGGAAGCCGAAGACCTCGGCCTGCTGCACCAGGACGGCCAGCCGTCCCTCCGCCAGCCGCGCGCCGTGATGCCGCCGCAGGCTGTCCTGCATCAGGCGCAGGTCCGCGATGAACTCGCCCGCATCGCGGTAGGTCCCCGGCCGGGGGAGGTGATCGGCGCGCCACGGCCGGCGGTTCGCCTCCGCGGTCGCAGTCAGCTTGCGGTAGATGTAGGCCATCTTGTGCCGGTAGGGCTGCATCGGGTAGCGTGCGGCAATGCCCCCCGCGTCGTCCGGGAACAGCTCGGCGTCCGCAACGATGCTGGCCTCAAGCTCCGGCGTGATGCCGTAACGCGCCGACGTACTGAGGTGGCCGTGCATATTGTCGATGGCGCGCTGGTACAGCCGCAGCACGAGCGCCTTGTGCTCGCGCAGCGCGTCCTCCGTCGTCGTCACAGTCACGAAGGGATTGCCGTCACGGTCGCCGCCGATCCAACTCCCGAACCGCAGGAAGGTGGGGAGGGTGAACGCATGGCCCCCGTAGGCCGCGGCGAGCGCGGCGGCCAGGCTGCGATAGAGCTGGGGTGTCAGGTCGAACAGCACCTGGTCGAAGAAATACAGCCCATTGCGCACCTCATCCACCACGCCCGGCTGGCGCAGCCGCGTCTCGTCCGACTGCCAGAGGGAGACGATCTCCTCGCGCAGCGCCTCGAGGGTGCGCTCCTCCTCCTCGGCGGTCAGCGTGTGGAAATCCATCTCGTGCAGGAGGCCGGCGATGTGCTGGTGCTTGGTCAGGATGGTGCGGCGCTTGGCCTCGGTGGGGTGCGCGGTGAAGACGGGCTGGACGTAGAGGTTGTCGAGGAGGGTCTGCATCGCGTCTGCGGTCACGCCTGCAGCGGCGAGCTGCTGGACTGCGGCCGCGATGCTCTCGGCCGGCGCAGCGCCATCCTCGTGCGCGCGGCGTCCCCGTGCGTGGAGCACGCGCACGCGTTCCTCTTCCTCGGCCAGGTTGACGAGCTGGAAGTAGGACGCGAACGCCTTGAGAACCCCGCGCGCCTCGGTCAACGACAGGCGGTGGGTCAGCGCAAGGAGCTGGTCGAGGGCCTCCTTCGGTTCCTCACGCTGACCCGGTGTCTCGCCCTCACCCCGGCTGGCCTTCGCCAGGCTGCGCACCACCTCGACCTGCTCGAAGAGCGCCCTGCCTTCCTGTTCGATGATCGTTTCGCCGAGCAAATCTCCGAGCAAGTGGATGTGCTCGCGCAGGCGTTCCTGGTGTTCAGACATGCCGGGCCGTCACTCCACCTTGCCCTGTTCGAAGGCACGGCGGGCCTGTTCCAGGTTCATCCGCGTGGCGGACAGGTCATACTCCGGCAGGTCGAGCGTCTGCTCGCCGGTGGACCGGGACACCATCAAGGCGATGCCCACGAGGATCTCGACCGCCTTGAATTCGCAATGTCCGTAGCGAAAGACCGGCAGCTGGACGACATCGGTCACGCCGTTGGCGAGCAGTTTCTGGCGGTAGAGTCGCTGATGCCAGAACGGTATGACTTCGTCGCCCGTCGTGTGCATCGTCACGAGTGTCCGGGTGACCATGCCGGAAGTGTTGTACGGCTGGACGGCTGCGAGCGCGGCTTCGTCTGCGACGTAGCGCCGCACGTTGCGGTTGAGGTCAACGAAGTCCTGGGCCGCCCAATAGATGCGCTCGGTGTTGTCGAAGGGATTGCCGCCGAACTGCACCTGCCCGTCTTCAGTCGCGAAGACGTTGTACCAGAGCAGTTGGAGAGTCGTGTCCTTCGTCGTGGTCGCCGGGTCTGCCCTGTCGATCGGCGCGCGTGAGGTCCTGATCAATTGGGCTGCTGCATCCGGATTCGCAGCCAGCGCATCGGCCACGGCGAGCGAATAGACGCTATCCCAGGTATCGATGAGCTCGGGAGGAATCGTGATAGTGTCGCTGTTGAGGGGCATCACTCCCGGGAAATAGTAGTCGAACAGCGTGCGGAAATCTCCCCAGTAATCTATCTGCCGCTGCATGTCGCCAACCGGGCCGCACAGCGACAGACCAGCGGTATACAGCTCGGGGTGCCGCTCGATCGACAGCACGGTGACGATGCCACCCTCTGAAGCCCCCGTGATGAACGTTTTCTCCGAGGTCAGGCCAGTCACTGCAGGAAACGACTCAACCAACTCCTTGAGATCCGCCACGCCCTCGAGAATGGCCAGGCCGTTACGCCGGTAGCTGGTCGTGGCGAAGGCATAGCCCAGCCTTTGGGCGAGGTCGGGCACTGACACGCCATCGATCTCTAGATGATAGAATTCGATGGGCTCATTGAAGGCGATGTAGCCATGGCCAAAGACCACGAGGTCGCCGTTCCAACCGGAAGCGGGCACGCAATAGAGGGCGCGCGCCCCGCCGGGTAGGAGAGGGCCTTCGAAGCATTCGCCCGGCACGGGCAGTGCTGCGGGGCTGCCAGCCTGCGCGGGCAGCGCAACGAGCGTTCCGCTGACAAGGATCGCAAACAACAGGACGATGCGCAGAAACTTGCTCATGGTGTCCTCCTCTGGAAATACCCGCTGAGACACTGTGTTGATTCTAGCATTTGCACGGCGGCGCGTCAATAGCCACAAGTTGAGTAAAAAACGATTTCGCAGTATCATCACGCGGTTCTAGCGGCCATTACACATCGTCTGCACTGGAGCGTCGTGATCGTGCAAAACATCCGTATCCCCGAAACCATGCTGGCATGGCCCCTGTACGGCGCCGGGCTCGAGAACCTGGGCCGGAACGGGCGTCCCGAGACCTGGCCGGTGCCGCATCCCGCGCCCGACCAGGTGCTCGTCCGTTCCGATGCCGTGGGGCTGTGCTATTCCGATGTCAAGATCCTGCGGCAGGGCGGGAATCACCCCCGGCTGTACGGCCGCAACCTCGCAGAGCGGCCCATCGTGCAGGGGCACGAGGTCGCGCTGACCGTGGTCGAGGTGGGCGAGGCGTGGCGCGACACCTTCGTGCCGGGCCAGCGGTTTGCGCTCCAGGCGGACATCTACTATCGCGGCCGCAACCTGGCCTACGGCTATGTGTTTCACGGCGGGCTGTCGCAGTACAACCTGCTCGGCCCCGCCGCGCTGGACGGCGACGAGGGGTGCTATGCCATCCCGGTCCCGGGCGACATGGGGTATGCGGAGGTCGCGCTGACGGAGCCGTGGGCGTGCGTGGTGGCCGCGTTTGTCCCGCGGCGGCGGCTGCACATCCGGAAGGACGGCGTCACGTGGCTGGTCGGGCGGCCGGGACTGGCCGGGGAGTACACGCTCGGCAGTGCGCTGGACCACGGCCTGCCCCGCCGGGTCGTGGCGACCGATGTGCCGGACAGCCTCCTTGCGCAGATTGCCTGGCCGGAGATTACCCGCCGCGACGGGGTTGCGCCGGAGGATTACGAGGCGCTGGCGCAGGAACTGGCCCCCGGCGGGTTCGATGATATCATCGTCCTGGACCCCACGCCGGAGGTGCTCGACCGGCTGCCTGCGGTCATTGCGAGCGGCGGGCTGATCAACCTGGTGGGCGAGCGGCCGCTGGGCCGGCCCGTGGCGGTGGACGTGGGCCGGGTGCACTACGACGGGACGCGCGGGCCGGACATCAGCACAGCGTACGGGGAAACTCGCAACCGCACGGACGTCGTGCCCGGTGGGACCGCGTGGATCGTCGGCGGGGGCGGGCCGATGGGCCGGATGCACCTGCAGCGGCTGCTCGAGATGCCCCGCGGCCCCCGGCGCATCATCGTGTCGGAGACCAACATGGCGCGCCATCCGGAGCTGGTTGCGGACTTCGGCCCGCTGGCGGAGCGACGCGGCATCGAGCTGACGATCGTCAACCCGAAGCTGATGGCGGCCGGGGAACACGAGGCCGCGCTGGCCGCTGCACACGAGGGCCGCGGGTTCGACGATGTCGTGGTCGTGGTCGCCAACGTGGCCGCGGTCGAGAGCGCCGCGCGGCACCTGGCCCCGCACGGGCTGCTCGTGGTGTTCGGCGGGCTGGCGCGCGGCACCGTCGCGCAGCTCGACCTCTCGAACGTCTATCGCGGCGGGATGCAGGTGACCGGCTCGGCCGGCTCGACGATCCACGACCAGGCCGCAGTGCTGGAGCGCGTGGCCGCGGGCCATCTCTCGACGGCCAGCGCGGTCGCGGCCATCGGCGGGCTGGACGCCGCGGCCGGCGGGATGCAGGGGTTGATGGACGGCCGCTTCCCCGGCAAGATGGTTATTTATCCCCAGGTCCCAAGTTTCCCGCTGACCGCGCTGGCCGACCTCAAGGGGGTTGCGCCCGCGGTGTACGACCTGCTCGATGCCCAGGGCCAGTGGACGCGCGCCGCAGAGGCGGAGTTCCTCCGGCAATATGCGGGGGATGTGTACTACTAGACCTCGAAGGTCTGGGTCCGAAACCTCGAAGGTCTCCAGAGGCACTCATGAAACAATCTATTATCTTCGGTGCGGGGAACATCGGCCGCGGGTTCATGGGGCAGCTCTTCAGCGAGTCGGGTTACGGCGTCACCTTCGTCGACGTGGACCGGACGCTGCTCGACGCGCTGAACGGCCGCGGCGCGTACACGATCCGGCTGGTCACGAACGAGCGGTGCGAGGAGGTCACGGTCGGGCCGGTCAGCGCGCTGCACTCGGCAGACGCTGCCGCCGTCGCGGACGCGCTCGCGGGGGCGGAGATCGGCGCGACCGCAGTGGGTGCAGGCGTGCTGAAGCACATCGCGCCGCTGGTCGCGGCCGGCCTCGCGCGGCGGGCGGAGCTGGGCATCGCCGCACCCTTCAACCTCATCCTGTGCGAGAACCTCCACGGGGCCGCGGCCATCTTCCGTGATATGGTGTTCGCCCACCTGCCCGCCGGGCTGCACGACTATGCTGCAGCGCACACCGGCTTCGTGGACACGGTCATCGCGCGCATGGTGCCGCCGCTGACGCCGGAGCTGCGTGCGGCGGACCCCAGCCTCATCCTGGTCGAGCCGTACAAGGAGCTGCCGGTGGACCGCGCGGGGTTCGTAGGCCCGCCCCCGCCCATCGTCCACATGGCGCCCTACAGTCCGTTTGCCTTCTTCACCGACCGCAAGCTCTACATCCATAACGCAGGCCATGCGGTGCTGGCGTATCTCGGGTATCTGCGGGGCTATGAGTATGGCTACGAGGCGCTGGCGGACGACGAGATTTACTTCCAGGCGCGCGGCGCCATGGAGGAATCCGCGCTCGCGCTGACCCGCAAGTATCACCCGGAGCCTGGCAGCCTGCTCGCGAACATCGACGACCTGCTGGCGCGCTTTGCCAACCGTGCGCTGGGGGATACAACGCTGCGCCTCGGCCGCGACCCGCTGCGCAAGCTGGCGCCTGGCGACCGCCTGGTCGGCGCGGCGCGCAATGCGCTGGCGCAGGGTGTCGTGCCCGTCCACCTGGCCACGGGCATCGCGGCAGGCCTGCTGTTCGACCCGCCCGCCGACCCGGTCGCGCAGGAACTCCAGGCCCGGCTGGCGGAGCAGGGCGTGGATGCCGTGCTCGCCGAGGTCTGCGGCATCCAGCCGGGCGAAGAACTCCACCGCCTTGTCGTCGCGCGCTACAATGCTCTGCGGGGCGGGAAGAAATAGAACGCTGATGACGCTGATTGGACTGATTTTCACTGATACTTTTCACTTATTAATTTGACAAGAATCAGCGTCAATCAGTCCAATCAGCGTCATCAGCGTTCCATTCTCCGTTCGCAACCACTCAACAAGGAGATGCTATGGCTCCCAACCCTGACCGCCTGGCGGACGCGCTGCGCGCAGTGTATGAGCGGCCGCAGCCCCCTGTGCCGTGGGTCCACGGCGGCAACCTGCCATGGGATGATCCTGCGTTCAGCGAGCGGATGCTGGCCCAGCACCTGGACCAGTCGCACGGCGCGGCCAGCCGCCGCCTGCCGGAGATCCGGGCGCAGGTGCAGGTCATGCTGGAGTGGCTCGGCCTGCACCCCGGCAGCCGGCTGCTCGACGTAACGTGCGGGCCGGGCCTGTATGCCGCCGAGTTTGCGCGCGCCGGAATCCGCGTGACCGGCATCGACTTCAGCCCGGCGTCCATCCGCTATGCACGGGCCCACTGCGCGGACCTGCCGTGCGAGTTCATCCAGGCCGACGTTCGGACTATGGACTTCGGCGGGATGGACTTCGACGCCGCCATGTATATCTACGGGCAGTTCACCGTGCTGACGCCGGAGGAATCGCGCGCCATGCTCCGCCGCATCCGGTCGGCGCTGCGGCCGGGCGGCCGGCTGCTGCTCGAGATCCTCGACGACGCGCACTTCGACAAGCGGGACAGCAACTGGTGGTACACGGACCGGGGCGGGCTGTGGGGCGACTTCCCCTACCTGCACCTGGGCGAGCGCCACTGGGACGCGGAGCAGCGGGCCGCAGTCGAGCGGTTCTATATCTTCAACCTTGACACCGGCGAGATGCAGGCCTATGGCCTGTCGGACCAGGCCTATCCGGTCGAAGCGGTCACGGCCATGCTCGCGGACGCGGGCTTCGGGAAGGTGACAGTCCACCCGGCGTGGGACCAACTAGCCCTCAAGGATTCGCCGGAGTGGGTCGTATACGTCGCTGACGCTTACAACGCGGAGGCAGACTGACACAACAGGAGGCGCATCATGGCTCATCCCATCCACGTGCTGCCGGTGCGCGAGCGCGCCGCGGTGATCAACCGGGTGCTCAGGCAGCGGCTCGAAACCGTGCTCCCTGCGGCGATGGCCGCGTCGGGCATCGACATGTGGCTGATCCTCTGTTACGAGGACAACCTCGACCCCGTCTTCACCACCCTCATCCCGATGGATACCTGGTGCCCCATCCTGCAGGTCATCGTCTTCCATGACAAGGGGCCGGGGCCGGACGGCGTACACCAGATCGAGCGCATCAACATCTCCGGCACGAACACGCACGACCTGTACGACCGGCCCTATCGCGGCCAGCTCGAGGTCGAGCAGTGGCCGGTCCTCCTGCGCACGGTCGAGGAGCGCGACCCGCAGCGCATCGGCATCAATATCGGGCCGGTCCAGTGGGCCGCGGGCGGGCTCACGCACAACCTGTACAACCAGCTCACGAGCCGCCTGCCCGCCAAGTACGTCGACCGGTTCGTGTCTGCCGAGCCGCTGGCGACCGCGTGGCTGAGCACGCTGTCGGAGGACGAGGTCACGCTGTACGAGCACGTGGCTGCAGTCGCGCACGCGATCATTGCGCGCTGCTACAGCCGTGCCACCCTCGTGCCGGGCGTGACCACTGCGGAGGACCTCGAGTGGGTCTACTGGCAGATCGCCGCCGACCTGGGGCTGGAGCTGGCCTTCAAGCCGTATTTCACGCTCCGGCGCAGCAATGCGGCGACCGAGCGCTACGGGCCCGATGACAAGATCATCCGGCCCGGCGACCTGGTGCACTGCGACGTCGGCGTCAAGTACCTCCGGCTCAACTCCGACCACCAGGAGTGGGCCTACGTCCTGGGGCCCGGGGAGAGCGCGCCGCCGGCCGGGCTGGCCGCGCTGCTGGCCGAGGGCAACCGGCTGCAGGACATTTTCATGGCGGAGTTCGTCCACGGGCTGACGGGCGACCAGCTGCTGGCGAAGATCCTGGCACGCGCGCGCCGCGAGGGCATCCCAAACCCGCGCATCTACTCGCATTCGCTCGGCCTGTACCTGCACGAGCCCGGCCCGCTGATCGGCCTGCCGTGGGAGCAGGAGCGCAACCCTGGCCGCGGGGACGTGGCACTGGGCTACAACAACGCCTTCACGATGGAGCTGTCGGTCAGCGGGCCCATCCCCGAGTGGGACGGCCAGGAGGTGCGCCTCAGCATGGAGCAGGACGTCGTCTTCACCCGCACCGGCTGCCGCCTCATCAACGGCCGCCAGACCGCGTTCCACTCGATTTAGGAATAGGACACAGATCAGACTGATTGAACTGATTTTCATGATGATTTAGAGATCAAAGAGCAGATAAATCAGTTCAATCAGTTCAATCAGCGTTCTATTCTTCCGACCCAAAGGAGAAGAGCATGAAGCTGGGTATGGCTTATTATGGCGCGTTTCTGCCGGAGCATCTGCGGCCGGACCTGGCCGCGATGCGGGATATGGGCTGCGACGAGGTGCTCATCACCCTGGCGGAGAACGACTTCCACATCTTCCCCGGCAAGGTGCGCAGCGCGCCGGGCATCGCGCACGACCTGGGGCTGCGCATCGTCGCGAACCTGTGGGGCTTCGCGTGCGCGTTCGGCGGGGGCCGCGTCAGCCGGCTGCTGACCGACAACCCCGATGTGTGGCAGGTGCGCCGCGACGGGACGCGCAAGGGCGAGGGGTGCATGAATCATCCGGCGCTGCGCCGACGAGCAGAGGAGATGGTCGAGATGTGCGCGGGGCTGGGGTACGACGCGTACTTCTGGGACGAGCCGACCGTGCAGGACTGCTACTGCGAGCACTGCCGGGCTGCGTACGCGGCGGCCGGCGGACGTGACCTGAGTGCGGCCGGGCCGGACGAAGTACACGCGTTCCGGCAGGCGGGCATCGCGTCGTACGTCGAGGGCATGAGCGCGTTCGTCAAGCGGCTGGACGCCCGCTTCGAGACCGCGACGTGCGTCATGCCGACCGACGAGCCCGCGTGGGAGGTCACCGCCCGTATCGCGCCGCTCGACACCTTCGGGACCGACCCGTACTGGGAATGCTTCGGCCAGGACATGGCCTGGGTGAGCGAGAAGACGCGCGCGGCGGTCGAGCTCAGCCGGCGTTACGGCAAGCGGTCGCTGATGTGGCTGCAGGCGTGGCGCATGCCCGCGGGCCGCGAGGGCGAGATCGAGGAGGCCGCGCAGGCCATCGCGGCGGAAGGGCCGGATGCGCTCTACACGTGGGGCTTCCGCGCGGGCGAGGGGACGAACGAGGCGTGCGAGGACCCGGCCGCCGCGTGGGCGGCAGTGGTCCGCGCGTACCGGGGGCTGCGAAGCTGAGTCGTATGGTGCGGCATAATAGAACGCTGATTACGTGCCAACTGCGGTTGGCCCTGATGATCCTGATAGGCGCTGATTTTCTCGTAGATTAGTCAAAAAGATCAGTGTAAATCATGACAATCAGCGTCATCAGCGTTCTATTATGCCTTCCTACCTGCGCAGCGCGCAGACCTGGACTGCGCCGATCAACCCGGACGGCATGCGGACGCCGCCCTTGTATTGGGCGTGGTCCTTGCTGCCGCCGTCGCCGTAGCCGACGAGCTGGTTGCGCACCGTGGGCGTGACGGTGATGGTGAGGGTGTTCTCCCCCTCGTGCAGCAAGCCGGTGATCTCCCGGCGCCAGGGCGGCACGAACAGCGGCGCGAGCGCCTGGCCGTTGAGGATGATGTCCGCCCGGTCGCAGACGCGTTCGAGCTGCAGGAAGTAGCGGCGGCCGGCTGCGACGGAGCCCAGCGTGAACGTCGCGCGGTACGTGCCCGGATCGCCCAGGTTTGCCAGCTCCGGCACGTCGCGCCAGTCGCGCAGCTCGGTGAGTTCCAGCTCGATGAGGCGCTGCGTGCCGTTGGGGAGGCGCTGGTCCGCGCTGAACGCCAAGCCCCCCACCGTGACCACCGGCTCCAGGTCCGCCTGCAGCACCACCGGGGCCGCGTGCGACAGGCCGGCCGCAGTGGCCGCATCCGCCAGCATCACGACCGCAGACTCGTACCCCGCCAGCCGCAGCGCCAGGCGCACCCCGCGCTCGGTAACCTCGTGCGGCAGGGCGGCCATGCCCCCGGTCCACAGGTCCAGCCGCACCGGCGTGCCGCTGCCCGGCAGCGTGACGACCACCTCGCGCTCTTCGCGGCGGCGGTTGCGCAGCCAGAAGGTCTCCGTGCCGTTCTCCCGGTCGATCTTGTGGATGAACCCGACGTGCGGCTGCGGCGCGTCATAGGCTACCTCCGCCTGCACGCCGGCCGCAGCCAGCGCAGCCAGCACTTCCTCTGGTCCCCTGTACACCGGCCCGGCGATGGCCGCGACCGCGTCGCGGACGGCCTGGTCGCGGGCCGCGTGGTCGTGCCACGCGGGGTTGCGGTCGGGGCTGCAGCCCACGAAAATGACCGGTATGCCCGCGGCCGCGAGCTCGGCCAGCTTCGCCGCGGCCTCGATGGTCAGGCTCGTCTCGCGGAAGAGGATCAGGGCCTCGAAGCGCGCCTCTCCCATTAAGACCGCGCGGCCCTCGACACGCGCGCGGAGCAGGCGGTCCTCGTTGAAGTAGATGGGGTAGTGGCCGTGGCCGACCAGTTCGCCGGCCAGCGCGGCGCTCTCCTGGATCCACTTGCGGTCGCCCGTCACGTCGCCGCCCGACGGCATGATCATTTCCGCCAGCCGGCCGGTGATCGGGTTGCCCTTCGGCAGCGGCGCGTCCAGCTCGTCGAGCACGCCGGCGACCAGTTCCTCCTTGACGTAGTTGCCGTTCGGGTAGTCGAACAGTTGGTAGAAGAGGCCCACGCGCGTGCTCGTCCGGCTGCGCTGGAGCAGGTATTGGCCGCGGCCGGCGTAGGCGTTGAGCGACTCCGCGACGCCGGCCAGCAGCGGGTCACGGGTGCTCATGTCCGACGCGAAGACTATGAAGCCCGAGTGCGGCGAGGCGAACGGGTGATAGCCCGGGTGCGGGAACGCGGGGTGGCGGTACGGGTAGCCGTGGTAGATGGCCTGGTTGATGCCGGCTTCGTACAGCCGGTCGAGCGCGACGCGCCACTTCAGCGGCGTGGTCATGTAGGGCCGGCCCTGCCAGACCAGCGACTCGGCTGTGACGACGGGCCGCTCGTACAGCGTGCCGGCCGCGCCGGCGAGCTTGAGGAAGTTGAGCGCGCCACCGCCGTAGAGCTGTTCGGTCTCCGGGATGTCGGAGTAGCCCAGCATCGCCAGCGGGTCGGCCAGCATGCCGTAGCCCTGGACGCGGCTCTGCAGGCCGCGGGCCTGCGCCCAGGCGGCCATGCCCTGGATGAGCTGCTCGACGAACAGCTCGGAGAGGGTGCGCTGGAAGTCCCACCGCATGCGGGCGCCGGCGTCGGCCGAGAAGTCGAAGTTAGGCAGGCCGACCTCGTTGCTGTAGGTGTAGTAGCCGACGTCCTTCAGCGGGACGTACATCGCGGGCAGGTAGGGGGTGATGTCGTAGCCCCGCCGGCGCCGGAACTCGTCGAGGAAGCCCGAGGTCCAGTGCATCGGACTGATGAGCTCGAAGCTGTCGGTGAAGAATGCGCGGAAGGTCTGGCCGAAGTCGCCGCCGAAGTACGCGTGCGCAGGGCCGAAGAAGGCCTCCAGGTGGCGCTGCTCGGCCTCCGCGTCGAAGTGGCTGACGACCAGCGCGCGCTTGCCCGGGGCGCTGCGCGTGTCCTGGAGGGCCATCGCGCCGGCGGTGCCTTCGTAGACGGCGAAGAGCTGCCAGGTGCCCTCGGGCACGTCCCAGGCGAGCCGGCCCATGGCATCCACCCGGCCGGTGAGATCGACCATGCTGTCGAGGTCGAGCAGGGTGCTCTCCTTGGCCTTCCACGAGCTGAACTGCCCTGGCTTCCCCGAAACGCGGCCGGCCACGACGGCCAGCAGCCTCTTGTCCTCGGGGATGAACTCGAGCATGTCCATGCCCTTCGCGACGCGGTTCACGACGTTGTGGAAGAACGCGTAGAGGCGCAGCGGGCGCAGGCGGGGCACGCGGCCCTGCCACGTCTTCGGCCCGCGGACCACCTCGGTCGACATGAGGAGGGTCTGCAGGGAGTCCTCGAGCGTGATGTGCGTGCCGCCGGTCGGCCAGGCGGAATTCTGCGTGATGTCGACGATCATGCCGCGCGGCCGGGCGGCTTCGATAACGGCGGTCATCATCTCGTAGTGGTAAGGTTGCATGAAGCGGTGGACGCGGCCGGCCCAGCGCGGGTCGGCCTTCTGCAGGCCGGGGGGCAGGCCGATGTTGAACGGCTGCAGCTCGACGCCGCCGATGCCGGCGCGATCCAGCTCCGCGATCTCGCGGACCAGCTCCTCAGCCTGCACATCCAGCCCGGGCCACCACCAACGTACCATCGGGCGCGCGGACTTAGGGGGATCGATAAAGTGGAATTTGTCCATGTGGTGAGCTCCTTTGCCGGACGATGGACGGTGGACGGTGGACGGTGGACGAGTTACGAATCACGAAGTGCGAATTACGAATGCCGTGGTGGCATTATACACCAGGTTGGTGGGTAAGAGGCGGGGCCGGGTCAGTTGCCTTTGCCCCTACAATCCTGCCGGATCGACCAGCACATCTGACCACACGCGGCGGCGGGAGGCATCATCTTCGAACCCCAGGTACACCGTCCAGTGCGTGGGCGGGGGGCGCAGCCGGGCCACGAGGCTGCGGCCGGCGGGCCGGGACGGCGTGTAGCGGTAGGTGATGCGCAGCGCGGGCCGGCGCTCCCCGCCGAACTGCAGTTCCCCCGCGCTGACCTCTTCGACGTTCTCCGCCGCGATGAAGATGTACCACATCCCGAGCTGGGCATCCGCAGTGCGCGCGAGGCCGAGAAAGCGCGTGCGGTGCACGATCGCCATCACCGCATGCTCGCGGGTCGCAAACGTGCGCCAGTACGCCAGCAGCTCTGCGAAGAATCCTGCCTTGCCCTCCACCTCGAAGTGCCCCGTCGCATAGGTCTGCACCTTGTCGTGCGGGTCGAGCGGCATGGCCTGCGGCGCAGGGAGGTCCGGCTGGACCGTGAACACGACGAAGTCCTGGTGTGCGGCGATACGCGCCATGACGATCACCGCCAGCCCGCCCAGGACCAGCACGGCCAGGACCAGCCAATGCCACACTGCCAGCGCCGGCTGCCCGGCCAGGACCCAACGCAGCAGCACGAACACCGCCGCAGCCCAGGCGAGCGTCACCAACACCCGGTCCACCGACCACTCGCCGATCCGGTGCGCGCGGAGTTGGTAGAAGAGCTTAAGCAGCTGTGGGTTCATGGCCAGGATGCTCCCCCCTCACCGCGCCCGCCCCCGCCGCGTCACCATCAGCCCGGCCAGCACGATCGCGCCGCCGGCGAGCTGCAGGGGCGCGAGCCGGCTGCCGATGGTCAGCCAGGCGAAGATGATTGCGATGACCGGCGTCAGGTTGGAATATACCGCAGTGCGCGCGTTGCCGACCCGCTGGACGCTCGTATACCAGATGAGATATCCGGCGACCAGCGCCATCAGCGTCGAGAAGGCCAGGCTGGCCCACGCGATGGGCGAGATGGCCGACCAGTCCTGCCGGACCATGGACGGGATGCTGATCAGCGTCAGCGGGACTGCCCCGGCCAGCATGGACCAGGCCGTCAGCTTGAGCGGCGAATAGCGCGCCAGGAGCGGCTTGCTGGCGGTCGTGTAAATGGCCCAGGCGAAGGCGCACGCGAGAATCAGCACGTCGCCCAGCATCGTGGCGCCGCCGAGGCTGACGGCCGACTCGCCGCCCATCATCAGCACCGCGATGCCGGTGAAAGACAGCGCGATCCCCAGCCACATCAGCCGGTTGATGCGCTCGATGCGCAGGGCATAGCCGATGATCCCGACCCAGATGGGCGAGGTCGCCATCAGCAGCGATGAATTGGCGGGCGTCGTGTGCGAGAGGCCGTTGATGAAGATGACCTGGTAGAAGGTGTGGCCGAACAGCCCCAACAGGATGACCGGCCCCCAATCGCGACGGGGCACGTCGAGCAGGTCGGAACCGGGCGTATGCCGCGCCTGCCACCAGAGGATGGCCATGATGACGAGCGTCGCCAGGCCGAAGCGCATCCCGTTGAAGGCCATCGGCGAGAACTCGGCCAGCGCCACCTTGATGACGGTGAAATTGACCCCCCAGATGGCGGTCGCGGTGAGCATGAGCAGGTCGGTGCTGGACAGCCGGGCCGTCCGGCCGCGAGCCATAGGAGGCGTGCGAACCAAGAGGTACTCCGTGTACGAGTTGGAACCGCGAAGACGCGAAGAACGCTAAGATGAGAGATGTTTTTCTTAGCGTCCTTCGCGTCTTTGCGGTGAATCAGGTATTATGCCGCGAAGATCGCCTGGAACTCGGCGGCGTCGACAGTCTCGTGCTCGATCAGGCGGCGGGCGATCTCGTCCAGCTTATCGCGGTATTCGCGGATGATGGTGCGGGCCTGTTCGTGCGCCTCGTGAATCATCCCGCGCACTTCGGTGTCGATGGCCTCGGCCACTTCCTCGCTGTAGTTGCGCTGCTCGCCGATCTCGCGGCCCAGGAAGACCTGGTCCTCTTTCTCGCCGTAGGTCTGCGGGCCGAGGTTCTCGCTCATGCCGTACTGCGTGACCATCCGGCGGGCCAGCGCGGTGACGCGCTCCAGGTCGTTCGAGGCGCCGGTCGTGATATCGCCGAACACTTCCTCTTCGGCCACGCGGCCGCCCAGCAGCCCGGCCAGCTCGTCGCGGAACTTGCTGCGTCCGTGCAGGAGGTGGTCTTCCTCCGGCAGCGGCATGGTATAGCCCAGCGCCATGCCCCGGCTGACGATGCTGATCTTGTGCACCGGGTCCGAGTTGGGCAGCATCTTCATGACCAGCGCGTGCCCGGCCTCGTGATAGGCCACGATGTGCTTCTCATGCTCGGAGATGAGCCGCGAGCGGCGCTCCGGCCCGGCAATGACCTTCTCGACCGCGTCCTGCAGCTCCACCATGCCGATGGCCCGCTTGTTGCGCCGGGCAGCCAGGATCGCGCCTTCGTTGACCAG
>CAZTMA010000103.1:0-19959 GCA_964614645.1 uncultured Anaerolineales bacterium
TAGGCGTTGGCAGTCTCAGGCGCCGCAGGCGGCACGCGAATCATCAGCGCAAACGGCACCGACAGCATGATAAGCCCTGCCGCACCCCACGACAGCACCTCATACCCGACGACGGCCAGTAGAGAGCCTGCCAGGAGCGACATGCCCACCGAAGAGATATGGTTGACGCTGACCCCCGCGCTCAGCGTCGGCGTCAGTTCCTCGGGCGGCGCGATGCGGTTGACGTATGTCGACAGCCCGATGCTGAGCGTGACCAACAGGTTGATGCCCACCAGCATCGCGCACAGGAACAGCGCGTTGTGGACGGTGGCGTAGCCGATAAAGCACAGCGCCAGCAGCACGTAGCTGACCGACAGCGTGATGCGCTCGCCGACGAAGTCCAGTGCATGGCCGAGCCGCCGCGCGAACATGAAGTTCACGATGCCGCTGGCGACCATCAACAGGCTGATTTGGCGCGCGTCCAGCCCATATTCCTGCACCAGAATGAGGATGCCAAAGGCCGAAAAGACCTGCATGCGCGACCCCTCGAAGAGCGTCAGGACATAGTACAGCCAGTAACGCCGCTTGAGCAGCATGCGGGGCTGCGAGCGGTTCTCCTGGCCCACGGAGGCGGGCACGCGGAAGATGAGCAGCCCGCCGAAGACGATCAATATGCCACCCAGCACGAAGAAGGTCCGCAGCGGCAGCGCGACCGCCAGCAGGCCCGCGATGCCCATGCCGACGATGGACGCGAGCGCGCTGATCGCGGAGAGCGTGCCGAGGGTGCGCCCGGCCACCGCCTTCGGAATCAGCGACAGCGCGAGCGAGCTGGACAGGGGCATCCAGTTGTGAAAGCCGATGCTGGCGATGACCACGACCGCCGCCAGCGCCAGGTAGGAGTGCACGCCTGCGTAGAGCGCAAAGCCGATGCCCATCAGGATGAGCGACATCCCTGTACGCCAGGACAAGGGCAGGCGCATGATGAGCGCGGCGATCAGCATGAGGCTCAGCCCGGGAATCTCCCGGATGCCGGTCAGCCAGAGCACCTGCTGGCCGTTCAGCCCCAGGTCGTTCACATAGTAGTTGGTGGTGATGCCGTTGAACAGGCCCTGGCCCAGGGCGACCAGGAAGTAGGTGACGGCCAGAGTGACCAGGTTGGGGCCCCAGCCGGCTGTGGCCAGGCTGAGGCGGTCGCGCCACCCGGCGCCGGCTTGCAGGACGGTCTCGTTCGAGCTCATGGATGATTCCTCAAGGTGGATATCGGTGTGGCGGGCAAGGCCGCACAGCCATCCATCATACACCCGCTAACCTCTGCTGGCAAAGACGACACCAGGAGTACAATCGTTTTTCATCGGCTTCCGGTCACAAAAAAGGACGGGCATAAGCCCGTCCTCACGAAGAGCGGGGCATTCGAAGATGCCCCGCCGTCCGACTCATGAATTACAGCTTCCGCACCCCGAAGCTGATCTCCGCCACGCCCTCGGCCTCGAAATACTCGATCGTCCAAGTATGCCAGCCAGGGACCAGCACGACATCGACCTCATAGGTCGTCACAGCCTGGACCTTCCAGGTGTCGAGAACCAGCACGCCGTCCACATACACGCGCGCGCCGTCATCCGTCCGCACGGTGATGCGATACGTGCCGCCCACCGCGTTCGCAGCCTTGGTCCAGCGGGCCGAGAAGTTGTCGGGGAAGACCGGCGCGGCCGGCGAGCTCCAGCCCCAGTTGTGGTTGATCTGCGCTTCGCGGCGTTCGAACACGCGGCCGCCCGTCAGATCGCGGGTGTTGAAGTAGGTCGCATACCAGTAAGACGCCGGCTGCGGCTGTGGCTGCGGTTGCGGCCGGGGCTTGGGCGGCGGCTTCGGGCAGTGGCGCCAGATAACCAGGCTTGACCCCGCATAAATGCGGTTCATGTTCTTGATGCCGTTCCACTGCATGATATCCCAGATCGAGACGCCATACTTGCGGGCAATCTGGGTCAGATTCTCACCGCGCTTCACCCAGTGATACACTGCGCACTGGGGACCGCTGGCGCCGAGAGATGCGGTGGCACTGCCCTTCTCGGAGCGGCTTTCGACCGGGCTCGCTGACGCAGCCGGGACAAGGACTGCGGTCAACAGCAGCACAACCACCATCAATACACCCATCCGACGCTGCCATGACTGAGACATACGGTTCTCCTTTCCTGGAAAATACGGACTATGGCCTAAGCGGCGTGTCTGCCAGATAAGACGTTCGGACTCGCCGCCAGTTCCCTGGATGACTTTGACAACCTCTGTCTGTCGTGCTATGATCGCGCCATGTTATCGCGTTTCGCGTCCTGGCAGTTCCTACCTCAAGCCGCACCCTACTCGTATCTGCGGGGCGTGTTTGCCGCGGGCAATGCGCCGCAGCAAATGACGCCCCTTCTTCGCCGGTGAGTGCAGGCAGCCGCCCGATCGTGCATCCTTGATCGATAATGTGAGGCGTGGCGCTTGCCACGCTTTTTGTTTGCGTCTCTGTGACGCAACCCTGGTACGATTATACCACAGGCAAATTACGGAGTAAAGCAAATGAGCCCGTTTCGACCGGTAGAAGAACAACTCGCGCTGTTAATGCGCGGGGTCGAGTTCGGTGACGCGACCACGCGTGTTAACATGGAGCAGGAACTGCGCACCCGGCTGGCTGAGTCGCTGCGCGACGACCGCCCCTTGCGCATCTACTGCGGTTTCGACCCGACCGCCAGCGACCTGCACTTGGGCCACACTGTGCCCATGCGCAAGCTCGCGCAGTTCCAGGAGCTGGGGCACGAGGTCATTTTCCTGATCGGCACGTACACATCGCTCATCGGTGACCCGAGCGACAAGACCAGCGCGCGGCGCCAGCAGACCGAGGAACAGGCGCGCGATCACGCCAAGACCTTCACCGACCAGGCCTGGAAAATACTCGACCCGGACCGCACGCTCATCATGTACAACGGCGAGTGGCTGTCCAAGCTGATGTTCAAGGACATCATCGGCCTGGCGTCGAACTTCACCGTGCAGCAATTCCTCGTGCGCGAGAACTTCGCGCTGCGCTTCGAGAAGGGAGAACCCATCTGGCTGCACGAGTTCATGTACGCCCTGATGCAAGGCTACGATGCGGTCGCCATGCGCACCGACATCCAGATCGGCGGCACCGACCAGCTTTTCAACCTCATCGCGGGGCGCAAGCTGATGGAAGCGTTCGGCCTGCGGCCGCAGACCATCCTGACCTTCCCGATCCTCGTGGGTACGGATGGCCTGATGCGCATGAGCAAGTCCACGGGCAACCACATCGGCATCAACGAGGCCCCGGAGGTGATGTTCGGCAAGGTGATGAGCATCCCTGATTCGGCGATGCGCAACTTCTTCGACCTGGTTACGCGCTTCTCCAACGAGGAGATCAATCGCAAGTTCAGCCAGTTCGAAGCGGGAGAGCTGCACCCGCGCGACCTCAAGATGCAACTGGCCTTCGAGATCGTCGATATTTTCCAGGGCCGCGAGGCTGCGGAAGCCGCCCGGGAGCACTTCCGCACCGTGTTCCAGCAGCGCGAGATGCCGGCCGACATGCCCGAGCTAAAGCTGGTCCAGCCGGTGAGCCTGGTGGACCTGCTCACCAACTCCGGCCATGCGGGCAGCAAGAGCGAGGTCCGGCGGCTCGTGCAGGGCGGCGGCGTCAAGCTCGACGGCGAGCGCGTGGATGACGCCAACCTCACCATCGCGCCCGACCGCGAGCACGTCCTGCAAGTCGGCCGCCGCAAGTTCATCAAACTCGTCCCGTAGGGATGTGTCGCTCGGGCCGGTTTCGGCTGTGGGTCTGCCACAGCCGAAACGGGCCCCTACCCAATCATCCGAACCTGTCACCCGCCATAACCCCGCCCACAGTTTACCTCCAAACCAAAGATAATCTGTATTTTCCGTCACGAGCGCACCCCGTTTTTGCGCATTTGGCGCTGACAGTGTATATGTACTCTGTTTCCTACCTTGCTCCGAGGCAGACCCATGCGCGAAATCCGCTGGCTCTCTACCCTGGCGCTGTGCTTGCTGGCTGTCATTTTCGCCGGCTACCTCGCCAGCCGAAGCGACGGTGTTAGGGCGGCGCCTGCCCCTGCTCAGTCCGGCACCCTCTATCTTCAACCTACACCCGGCGCCCCTGTATCGTCAGGTCTGTCCCCACGCGCCGGTGCACCGGCCGCGGCCGGGCCTGCAGCCGCAGGTCCGGCCTACCTGGGCAACTCGCCAGAGATGGGCCCGTCAGGCGTCTACTTCTTCTACGATTACCGCCACGTCAGCCCGCAGGCTTACCCGATCGTCGGCGGGCATGTCACCGTCCAGTGGAAGACGCTGCAGCCCGCGGCCGATACCTATGACTGGGCCTGGCTGGACAACTACCTCGCCAGCGACTGGCTGTACGGCAAGCCCGATGGCGTCGGCCTGGACACCTACGACGGCGCCTGCTGCGGCGGCATGGGCGTCCCTGATTATGTCCTCCGCCGCTACCCCGCTGCGAAGGTGACCTGCGACGGCGAGGTGATTCCCAAGTACTGGGATCCAGGCTACCAGCAGGAGTACGGCAACTTCATCCGGGCCTTCGGCGCGCGCTTCAACGGCGACCCGCGCATCAGCTTCGTCGAGATCGGCGTCGGCCTGTTCGGTGAAACGCAGCCGGCTCAGGACCAGTACGATGCCTGCCTGCAGGCCGCCGGGCTGACGCAGAGCCTGTGGGTCGAGTATGCCCAATGGGCCATCGACCGCTACGTAGAGGCCTTCCCCGACACGCAACTCGTCGTCGAATACGCCCCCCGCTTCCTCAGCTCGTGCGAGCGCAAGACCATCACGGACTACGCGGCCGCCCGCGGGGTCGGCCTCCAGCACAGCGGGCTCAAGCCCGATGGCGGCAGCGGGCTCATCATCGACGATCCGGCCACCGGCATCGCGGGCTGCGGCCAATACGACCCCATCCTGAAGTGGGGCAACCAGGTCGTCACGGGTTGGGAAGGCACCGAATGGCCCGACGCTTACGGCCCGGAAGCCACGCTCTGGCGCCTCCTGAGCGGGCTGGACAAGCACGCCGACTTCATCCTGCTCGACGACAAGCAGATTATGGACCCCGCGCGCTGGCCGTACATCGACTTCGCCAACGCGCACATGGGCCGCACGGTGGACAATGCGCCCAGCGTATGGGTCGCGCTGCGCGAGACCGAGTACGACTGGTTCCCCGAATGGGGCAACTTCACCTACTGGCTGGTGCAGCGGGACAGTGTGCCCGGCGGCAAAACCATCCCCCTCTGGCGCGTCGGCTCTGCGCCCGAGGGCCGCTATACCCGCCGCACGGACGGCGCCAGCAACAACCACTACATGTATTTCGATGTGGACGACGGCTACCTGTTCGACGGCACCAACGCGGTGACAGTCACCGTAACTTACCTTGACCAGGGCCACGATGCATGGGAGCTGCACTACGACAGCGTCTCGTCTGGCATCTACAAGGTGGCGGGCGCGGTCCAGAAGAACAACACCGGGACCTGGCAGCGCGCCACGTTCAGCCTGACCGATGCACGCATGGGCAACCGCGGCGCGGGCAGCACAGACTTTCGCCTGTGGGACCGGGACGACGGCGACGAGACGGTCCACATGGTGCAGGTGATGGACCACAAGAGACCCGTGCCCACCCCCTTCCCCACTGCGACGCCTACGAGCAACGTCACGCCCACCCGCACGCCGACGCGCACGCCGACCCCGCCGGTCACGCCTATTCCGCCGCCGGTAGACTGCCCGCGCGTGCCTGCATCGTTGGCCCTCGACGGCAGCCTGGCTGAATGGCAGGGCCGCCCTTCGCTCCTGCTCGACCGCACGACCGCGGGGTATATCGCCAGCGGCATCATGCCTGACCCGGCCGACCTGTCCGCACGGGTCTGGTGCGGCTGGCAGGGCAACGACCTGGTCTTTGCCGCTACCGTCACGGACACCCCGCTCTACCGCGACAGCACCTCCATCTGGCACGATGACGGCATCGAGCTGGCGCTGGACGCGGCCCGCGACGGTTGGGTCTACGGCAGCGCGGACGACCACCAGTTCACTGTCGCGACCGATGGCTGGCTGCTCGATCTGGGCAGCGTGCCAGTGCCCGCCGCGACCGTCGTCACGCAGCCGCTCGCAGGCGCGTGGAACCTCGAGCTCCGCCTGCCCCAGGCCGCCATCGGCGCAGGCGAGCTCGTGCCCGGCCAGGTCATCAGCTTCACGGTCGGGCTCAACGAGGACGACAACGGCGGCAGCCGCGACGACCACATGATCTGGCTCGGCACGAGCACCAACTCGCAGTCCGGCAAGTGGGGCGCCATCAGATTGAGCGGCGTGCCCAACACCCCGACCCCGACGCCCATTGGCGGCGCGCCGCCCACGCCCACGCCGACGCCGACCGCGACGGCGACACACACCCCTACGCCATCACCCACTCCGACTCAGACACCGACTGCTACGCCCACACCCATCGTGCCCCGGCAGATTGACTGCCCTGCGCTGGGCCCCGGCTTCGTCATCGATGGACAGTTGGACGACTGGGCCGGCCAGCCGTCGCTCTACCTGGACAAGACCACCGCAGACTACAGCTATCCGGAGCCCCTGCCCGAGCCGGTCGACCTGTCCGCCACGATCTACTGCGGCTGGATCGGCGATGACCTGGTGCTCTCGGGCAGCGTGACCGACGATGCCGTCTTGCGCGACAGCGATTATGTCTGGCTGGACGATGCCGTGGAGTTCGGCATCGACGGGCTGGCCGACCAATTGTGGTGGAATCCGGACGACCACCAGGTTACCATTGCCTCCGATGGGACGGTGCGCGAGTTTGGCACGTATGCCATCACCAACACGCTGCAGGCCACCAGCATCACTGGCACGGGCTGGCAGTTCGAGCTGCGGCTGCCGCCCACCGCCCTAAATGCGGGCGCATTCTACGCAGGCAAGACGCTCGGCTTCACAATCGGGCTGGACGACGACGACAGCAGCGGCAGCCGAGATACCTTCATGGTCTGGGAGGGCCAGACTACCAACGGCGCGCCTGAAACGTGGGGCCGCGCCGTGCTGACGGGCGGCAAGGCGACGCCGACCTCGTCGCCGGTCACAGCCGCAACCCTGACACACACGCCGTCGCCTACCGCGACTTACACGCGCACGCCAACGCCCACGTCGTCGCCTACGGCGACTTACACCCGGACCGCGACGGCCACTGCGACCGCCACCGCCACGCGCACGCCGACGCCATCGCGTACGCCAACACCTACGTCATCTCCTACGGCGACTTACACCCGCACTGCGACGGCCACCGCGACCGCCACTGCCACGCGCACACCGACGCCCACAGCGACTTACACGCCGACTGCCACGCGCACCCTGACGCCCACTGCCACGGCCACCGCTACAGGCACGTCGACTGCTACCGCGTCGCCTACCCCCACACCTACGGCGACGTCGTCATCGACGGCGACTTACACGCCTACAGCCACTTACACGTCGACAGCGACCGAAACACCGACGGCCACCGCCACAGCGACGGCCACTGCGACGGAGACGCCCACGGCGACATCGTCGCCTACAGCGACTTACACGCCCACCGCAACGGCCACTCCGACGGCAACCCCCACCGCGACTCCTTCCACCGGCCATATCGCCGGCCTGGTGTATTGGGATGCCAACGACAACCAGCGCTATGACCGGGACACTGAGCCGCCGCTCGGCGGCGCCACTCTCACGCTCCGCCGGACGACCGGCGACGTCATCACGCAGGTCGTGACGGGCAGCGACGGCCGCTATCTGCTCGGGCCACATGACCCGGCAACTTACATGCTGGAGTGTACCGCGCCCCCCGGCTACACGGTGAGCACGCCGCAGGTGGTGCTGGCCGTCGGCGCGAACCTAACCACTGCGTTCGACTTCGCGGCACGCGCGCTGCCCACGCACACGCCGACAGCCACACCGTCACCTACAGCGACATCGACACCCACCGTCACATCGACGGCGACGGCGACTTACACGCCAACCGTCACGAGCACCAATCCGCCCAACGTCACGCGGACGAGCACCCCGACGGCCACGCAGGTTCCCGGCTACGCCCGCATCACCGGCCGCGTATGGGAGGACCTGGACGCCGATCGCGTCCTGGATCCGGGCGAACGCCTCCTGCCCGGCGTGCGCGTATTCGTCGTGCCGGAGGATGTACCGACCCCGCCCGCCGATACGGTTACCGCCTGGACCGACGATCACGGCGTATTCCTGTTCATCAATGTTGCACCGGGTGCGTACCGGGTGGTACAATCCGACCTGCCCGGCTTCACCCAGACCACAGAGCGGGAGATCCCGATCACCATTGTCGCAGGTCAGCCGGACGTCGTGTTCGACTTCGGCTACCGGCCCATTTACCGGATACACCTGCCGCTGATATTGCGCTAACAGGGCGCGACCGCGCCACCCACCAGCAAGGAGGCTCCATTGACAACGAAAGTCCTCGGGCTGCCCGTGCGCAGCTTCACCAACGACCACGTGCGTATCGACGTCCTCGAGACCGCCGGCCCGCGCATCGTGGGCCTGTTCCTCGGCACATCCACCGATAACCTGATGGCCGAGGTTGCGGATATGACCATCCCGACTGCGGTCGGTGACTTCCGGCTATACGGCGGCCACCGGCTCTGGCACGCGCCGGAGGCGACCCCCCGCTCGTACATACCCGATGACGCCGGCCTGGAGCTGACCGAGGCGAACGGCGAGCTGCACCTGCTTGGCGCGCTCGAGGAACTGACCGGCATCCGCAAGTGCATGGACATCGCGCTGACGCCCGGCAAGGCGGCCCTCGTGATCAGTCACCGGCTGGAAAACCACGGCCCGTGGCCGGTGAAGTTGGCGCCCTGGGCGCTGACCATGATGCGGCTCGGCGGCGTCTGCATTCTCCCGCAGACCGCACACCAGCTCGACGATGCCGGCCTGCTGCCCAACCGCAATATGGTCTTCTGGCCCTACACCCGGCTGGCCGACCCCCGGCTGCACCTGGCCGACGACCTTGTCCTGTTCGAAGCGCAGCCCGCGCTACCGCCCTGCAAGATCGGCTACCTGAACCGTCACGGCTGGGTCGGCTATCTGGTGGCCGGCGTCCTCGTCGTCAAGCGGTTCGAGCCGCAGCCGGACCGCGACCACGTGGACTTCGGCTGCAACACCGAAGCCTACTGCGCTGACCGTTTCATCGAAGTGGAGACTGTCGGCCCGCTGGAGAAACTCGAACCGGGCCAGTCCGCCGTCCATGTGGAGAAGTGGGAGCTCTACCCTGCACCTGGCGTGCAGCCCACCCGCGACAGCATCCGCGCGTTCGTGGCGTCGGTCGGCCTGCCGTTGGGCTGAGGCAGCGCTATTGCCACAGAGGTCACAGAGGACGCCGAGACAGTCCTATCCGGTTCTCTCAGCGCCCTCTGTGACCTCTGTGGCGAAGACAGCTTTGTCTTTCGACTTCTTCCCGCTCATCTCCTCGATTTCCAACCGCCAGACGCGCACCGTCCGGGCATCTGCTGCGCCGATCTCCCACACCTGCGGGGAATAGTGTCCCATGATAACCTGCAGGGCCGCAACCTTCTCGTCTGGCTCCGTGACCTCGCGCACCACGCCCGTCCCCATCACGCTGTAGAACGACATCGACCATGCACAAGCGCGCGTCTCATGTGGGATCACTTTTACATCATGCTCCATCTCGAAGCAGACCTGCGGATTGGCCGCCAGCATGTCCAGCTTGCGTCCCTCGGCTGCCGTGTGAAAGTAGATGCACTGCCCGTCATACCCGAACGACAACGGCACGATATATGCCCGGTCGCCCTGGCTCAGCCCCAGCCGGCACACCACCGCTCGCCGGATAACCCAGTCGAGCAGCGTGCGGTCGATGATTTCCTTGTCGGCCCGTCGCATGTGATTTCCTCCTCCAGTCTCTTTTCAGAGTGCGATGCTGCGTTCGGCCCGGTCCAGGGCCTGCAAGTTGAGCTACCTTACTGACGTATACGAGTCCACCTGTTACACTCAGGCGACCTGAGCACCGCTCCGTGACGTGCGCAGGTGGAGGATAACGATGGCCAGGTTGATTTACGGTGCGATCATGTCGCTCGATGGCTATATCGAGGACGAGACGGGAAACTTCGGTTGGGCCGCGCCGGATGACGAGGTGCACGCCTTCGTCAATGAGCGCGAACGGGACACCGGCACGTACCTTTTAGGCCGCAGGATGTACGAAACGCTGGCCGTCTGGGAAACCGATCCGGCCCTCGCCGCTCACTCGCCGATTACGCATGACTACGCGCAGATCTGGCAGGCGGCCGAAAAGATCGTGTACTCCACGACCCTGGCGGCGGTCCCTACCGCCCGGACGCGCATCGAGCGGCATTTCGACCCCGCGGCGGTCCGCCGGCTGATTGCTGCCGCAGAGCGCGACGTCTCGATCGGCGGGCCTGCGCTGGCCGCGCACGCATTCGAGGCGGGACTGGTGGATGAGTGCCGGCTCTATGTCGTGCCGGTCATCGTCGGCGGCGGCAAACGCTGCCTGCCCCGCGACATCCGCCTGCAACTGGAGCTCCTGGACGAGCACCGCTTCACCGGTGGCGTAGTCTACCTGCGCTACCGCACGAAAGTTTGACAGCCCTGTAGGGCTGCCTGTAAGCGAAGCTACGCTTGCCCCACTGCCCGTAAGCGAAAGCGGCGGCGCCCGGCCAACTGCGGCCAGCAACTCTGGCCGGGGTGGAGTGGATGGCCACACGCTATCTGTCATCAGTGACAGATACGATCCCGCCACCAGCAGGTCAATCTGGCAATTCTACCACATAGAACCATCCACCCATCCCAGCGAGTGCCAATGCGCAATGTTCAATCTTTCTGATGGGGCAAAACTCCACACTTCAAGGGAAAGAATTTTGCCCACGGTGGTAAACCACGTTTCCCATTGGGACGGCGATAGGGAAACGAGGTTACCAGGGTGAGCACCAGGTGGAAAACCACGTTGCCCGTAATGGCCAGGCAGCAGACGGCTATCTGGTGAATTCACCAGATGCCCCGCGCCAGACGCGCGATACCTATCGATTTCGCGTGTTTTGCGCGAAACCCCTTGACACGGATGTGCTGACATGCTATGATATTAGCACAAATGTTCGAGCCATCGAACGCTCGTATCTGGCAACGGTTGCCAGATACCATAACCCGCCCCAGCCCGACCCGCGCCGATCCTGGCGCAGCAAGCTTCACAAATCGTCCTGGACTCTGCCATGCCCAACCCGGTTCTTTACCTCCGTGCGCTCAAGGGCGCACCGCTCGCCCTCCTGCTGGCCCTGCGCCTCGCAGGTGAAGCCACCATCACCGGCCTGGCTCTCGTCACCGGCTACGACCGCAAGAGTGTCGCGCGCGGCCTCGCCGCGCTGCAGCGTATGGAGCTGGCCAGCCACGACCACCGCGCCCAGCCCTGGCGCCTGACACCCGAGGCCATCGCCGCCGCGGACGGCCTGCTGACCCCGCAAGATCCGGCGGCTGCGGCGGAAAGGAACAAGCTGCAGCCCCGGACCACCGAACCTCCCGCCAGCGACGGTGCTGTCGAGTGCGCCGGCAGCGTGCCGCAACCCGGGAATGTCGCCATCGACCCACCGCCAACCGTTGCAGCGCTGCAAATTGCAACGCCTGGGCTCGAGCCACCACCTTCCGGCGACAACAAAGGTCACCCAGCGCCATGTCGCAGCCTGGGCCTTCTGCTCGCAGACTACCTGGCCGCCTCGCTGGCAACTCTGCGCCGGCAGCTCGATATCTGCCGTGATCATCAATGGCTCGCACGCCAGCCGGCCGCCGAAGCGGCCCAACTGCACAAGGTGCTCGTCGATAGGATTGTCCCCCTGCTCCCGTACCTCCCTGCCGGCCCATAACCCGCAAATCGCTCCACCTGCATTCCAACTCTCCTGGCGCCTGATTCGTCAAAATCTGTGCAATTCGTAGCAATATCGTCTCGTGCTCCCAGCTTTGACACACCAGGCAGGTTGCCTATAATACCGGTTGTATCAACACAGTCATACGATGTGCCGGCCCCGACCAACCTGCGCCGCACAGTCCTCCCATTCCACGAAGGAGTCGTCATGAAATCACCTGCCCTGCTCAGTCTCAGCCTGTTACTCGTCACCATCCTTGTGCTCGGCGCGTGCGTGGCTCCGCCTGCCCCCACGGAGGCGCCTGCGCCGGCCGCAGCCGCAACCGAAGTGCCGGCCACCGAAGTGCCGCCTACCGAGGTCACTGCGGCCGAACCCATGCTGGAAATCAACGGCCCCTCCGGCCTGCTCACGCTCACCCTCGATGACCTGACGCAGCTCGACGTCGTCGAAGGCGAGGCCGGGCAGAAGAGCTCGACCGGCAAGATCACGCCGCCCGTGCCCCACCGCGGTGTCAGCCTGCTGACCCTCGCGGAGCTCGCGGGTCCCCTCACCGAGGAGATGGGCGTCAACGTCGTAGCGAAGGACGGCTACGCCATCACCTTCAGCTACGACCAGCTCAAGAACGGCACGTTCATCGCCTATGACCCCGCGACCGGCGAGGAGCTGGCCGAACCCGGTGAGTTGACCGCCATCCTCGCATTCGAGCGCGACGGCCAATCCCTGCCCGCAGACTCCGATGGCACGCTGCGCGTCGTCATCATCAGCCCCAAGCGCGACCAGGTAACCGACGGCCACTGGTCGGTCAAATGGGTCAACAAGATCGAGATTCGCGGCCTCGTGGCCGATTGGAACCTGTCGCTGGACGGCGGCATCGACGCCACGCTCGACCCGGCGACCTTCGAATCGTGCGTGGGCTGCCATAAGGCCACCTGGACGGACGATATGGCCCAGGTGTGGACCGGCGTCCCGCTCTGGTACCTGATGGGCTACGCCGACGACGAGGTCAAGCACCAGGGTCCGGCCTTCAACGAGGCGCTGGCACTGGCAGGCTACATGGTCGAGCCGGTCGCCGCAGACGGTTACTCGGTGAGCCTGGAGAGCGCGCCGCTGGCCCGCAACAACGACGTGATCGTGGCCGCGCTGGTCAATGACACCCCACTGCCGGAGAAATACTTCCCGCTGCGGCTGGTCGGCCCCACCCTGAAGAAGAATGAGATGGTCGGCGCACTGGCGGAGATCAAGCTGGCCGTGGAGGATGTGGCGGCCGAGCCGGCGGCTGAACCCACCGTCGAACCGACGGCCGACCCGACCGCCGTGCCCGCTGCTGCGCCCGCCGACATCACGGGCGACCTCGTGATCATTGGCGCGGTCGGGAGTCCGCTGGGCCTGGCCATGGCCGACCTGCAGGGGCTGGAGGTGGTCAAGCTGACACTGGAGCACCCGAAGAAGGGGCCGGCGGAATACGAGGGCGTGCGCCTGAGCGAGGTGCTGGCGCTGGCAAAGCCCGCTGCGGCCGCCTCCGCCATCGTCTTTACCGCGTCGGACGGCTTCACGGCCGAGGCGAGCCTGGCCGACGTGCAGGCCTGCGCCGATTGTCTGGTGGCCTTTGACCCCGAAGGCACGCTGAACCTCGCGATGCCCTCGCTGGCCAGCAACCTGTGGGTCAAGGACGTCACCGCCATCGAACTCAAGTGATGGCGATGGCAGTCATGAACGGCGCCCGCCGCTTCCGGCGGGCGCCCGCGCCCCTGGTAGTCCTTGTGCTTCTGATGGCACTCGGTCTGGCGGGATGCGTGCCTGCGTCCGGCACGGGCGCTGAAGCGCCGACTACGAGCCCAGAGGCGGCAGTAGGTACCAAAGCGCCGGCTACGAGCCAGGCAGCCGGACGCGTGCCACTGGTGGTGTTCGGCGCGGGCAGCTTGATCGTGCCGTTCGATGCGCTGGAGACCGCTTTCGAAGCGCAGCACCCGGAAATCGACGTGCGGCCGGAGTACCACGGCAGCATCCAGGTCATCCGCCACGCGACCGAACTCCACGAGCGCATCGACGTGGTTGCTACAGCGGACGCGGCGCTCATACCCATGTTGATGACCGGTGCGACCGACCCGGAGACGGGCCGGCCCTACGCCGACTGGTACATCCGCTTTGCCAGCAACCGCCTTGCCCTCGCCTACCACGCGGACAGCAAGTATGCCGCGGAACTGACAACGGATAACTGGCCGGAGGTTCTGGCGCGTCCGGACGTACGTGTGGGCCTCTCCGACCCGCGGTTCGACGCCGCGGGCTACCGGGCCTTCATGTCGGTCGCGCTCGAGCAGCAGCGCAAACAGGCCTACACCTACTGGCCCACCCTGTTCCGCGACCAGTTCACCCGGCCCGTCACGCTGTTCATGGACGATGCGCTGGCGACGGTGACGGTGCCCGAAGTGCTGGAGACGCGGCCGGGGTCGCACATCCTGCTGCGCGGAGGGAGCATTCAACTCCTCGCCCTGCTGGAATCCGGCGACGTCGACTACGCCTGGGAATACGAGTCGGTGATCCGCCAGCACGGGCTGCAGATGCTGTCGCTGCCGGATGACGTTAACCTGGGCTCGCCCGCGCACGAAGCAGACTACAGCCGCGTGGAGGTCCGTCTCGACTTCCAGCGGTTTGCCTCCGTCAAGCCTGTGTTCCGCGGGGAGCGGATCGGCTACGGGATCACCATCCCGGCCAGTGCGGCGCATCCAGCCGAGGCTGCGCAGTTCATCGCGTTCCTGCTCGGCCCGGAGGGCCGCGCCATCATGGAGGCTAACCACCACCCGATGTTCGAGGTCCCGCTGGCCTTCGGCTACGAACAGATGCCGGCGGAGCTCCAGGCGCTCTCCCAGCCCGCCGCCGGGCCATGAGCCGCCGCTCGGCACTCGACATTGTCTTCGGGCTGGCGGGAGGCGCGCTGCTGCTCCTGATTGTGGCGCCGCTCGCCAGCACCCTGCTCGCCACCAGCCCCGCAGCCTTCTGGGATACGCTCCGCGATCCCGAAGTCCTCGGCTCGATCCGACTGACCTTCCTTGCTGCGCTCGCGGCAGTGCTGATCGGGTTGACCACCGGCGTTCCTCTGGCGTACCTGTTAGCCCGCCGCACATTCCCCGGCCGCCAGCTCGTCCAGGCGCTCGTCAACCTGCCCCTCGTCATCCCCCATACGGCGGCGGGCATTGCCCTGTTGATGGTGTTCGGCCGCCGGGGCTTCTTCGGCCAGGCGTTCGGCCGCCTCGGCGTGACCTTCACCGACACCCCCGCAGGCATCGCGGTCGCGATGGCCTTCGTCGGGCTGCCTTTCCTGGTCAACGCGGCGCGCGAGGCGTTTGCGCAGCTTGAGCCGGATTACGAGCAGGCCGCGCTGGCGGACGGCGCGACCCCCTGGCAGGCCTTCTGGCATATCGCCCTGCCCCAAGCCTCCAACGGCGTGCTGACCGGTGCGCTGATGATGTGGGCGCGTGGGGTCAGCGAGTTCGGTGCAGTCGTCATCCTTGCCTACCATCCCAAGGTCGTGCCCGTGCTCGTCTACCAGCGCTTCGAGGGCTTCGGCCTCGCGGCGGCTCTGCCGGTCGCCGCGCTCCTGATCATTACCGCCCTCCTTGTCTTCCTCGTGATGAACCTGCTCGCCCGTCGCATCGGCCCATCGTAAACCATAGCCCCGCTCCAACATCGCGCCTATAGTTCTTGACAACCCCCGCAATATGAAGTATATTGAAAGCAATCGCAAGCATTCGTAAGTTCAGTAGGACGGGGATGAAAGAGCTGTCTGTAGCAGAGAGGCGCCAGGAAATCCTGGGTCGGGTCAGCCAGGCCGGACGGGTGGCCGTGACCGAGCTCAGCCAAGAGTTTGGCGTCTCCGAAGTCACCATCCGCACCGACCTGCAGGCCCTCGCCGAGGGCAATCTCATCGTGCGCACGCACGGCGGCGCGATCCCCGCAACCGCCGGCCTGCCCGTCCTTTCGCTCAGCCAGCGCCTGCAGCAGCAGGTCCAGCAGAAGGCCCACATCGGCGCTGCGGCTGCCCGCCTGATCGCCGACGGCGACGCCGTCATTCTCGACAGCAGCAGCACGGCCTTCGCCATTGCCCAGAACCTCAAGGCGCACCGCTACGTCACCGTCATCACGAACGGGCTGGCCGTCGCCCAGGAACTGCTGGACGCGCCGGGCGTGATGGTCGTGGTAATCGGCGGCACGCTCCGCAAGGATACTGCCTCCATCGTCAGCACCGGCGGGCTCGACATGCTGCGGCGCTTCAATATCCGGAAGGGCTTCTTCGGCGCACACGGCGTCAGCCTGGAAGAAGGCCTGACCGACGTCAGCGCGGAGGAGGCGGAGATCAAGCGGCCGCTGGTTGCGATGTGCCGCGAGGTAGTGGCCGTATTCGATGCCACCAAGTGGGGCCGGGTCGGGCTGGCCTCGTTTGCCGATGTCTCGCAGATTGCCCGCATCATCACCGACACCTATGCCCCGGCAGAACTGGTGGCCCAAATCCGCCAGGCCGGGGTGGACGTTATCCAGGTTTGAGAGCATCCATTCCATACGGAGGACAAAGTGACATATCCCCAACCCATGCAAGCGCTAGACCCGGTCACCATTTCGGCGCTGATCGAGGAACAGGAATTAAGCAAAGAAGAGCTAATGGACATGCTGCGCCAGATGAAGGAAATCCGGGCGCTGGAAGAGAAGATTTCGAGCCTGCTGACGAAGGCCGTCCTCAAGGGCGCGTCACACCTGTACGCCGGTTCCGAGGCGACCGCTGTCGGCGCCGTCGCCGCGCTGCGCGATGACGACTTCATCACCAGCACCCATCGCGGCCACGGCCACGCGCATGCGCACGGCGACAAGGCCGCGCAGGGTCCCGACGACAAGCAGATGCACTACAACCGCATGATGGCCGAGGTGCTGGGCAAGTCCGGCGGCTACTGCAAGGGCAAGGGCGGGTCCATGCACATCGCAGACGTGGACCACGGCAACCTGGGCGCAACGGGCATCGTCGGCGGCAACCTGCCGGTGGCCGTCGGCGCAGCCCTCGCACAGAAGCTCCAGGGCACCGAGCGCGTCGTGCTCTGCTTCTTCGGTGACGGCGCATCCAACGAAGGCACCTTCCACGAGGCGCTGAATATGGCGAGCCTGTGGGACCTGCCGGTCGTCTTCGTGGCCGAGAACAACCAGTACGGCATGTCCGTGCCGTGGGCCAATGTTTCCAAGCTGCCTGACATCGCGGCACGCGCCTGTGCCTATGGCATTCCCGGTGAGGTCGTGGACGGCATGGATGCTGTGGCCGTGCGGGCCGCGGTGTCGAAGGCTGCCGAACGCGCGCGCAGCGGCGAGGGACCTACGTTGATCGAAGCGAAGACCTACCGTTATTTCGGACATAGCCACTCCGATCCTCGCGCCTACCGCACGAAGGACGAGGAACGCGAGTGGCGCGACCGCGACCCGATCGAGGTGCTGCGCGGCGAGATGCTGTCGTTCGGCCTGCTCAAAGATACGGAATACGACGAACTCGACGAGTTCGTGAGCGACAAGCTGGACGCGGCGATGGCCTACGCTGAGGCCTCCCCCGCGCCCGATCCGAGCGAGGTCGAGACCGACGTCTATGCCCCGCTCAAGCACACCGGCGCGGATATTGCGGTGGAGGCCGAGCTCCGGGCGCAGGTGCATCTAGCGGAGAAGAAGGAACCGACGACGGTCCCGATGAAGGAAATCAGCTATGCGGCCGCATTGGTCGAGGCTGCGCGCGAGGAAATGCAGCGCGACGAACGGGTCTTCATCATGGGCGAGGACGTCGGACTGTACGGTGGCGCCTACGGTGCGACCCGGGGCCTGTTCGCCGAGTTCGGCGAGTGGCGCGTGCTCGACACGCCCATCTCCGAGGCCACCATCGGCGGCGCGGCCGTCGGTGCAGCCATGGCCGGCATGCGCCCCATCGCGGAGATCATGTACGTCGACTTCACCCCGCTCGCGATGGACCAGATTGCGAACCAGGGCGCGAAGAACCGTTACATGTTCGGAGGCAAGACCAGCGTTCCGATGGTTGTTCGCACCGAAGGCGGCGCAGGTCGCGCCATCGCCGCGCACCACTCGCAGAGCCTCGAGGCGCTGTGGACGCACTTCCCCGGCATCTACGTGGTCATGCCCTCCACGCCCTATGATGCGAAGGGCCTGCTCAAGGCGGCCATCCGTGACGACAACCCGGTTATGTTCATCGAGCACAAGATGCTCTACGGCGTGAAAGGCCCCGTGCCGGAGCAAGATTACGTCATCCCGCTCGGCGTCGCCGACATCAAGCGGCCCGGCAAGGACATCACCCTCGTCACCTACTCACGCATGGTGCACCGCTCGCTGGAAGCCGCCGAGGCGCTGGCGAAGGAAGGCATCGACGTCGAGGTCATCGACCTGCGCAGCCTGAAGCCGCTGGACCTGGAGACCATCCTTGCATCCGTCAAGAAGACGGGCCGGCTGGTCGGCGTGACCGAGGCCTACGAGAACACGAGCTTCATCAACGAGATCATGGCGCAGGTCAACGACCATGCCTTCGATTACCTGGATGCGCCGATGGTGCGCGTCGCGGCGCTCAACGTGCCGGTTCCGCGTGCCGAGGTGCTGGAGGACATCGCGATCCCGAATACCGCCCGCATCGTGGCAGCCTGTCGAAAGGTGGTGAGCTGATGGCGCCGAAGACGACTGAGGTCTACATCCCGAAATACGGCCAGACGGTCGAAGAGGTGAAGATCGTCCAGTGGCTGGCCGATGATGGCGCGGAGATCAAGAAGGGCCAGGAAATCCTGGAGATCGAGACGGATAAGACGACCTTCTTCGTGGAGGCCGAGGGCGCCGGCTTCCTCCATCGCGGGCCTTTCGAGGTCGGCCAGACCGTGCCCGTGCTGGAAGTCGTTGCGCTCATCGGCCCGCAGGACATCAAGTTCAAGGCGGGGACTGTTGGAGGCGAAGCCACAGAGACCACAGAGGTCGCAGAGAGCATTGAGCTTGCGCAGACCGAGGAAACACCCTTAGTCTCTGAGCCCTCTGTGTCCTCTGCGGCCAGTAAAATCTTCGCCTCTCCGCGCGCGCGTAAGCTGGCCGGGGAGCGGCACGTGGACCTGGCGCAGGTCACGCCGACCGGCGGCGAGGGTGTGCGCGTGACCGAGAAGGATGTGCTCGCCTATCTTGCAACCGCGCCGAAGGCTACTCCGCTGGCCGAGAAGCTGGCAGCGGAGACCGGCGTCGACCTGCGCAAGCTCACCGGCACCGGTCCTGGCGGCAAAATCACGCGCGAGGATGTCGAGGCAGCACGCACGGCAACACTCGGTAGGGGCGAGGTTCCCTCGCCCGCCGCACCGCAGACCTTCGAGGTTTCCGAAACCTCGAAGGTCTCCCAGCCGCCGGCGCCCCTGCCCGTCGCCGACGTAACCGAGCGCATTCCGCTCAAGGGCGTGCGCGCGATCATCGTCGACCGGATGGGCACGAGCGTCCACACGACCGCCCGCGTCACCCTCGTCACCGAGGTCGACGCGACCGAGTTCGTCACGATGCGCGAGCGGCTCAAGGCAAAGGTCAGCGAGGCATGGGGCTTTGCGCCCGGCTACAACGATCTGCTGGCGCTCATCGTCGCCAAGGCGCTGCGCAAGTTCCCGTACATGAACGCGCGGCTGGCGGCGGATGCCATCGAGCTGATGGGCCACGTCAACCTGGGCATGGCGGTCGACACCGAGCGCGGGCTGCTCGTGCCGGTCATCCGTGATGCGGACACGAAGACGCTGCAGCAGTTCGGCGCGGCATTCCGCGAGCTGGTCGACCGTGCGCGCAAGGGCCGCTCGATGCCGGACGATATCACCGGCGGCACGTTCACCATCACGAACCTGGGGATGCACGACATCGATGCATTCACGCCGGTCATCAACCTGCCGGAGGCCGCGATCCTGGGCGTCGGCCGAATCGCACCGAAGTGGGTCTACCGGCCGGAGAGCCCGAACGCGCCGGTGCTGCGCCAGATGCTGACGCTGAGCCTCGTGTTCGACCACCGGATCATCGACGGCGC
>CAZTMA010000104.1:0-19849 GCA_964614645.1 uncultured Anaerolineales bacterium
ACCCGGGTCCGAGCGCACAATCCACTAATAGGCCCTTATGCTAGATCAAGTCAGCGTTGGGCCGCGCTAGGCTGGGAACGCTAGGCGCTTGATGTGCAAGAAGTCGACGTTTCCCAGCCGGCGGTTGAGATAGATACAGAGCGTGTGAGCCGCCAGCTTGGTGTAGAGGCGGGTGCACAGGCCCCAGAAAGTGTGCGCATGGTTGATCTCGATATGGAACTGCTCGGCCAATTGGTCATTGACCGTTTCGATGATCTGCCGCCCGGCACTGTGTAAGTGCTTGACGGCGGCGGTCACCGGCACCTTCTGATTCCGGCGCGGTACGGTGAGCAGCCGGATGCGGTTGTGTTCCCATAGGTCCGCGGCCTGCGGTGCGCCGACGTAGGCCTTGTCACCCAGGACTGTCAGGTCGGTGTGCTGGGCCAGTAACTCACACCCGACGGTCAGATCGGTCGCATTGGCCGGCGCCAGCTCGAAGTCCAGGATGACGCCATTCAACGTGACGAGCAAATGCAGGCGATAACCGAAGATCACCTGCTTTTTGGATGCGATGCGGCCAAAGCGGGCGCCATGGGCGGGCCAGTCGCCGGTCGCACCGGGGACGAGATGAAACGCCACGGCGGGGACCGGCAAGCTGTCGACGACACAGGCCGTATCGGCGGCCAGGTCCAGGCAGCGCAGGACCACTTGCCGCACGACGTTGAAGGCGGCCATCAGATTGCGCCGCCGGCGGTTGAAGCGGCTCTGGCTCGGGACGTTCGGAAACAAATCGCGGCGCTCACGCCACTCGACCAGCATGACGGTCTCCAGGTCCCAGCCCCGGCACTCACCGACCAGGGCCATGGTCAGCAGTTCACTGTCGCTGCACGTCGGCGGCGGGCCGGGCCGGGCAAACAAGCCGGCGATCTGCTGCCAGACGTCATCGACTACGACGTACATCCAGAGGCAGAAATCATCGAAGTCGTGTATCATGTGATAGGTCCTCCGTTGTGTGGGTTGGTGTTTTGGTAACACATCCCATATCACATCGGAGGACCGGTCGTCAACCAACCTGAACTAGCATAAGGGCCGAATTACGAACTACGAGTGAGAATTGAGCAATCACAACCGACTCGTCACTCATTCCTAATTCGCAATTCGCAATTCATAATTCTCGTCTTTGACGCTACGCCTGACTTACGCTATACTCAACGTCGTTCGGGGCGTAGCGCAGTTCGGTTAGCGCGCTTGATTTGGGTTCAAGAGGTCGGAGGTTCAAATCCTCTCGCCCCGACCATGCGGGAGTAGCTCAGCGGTAGAGCGCCTGCCTTCCAAGCAGGATGTCGCGGGTCCGAATCCCGTCTCCCGCTCTTTTCATTAAACATCCTCTGCCACGTCACCTCATTTCTCCAATCACCGCGTCCGTGCTATAATTCCATGTAGTGACCTGCAGGGCGCACCGCATGTCTGCAGGTGAAAGGATTTGGTAATACATGAACAAGCCCGTGTCCCATCCCTTCCGGGTGGGCGAGATTTACGCCAACCGTAACGGCGAGTACGAGGTTATCGATATTTCGCCGCCGAAGATGACTATTCGTTACCACAGCAACAACCAGCTCCTTGTGACCGACATCGCGCTATCCGCTCGCATCTGGGAGAACCTGCACCTGCCGCCTGAGGTGCCCGAGCCGCCCACACGCTCGCGTCCACTGCCGAAACCTACCGCTGCGTCACGTGCGAAGGCCGCCGCTAAGCCGGCCGCGACGCCACGCGCCAGTACAGCGGACAAGCCGCCCGCGACGCCTCGCGCAATCACATCGGATAAGCCGCCCACTCCGTCGCGCAGCCGCTCGCGCCGTCCCACCACCAAGGAATGACCCGAGGCGAGCACGAGCCCAGCGTAAGCGTAAAGCCTTGACGCCCTCGCTGGGCCGCTCGCCTGCCATCCGTCTCTCCCTCAGCTTCCGAACGCCTTCCCGCTTGAGCAACCCCCGTCATCTTTCTTAAAGCAAATATCAGCATGGACCAGAGCGGGTGAGCGTGCAACGGTCGTCCGCAACGACACACCGCCGGCTGCCCCCACACACTCTCTAGTTAACTGAGTATTGTTATTTAAGTATAGTTCTGCTCAACATGGTTTAGCACCCTGCTAAACGTAGTTTAGCAGGGTGCTGTCGTGTGGTTAGCAGGGCGGAAAACTCCTTTTCCTTCATGGTCAACCGGCTTTACCGTACCCGTTTTGTCCCGCAACCCCACTTGGGGTAAACTCTCCTCTAAATCACCATCTCTGGCGGCGACCATGATCCATCACCCACAGACCCCATCCGGCCGTGCCCGGGCGCGCGATATCGGCATCCGGCCCGGCATCCTCACCCCCGGCCCGCTCAACGCTATCACCGATGTAGACGGCGTGCGCACCGGTCACATGACGCTTATCGAGGGCGACGCGATCCGCACTGGGGTGACGGCCATCCTGCCGCACGCCGGCAACCTGTTTCAGGACAAGACCCCCGCGGGCCTTGCGGTGGGCAACGGCTTCGGCAAACTCATGGGCAGCACCCAATTGGTCGAGCTGGGCGAGATCGAGACCCCCATCGTCCTGACCAACACCCTCGCCGTGCCGGTGGCCGGCCAGGCCGTCATCGCCTGGACCCTCGGCCAGCCGGGCAACGAGGCCGTCGTCTCGGTCAACCCGGTCGTCGGGGAGACCAACGACAGCCGCCTGAACGACATCCGCCGCCCCTCGGTGACGCCCGACCACGTGCTGGCCGCCATCGCTGCAGCCCGGCCCGGTCCGGTCGAGGAAGGCGCAGCCGGCGCAGGCACGGGCACGGTTGCGTTTGGCTGGAAGGGCGGCATCGGGACCAGCTCGCGGCAGCTGCCCCCTGCGCTGGACGGCTACACGGTCGGCGTGCTGGTGCAGGCGAACTTCGGCGGCGTGCTCCAGATGGCCGGCGTGCCCGTCGGCCAGGCCCTCGGCCAGTACTACCTGCGCGACGTCGTGGAGCGGGGTGATGCCGACGGCTCCATCATGATCGTCGTCGCCACCGATGCGCCGCTCTCCGACCGCAACCTGACCCGCCTCGCGCGCCGTGCGCTGGCCGGGCTCGCGCGCACCGGCGCGTCCTTCTCCGATGGCTCCGGCGACTACGCGCTGGCCTTCTCCGCCGCACCGTCGGTCCGCCGGACGCCCGAACGCCGCTCGCGCCTGGCCATCGTCACGGATCTGCCCAATGCGCGGGTCTCGCCGCTCTTCGAGGCCGCCATCGAGGCCACCGAGGAAGCCATCTACAACGCCCTCTGCATGGCCGTCACGATGACCGGCCACGGGGGCGTGACGGTCGAGGCCCTTCCCCTCGACCGGGTCGCCGCGCTCATCACGGTTGAAGGTTAACAGGTTGCAGGTTACAGGTAAGATTTACACGATGCTGTGCACAGTTGCACGTTTCCGCTTGTCGGCTTACACTTAACCCCAACTTTCTACCTTCAACCTTGGAGCTTTCCAACCGTCAACAGGAGTGACATGATGCAGGCAGATATTGGCTTGATCGGCCTGGCCGTAATGGGCCAGAACCTCGTGATGAATATGGCCGACCACGGCTTCAGCGTGGCCGTGTTCAACCGCACCACCTCGGTCGTGGACGAGTTCGTCAACGGCCCGGCCCAAGGCATGAGCATCATCGGAACGCACTCGCTGGAGGAGCTGGTCGCCAACCTCAAGCGGCCGCGTCGCGTCATGATGCTCGTGAAGGCCGGTCAGCCCGTAGACGACTTCATCGAGAAGCTCATCCCGCTGCTGGAGCCCGGGGACATCATCATCGACGGCGGCAACTCGAACTACGAGGACAGCATCCGCCGCACCGCCTATGTCGAGTCTAAAGGGCTGCTGTATATCGGCACTGGCGTCTCCGGCGGCGAAGAGGGCGCCCGGAATGGACCGTCCATCATGCCCGGCGGCTCGCCCGCAGCCTGGCCGCATGTCAAGACCATCTTCCAGGCCGTCGCGGCGAAGGTGCCCGAGGGGGACCCGAACGGCGAGCCGTGCTGCGACTGGGTGGGGGAGAACGGCGCAGGCCACTTCGTCAAGATGGTGCACAACGGCATCGAATACGGTGACATGCAGATTATCGGCGAGGCCTACCAGCTGATGAAGGAGGGCTTGGGGCTATCCAACGACGAGATGAGCGATGTCTTCGCTGAGTGGAACCGGGGCAAGCTCGAGTCCTACCTCATCGAAATCACACGCGACATCCTGGCGTTCCGTGACGAAGAGGGCGAGCACGTCATCGACTACATCCTCGACAGCGCCGGCCAGAAGGGCACGGGCAAGTGGACCGTGGTCTCTGCGCTCGACCAGGGCACGCCGTTGACGCTGGTCAGCGAGGCTGTGTTCGCCCGGTTCCTTTCTTCCCTGGTCAACGAGCGCGCGGCCGCGGCCAAGGTGCTCGGCGGGCCGGTGGGCAAGTTGGGAGCCGAGCGTGCCGCGTTCCTCGCGGACCTGGAAGAGGCCGTCTATGCGGCGAAGATCGTATCTTACACTCAGGGCTACATGCTGATGGGCGCGGCTGCGCAGGCCTACGGCTGGCAGCTAAACCTCGGCGGCATCGCGCTGATGTGGCGCGGCGGCTGCATCATCCGGTCGGTCTTCCTCGGCAAGATCAAGGAGGCCTATGAGACCGACCCTGTGCTGCCCAACCTCCTGCTCGCACCCTATTTCCAGGAGGCCATGTCGGCCGCCGGTGCGGCTTGGCGCCGTGTCGTGGCCGCCGCCATCGAGGCAGGCATCCCCGTCCCGGCCATGAGCAGCGCGCTGAGCTTTTTCGATGGCTACCGTCGCGAGCGCCTGCCGGCCAACATGACGCAGGCCCAGCGTGACTACTTTGGTGCGCACACGTATGAGCGCATCGACCGCCCGCGCGGCCAGTTCTTCCACACCAACTGGACCGGCCGCGGCGGCGACATCACCGCCCGCACCTACCAGGCGTAAGTGCCGGAGGCACGCAGCCTACGGCTCGTGGAGATGGGGCGGGAGGAGTTCCGCATCCTCAGATGCGGAACGGCCTCGGGACCGATGTCGCCGTTTGCATCTGAAAATGCTGTGGTTCGTGGAGATGGGGCGGGAGGAGTTCCGCATCCTCAGATGCGGAACGGCCTCAGGACCGATGCCACCGTTTGCATCTGAAAATGCTGTGGTTCGTGGAGATGGGGCGGGAGGAGTTCCGCATCCTCAGATGCGGAACTCCTCAGGACCGATGCCACCGTTTGCATCTGAGGATGCAAACTCCTCTACTGCACCCACCCGTAGGGGCGACTGCAGGTAGCCCCTACAGCAACTGCGATGCTCGCAGGGCGTCGCATATCCAAACATCACATCAGGAGAACGCCAATGGTCGACCAGCAGGTCGCCGCTGCCGGCAATGAAGGCCGGGGCGCTGCAACGGAATGGCACGTCCTGAGCGCTGCAGAGGCGCTCGGGCGGCTGGAAACCCATCCCGGAGATGGGCTGTCAAACGAACAGGCCGCGGCCCGCCTGCAGCAGCACGGGCGCAACGAACTCAGGGAGAAACCTCGCCCCACCTTCCTGCACCTGGTCATCGCCCAGCTCAACAACTTCATTATCATCCTGCTCCTCGTGGCTGTCGTCATCTCAGCGCTCCTTGGGGACTGGGTGGAAGCTATCGTCATTCTCGCTATCGTCGTGCTGAACACGATCCTGGGCGTGGTGCAGGAGAGCCGGGCCGAGCAGGCGCTCGAAGCCCTCAAGAAGATGTCTGCGCCCGAGGCGCACGTGCTGCGCAACGGCGCGCGCAAGTCCGTGCCGGCTGCGGAGCTGGTGCCCGGCGACATCGTGCTGCTGGAAGCGGGCAACTTCATCCCGGCGGACATGCGGCTGGTCGAGGCGATCAATCTCAAGGTGGAGGAGGCTGCGCTCACCGGCGAATCGGTGCCGGTGCAGAAAAACGCATCGCTCCTCCTGGATGAGAACGCCTCGCTCGGTGACCGCAAGAACCTGGCCTTCATGGGCACGGTCGTGTCATACGGTCGCGGCCGCGGTGTGGTCGTGGATACCGGCATGAAGACCCAGCTCGGCCTGATCGCCGACATGCTGCAGAACGTGGAGGAGGAGCAGACACCCCTCCAGCAGCGGTTGGACGAACTGGGCAAGATGCTCGGCGTGGCGGCGCTGATCATTTGCGGGGTGGTGTTCCTACTCGGCCTCGCGCGCAGCGGCCTGTTCACCGAGGGCTTCTCGGCGGAGGTGCGCGACGCCATCGTCGAGTCCTTCATGATCGCCGTCAGCCTGGCGATTGCAGCGGTGCCCGAGGGGCTGGCCGCCGTCGTAACCATCAGCCTGGCGCTGGGCATGCGCGAGATGGTGCGGCGCAACGCCCTGATGCGGCGGCTGGCGGCCGTAGAGACCCTGGGCTCGGCCACCACCATCTGCACCGACAAGACCGGTACGCTGACGCAGAATGTGATGACTGTGACCCGGCTGTGGGTCGATGGCCAGACGGTCGAGGTCACCGGGGCCGGGAACGAGTCGCGCGGCGAGTTCCTGGTGAACTCAACGCCCATCGACCTGGCGTCCTATCCCGGCGTTTCGACGGCCCTTTGGGTGGGCGTCCTCAACAACGACGCGCAGCTAGAGACCAGCACGGCAGACGGTCGGGTCACGTTCCGGATCCTCGGTGACCCGACCGAGGGCTGCATCCTGATTGCGGGCGCCAAGGCCGGCGTCTACAGGGACCAGCTCGACGGCGCATATCCGCGCGAGAAGGAAATCCCCTTCGATTCGGAGCGGAAGCGCTTCGTGACCATCCACTCCGTCGAGCTGCCCCGCGACGAGGACAGCTCCCCCTTCCATGATGACAGCAGCCTGCGCTGGAAGTCGGTGGTTGTCAAGGGCGGGCCGGACGTCGTGCTGGAACTGTGCAGCCGCATGCAGACGCTTGACGACCGGGTGGTGGACCTGGACGACCAGCGCCGCCGGCAGATTCTCGCGGCCAACGACGCCATGTCCAGCCAGGCGCTGCGTGTGCTGGGCCTGGCCTATCGCATCGTCCCCGAAGTGGCCGATGAGTTCACCGCCCGCGACGTGGAGCGGGACCTGACCTTCGTGGGTCTTGTGGGGATGATCGACCCCGCCCGTGCAGAGGTGAAGCCCGCGCTGGAGCTGGCGCGCGGGGCCGGCATCCGCACGATCATGATTACTGGCGACCATGCGGCCACGGCTCGCGCCATAGCGGAGAGCATCTCGCTGCTCCGCCCCGGCCACAAGGTCTACAGCGGCGCGGACCTGGACGGCATGTCGGATGAGAAACTCGCGCAGGAGGTGAAGGTCACGGACGTCTTCGCCCGCGTCTCGCCCGAACACAAAATGCGCATCGTGGACGCGTTGCGGAGCAATGACGAGGTCGTCGCAATGACCGGCGACGGCGTGAACGATGCCCCGGCCATCAAGCGTGCTGACATCGGCGTCTCCATGGGTATCACGGGCACGGATGTCGCCAAGGGCACGGCGGACATGGTGCTGACGGACGATAACTACGCCAGCATCGTCGCTGCTATCGAGCAGGGTCGCATCATCTACTCGAACATCCGCAAGTTTGTGTTTTTCCTGGTCTCCTCGAACGTGGCGGAGATCGTGATTATCTTCGTGTCGGTGCTTGCGGGCCTGCCTATGCCGCTAACTGCGATTCAGTTGTTGTGGCTTAACCTGCTCACGGACGGTGCACCCGCGCTTGCGCTGGCAATGGAGCGGGGCGACCCCGATGTGATGGAGCGCCCGCCACGGCCGAAGCGAGAGCCGATCATCAACAACTCCATGCGGCTCGGCATCGTCATCCAGACTTTTGCCCAGGCGGGGTGTGTGCTGCTGGCCTTCGTGCTCGGCCTCTCGTGGCACCTGGAGGAGGCGCTGCCCGCAGGCGAGAATATGTTGGGCTATCTGCTGCGCTACGACTGGCGCGGGGTGGATGTGCAGACTGCTGAGACGATGGCCTTCGTTACACTGTCCCTGTGCGAGTTGTTCCGTGCGTTCACCGTCCGGTCGGAGCGTGTCTCGATCTTCCGCCTGGGGTTCCTGTCCAACCGCTGGATGCTGTATGCGGTCGGCCTGTCCGTGACGCTGCTGCTGATCGTGGTGAACACGCCCTTCCTGCAGCCCATCTTTAACACGCACTTCCTGTCCGGCCGTGAATGGCTGGTCGTCCTGGGCCTGGCCATCATCCCGGCCATCGCAGAGGAGATTACCAAGTTCTACCTGCGCATGCGTGACCGGCAGGTCGTTCCGGCATAAAGGAGCATAGCATGGATCTCGAGCAAATCACTCAGATGTACGACTTCACCGGCAAGACCTTCGTTGTGACCGGCGGGACGGGCGTCCTCGGCGGCGAGGTGGCCTGCGCGCTGGCGGGCGTCGGCGCCAACGTCGTGATGCTCGACCGCAACCTCAGCCCGGCGGAAGGTGTGCTGGAACGCATGGGCCCGCACGCCTGCCAGGCCGCTGCGGTCTACGGCGATGTCCTCAATCGCGAGGCGCTGGCAGAAGCCGTCGAGACCATCACCGAGCAGTTCGGCCCTATCTACGGCCTGGTCAACGCGGCCGGCGGCAACCGTCCGGCCGCGACAACCAGCGCGGACCTGAGCTTCTTCGACATGCCGGAAGATGCGCTGCGCATGGTCTTTGACCTGAACCTGCTCGGCACATTGCTGCCCTGCCAGGTCATCGGCCGGCACATGGCCGAGCGCGGGGAGGGCGTCATCCTCAACTTCTCGTCGATGGCTGCACTGCGCCCGCTGACCCGCGTTGCGGCCTACGCCGCAGCGAAGGCGGCCATCAGCAACTTCACGCAGTGGCTGGCCGTCCACCTCGCACAGAACTACAGCCCGGAACTGCGCGTCAACGCGGTTGCGCCGGGCTTTTTCCTGGGCGAGCAGAACCGCTACCTCCTGCTGGACCGGGACACCGGCGAGCTGACCGCACGCGGGCGGCAGATTCTCGACCACACGCCCATGCGCCGCTTCGGCATCCCCGAGGACCTGCTCGGCACGGTGCTGTGGCTGCTCTCGCCGGCCTCTGCCTTCGTCACCGGGCTGACCGTGCCGGTGGATGGCGGCTTCTCGGCCTTCGGCGGGGTTTAGGCGTGGCCATTCCTGCTTGTTGACTGTTTTCCTGCTGAGGCCGAATAGGACGCAGATCGCACTGGTTGAACTGATTTTCAAGATTTTGTTCGCCGATCAGGTGAATCAGTTAGAACAGTTCAATCTGCGTCCGATGGGTCCTCCGATTGTGCGGGATACGTGATTCGACAGAATCCTTGTGGTTGTACTTACACCGAAGAGGATACGGTATGCCCAAACTGGCGCGCTTCTTCGTGAAGAGTGCACTGCTCTACCTCGTGCTCGGCAGCATGATTGCCGGCCTCGCGCTGAGCGGCGCGGGCGGCCTACCGCCTGCGCTGCTGGCCCTGCGCCCGTTGGCGTGGCACCTCATGACGGTCGGCTGGGCCACGCAGCTCATCTTCGGCGTGGCCTTCTGGATGTTCCCCCACATGGCCGGGTCGCAGCCGCGCGATGCCAACGCAAGGGGCGACGAGCGGCTCATCTGGGCCGTCTTCTGGGCGCTCAATGCGGGCTTGCTCCTGCGCGCGATTGCGGAACCCTGGGTCGCGCTGCGCCCGAATCCCGTCATCGCAGCGCTGCTCCCCCTGTCGGCTACTCTGCAGCTCGGTGCGGTCGTGGGCTTCGTGCTTATCACCTGGCCCCGCGTGCGCGCCCTGAGCACACGGGATCGGTGAGCCGCCGTGCCCACGCTTGCCCGCTGGTACGTCAGGACCGCACTGGTCTATCTCGTGGTCGGGGTCTTCCTGGGCTCGCTTATCCTGTGGAACAAGGGCTGGACCCTCCCCGGGAGCTGGCAATGGCTGGCCGCACACATCGCTCTGGTCACCTGGGGCTGGCTCCTACTGCTGACGATGGGCGTGGCCTACTGGATACTGCCGCGCTGGGGCCAGGAGCGCCGCCGCGTCTGGCTGGCCGGCCTGGCTTATGGCTGCCTGAATGTCGCGCTGTGGCTCGTCGCGCTCGGGCCGTGGCTGCCGGCCGCCTGGCTGAACACGGTGGGCGGCGTCCTGCAGGCTGTGGCGTGCCTTGCCTTCGCGGTGCATGCCTGGCCGCGTGTCCGCAAGTCAGCCTACGGTAAGTAGGCCTGCAGGCTGCGGCCCGGCATAGAGCGCCCCGATCGTCGCGGCCCCCTCAAAGTGCGGCCCGCGACTGTCACCCCTTCGTCATCCCCGCTTCATCGCGCCTTCATTCCCCTCTGGCATAATCAGCCCTGTTTGCCCGGCAGCGGTACTCACGCAAGCGAGCGCGCGGGCATGCACTTGCGCGCCGGACCCGGCGCGCGGATTACCCGCAAGGGCATTGGGAGGTTGATGTGGCAGGTTTCGGGATCAAACGGCAGGACTCCAAGACGGGGAACAAGAAGGAGCGGGTCATCCGCAAGCTGTCGGTTGACGAGGCGCAGGGTGGACAGTGGGTGCGCGACGGCGGTGCACACCACTTCTATATCAACGGCATGAGTGTGTGCAACCGGCCGCTTCGCTCGCAGGGGAGCAAGGAAACCATGATGCGCAAGCTGTGTGCCGAATGCTATTCGGCCTTGAGCAATGCAATTGCCCACGGCGCCATCTGAATCACCGTTCGGCCCGGATGATGATATAATCGGCCAGGCAGAACATCCGGAGGCAGAGCGTCTGATGGCCGCACCTCGCATCCTGGTCGTGGATGACGACCCCAAGATTCTGAGTCTCATGCGCCGGGGGCTGGCGTTCGCCGGTTACACGGTGGACTTGGCCCCCGATGGCGAACAGGCCCTTGCGCTGGCGCGCGACAACCCCCCCGCGCTGGTCGTGCTCGATGTCATGCTGCCCGGCATGGATGGTCTCGAAGTGTGCCGGCGGCTGCGGGCTGGCGAGCCAAACCTTGCCATCCTCATGCTCACCGGCAAGGACCGCGTGCCTGACCGAGTCGCGGGCCTCGACGCCGGAGCCGACGACTATCTCATCAAGCCGTTTGCCTTCGACGAGCTGCTCGCGCGTATTCGCGCGCTGCTCCGCCGGGCCCGGCCCTTGGAAGCGGAAGTCCTCTCCTTTGCCGATCTGTCGCTTGACCCGCGCACGCGCGAGGTGGAGCGCGGCGGTCGTGCAGTCGAATTGACCACGAAGGAGTTCGACCTGCTCGAATACCTGCTCCGCCACCCGCGCCAGGTGCTCTCGCGCGACCAGATTTTCGACGGCGTGTGGGGCTCGGACTTTCTCGGCGGCTCGAATGTCATCGACGTGCATGTGATGCGGCTGCGCGACAAGCTGGAGGCCGGCGGCGCACCCCGCCTCATTCAAGCGGTGCGGGGCATCGGCTACGCCCTGCGGGAAGAATAAGTAGTGGCCCGCCTGCCCGTCCGCCTGCGGCTCGCGCTGTGGCACTCGCTGGCGCCGGCGATCTTCGCCGCGGCGAGCAGCGCCGCGCTGCTGGCACTGGGTCGCGTGGAGTGGCTGTATGTGCTGGCTGCGGTCGCGCTGACCGCCGGAGGCGCGCTGGTGGTCAATTACTGGCTGGTTGGCCGGACGCTTGGTCCCCTTGCCGAGATTACGCGTGTGGCCAAGCAGATAGCTGCGACCGGCCGGTTGAAGGAGCGCGTGCCCGTGCCGCCGGCGCATGACGAGCTGCAGGAGCTGGTCAGCACGCTCAACGCGATGCTCGCCCGGTTGGAGCGGAACGTACTGCGCCAGCGCCGGTTTCTGGCCGATGCCTCCCATGAGCTGCGCGGCCCCCTGATGGTCATTCGCGGCAACCTTGACCTGCTGCAGATGGACCTGCCCGCCGATGAGCGCAAGGCCGGCGCGCGCGAGGCCTCGGAAGAGGCCGACCGCATGGCCCGCCTGGTCGGTGACCTCCTGTTCCTGGCCGAAGAAGACGCCCACGAGCGGCTGCAATCGGAGCCGGTCGCGTTGGAGGACATCGTGGCCGAGGTGTGGCAGCGCGCGTGCAGCCTGGATGCGGGCGCGCATGAGACAGTGCTGGCGTGCAACGAGCCGGCCGTCGTGCTCGGCGATCGTCACCGGCTCACCCAGATGCTCTGGAACCTGGTCGAGAATGCGCTGCGTTACACCAATCCGGGCGGCCGCGTCACCTTCTGCTCCCGTATCGCAGGCGAGCAGGTGGAGCTGACCATCGCGGACACGGGCATCGGCATCCCCGCTGAGCACATCCCGCACCTGTTTGAGCGGTTCTACCGCGTGGACCGGGCGCGGCTCCGCGTCGAGAGCAGCACCGGCCTGGGGCTCCCTATCGTCAAGCAGGTTGCGGAGGCGCATGGCGGCGAGGTGCGCGTGACGAGCCAGCTCGGTGCGGGCAGCACGTTTACCGTCCTTCTGCCTCGGCTGGGCGACTCCCGGCCCGGTGCTTCCGGATAGTCTGCTTCATCGTTTCGTCATTCTCCCTTCATCGTCCGTTCATTTTCGCCTGGTAACATCGACCCATTGTCGTCATGCCCTGACGTCCGGCATGCCGTCGTGTCGCGCGTCTGCGGCCCGGCGTGTTTTGCGACTTATATGAGATTGAGGAGAACCTATGAAAACAGCACGCGAGATTAGAATCACAGCGCGTGATATGGCGCAACTGCGGAAGTTCATTGAAGACCTGACCTGGGATGACCCGCGCAAGCGTTCCGAACTGAAGGACCTGGAGGCGGAGCTGGATCGCGCGGTGCTGGTCGATGACGCCCACGTGCCCGACGATGTCATCACCATGCACTCTGAGGCCCGGCTGGTCGACGAGGAGACGGGCGAGGAAATGGTATACAAGCTGGTCTTTCCGGATGAGGCCGACATTGCGGAGATGCGCATCTCCGTGCTCGCGCCCATCGGCACGGCCATGCTGGGCTACCGCGTGGGGGATCGCTTCGAGTGGGAGGTGCCCGCCGGCAAGCGGACGCTGCTCGTCAAGGAGATCCTGTTTCAGCCGGAGAACAGCAAGGAGGCATAACTGCCTCTGCCCCAGTTGCTACCCAGATAACTACGTGCGATGCAACCACAGGCTGCATCGCACGTTTACTTTACAGACCCGAGAGGTCCAGTCCCTTGATGAGCTCCCGAAAGCATTCCAGGTCCGGCATCCGGTGGCGCTCATCAGCCGTCCGCCCCATCAGATAGGCCGTGAACACGATCTCCAGCAGCTTCTCCTGGAAGTCGTTCCGTTCCGTGTCCAGGTAGACGAGGTGCGTGGCTGCGGCCTGCAGGATGTTCAGGTCGTGGGCATCTTCCTGTACCAGCGCCCAGTTCTCATCCGTCACCGGAATGAGCAGTTCGGCGGCCTTCTGCAGGCACAAAACCGGATCCGTCAGTTGTGTTCTACTATCGCCAGACATGACATAACCTCGCAGATTGATACGCTTGCGCACCTGCGATAATAATGCTGCCGCGTGAAGCGGCCGTGACGTTGGGATGACAAGTTGATGAATGCTGCGCAACCCGCGTTATAATGGCTGTTACCATCAATCCGTTGAAAGCGAGGAACCCTATGCTGGAAGCCCTGCGAGAAGAGCTGTGGCGGCTGCACATGGAACTGCCCAAAAACAACCTGGTGATGTGGACCGGCGGCAACGTGAGCGCGCGCGACACCCGGACAGGCCTGGTGGCGATCAAGCCGTCAGGCGTGCGCTACGAGGACCTGCGGCCCGAGCACATGGTCATCGTCAACCTGAACGGCGAGATTGCCGAAGGTACGCTGTCGCCTTCGTCCGACACGGCCAGCCACCTGTATATCTACCGTCACCGGCCCGATGTCAACGGGGTCGTGCACACGCACTCCCGCTATGCGACTGCGTTCGCCGCGCTGAACCGGCCTATTCCGTGCGTGCTGACGGCGATGGCCGATGAGTTCGGCGGTCCGATCCCATGCGGCGACTTCGCGCTGATCGGCGGCGAGGATATTGGCCGGGTCGTCGTCGAGAGCATCGGCAGCTCGCCTGCGGTGCTGCTGAAGAACCACGGCGTCTTCACGGTCGGCCCGAGCGCGACGGCAGCGGTCAAGGCCGCAGTGATGACGGAAGACGTGGCTGCGACGGTCTGGCTGGCGCTGCAACTCGGCACGCCGGAGGAGATTCCGGCCGATCAGGTCGCCAGCCTGCACCACCGCTACACCCACGTCTACGGCCAGCGGTAAACCGAGCCGTAAAGAACCTGGAGTCGAGGCTTCAGACGGCGACCGTGCCCGCACGCCTGGGGTCGTGTGCGCACGCAGGCAGCCTGACAGGCTGAAGCCTCGACTCCGGCTGCCCTCGAAATCTCCGGGCCTGCTGATTTCCGGTTGGCATGTCAGTCTGCTCGTGCTATACTGTGGCCGACGGAAGACCCGCCGTCGATTCCACTTATCTCACTCTCATCGCCAGTGGAGGTCTTCATGCGCTTCGGCATCATGGACATGCAGTTAGGCGCGCTGATTCCCCCGAACCTGAGCCCTGCCGACCTGCCCGCACACATCGCCAACTTCGACCACGCGTCCCTTGCGCGCGACCTGCACGGCCGCGGCTTCGACCCGATTGAGTTGGGCGGCGACCTCGTCCTGTTCATGCCGCACACTTTCGCGACGCCCGCCATCGAGCGGCTGGCCACTTTGAGGGCGGAAACAGGGCTGACGTACACCGTGCACCTGCCCCTATGGTCGTCCGAGCCCTCCACGCTGCTCGACCCGGTGCGCCGCGGCTCGGTGCAGGCGACCGTGGACTGCATCCGTGCGACGCTGCCGCTGGACCCGGAGGTCTACGTCTTCCACGCGACCGGTGCGCTGGCCGCGGAGTTCTACCGGATGCGCCTGCCCGAGCTGGCCCGGCAGGTCATCCTGCGCCAGTTCCAGGCGCGCGCACAGGCCAGCCTCGCGGCCATCCTGGCCGAGACGGGCCTGTCGTCCCGCAAGCTGGCAATCGAGACCATCGAGTTTCCGTTCGAGATGACGCTGGAGCTGGCCGAGGCTCTGGATCTCTCCTTCTGTCTCGACACGGGCCACATCCTGTCCGGCTTCTCAGGCCCGCTCGACCTGTTCGACGTGCTGGACCTGCTGCTCCCGCGACTGGCGGAGATTCACCTGCACGACTCCCCCCGCTGGACGCCCGGCGCCGACATCGTGTATGGGAAAGACCACCAGGCGTTGGGGCTGGGCGATCTGAACCTGGGCCGCCTGCTGGATCGCCTGGCCGAGGCACAGTATAGCGGTCCCCTGGTGCTGGAGCTGACCGTGCCCGAAGCCGTTGCATCTCTCGAAGTCATCCGCCGTGTGAGACCGCACTTGCTCTAGTTGTACGATGCCTGAACTCCGAGTTGACCTGGATTTGCTGCAGCGGTTCGAAGCCGGGCTGGACCCGCGTCGCCCGGAGCGGAGCGCTATCCCAGCGCGCTTGACCAGCCACAGCGAGGTCTGCTCGATCCTCGCCATCGGTGACCGGCCGCAGAACTCGCTGATCTACCGGCGGATGCCGATGTTCGAGTCCGCTGCCGAAGCGGAGCGGTATATTGCGCTGCACCGGCGCTATCTGCGGGCTCTCGGCGAGCGGGCAGGGGTGCGAGTCGCCCCGTCGGTCGCGGTTCAGGTCACGAACGAGCGCGCGGGCCGCGTGGTTGTTTACGTGGTGCAGGAGCCGGTGCCGGAAGATACGATGGGCCACGAGGCCATCTATCGCCTCCCGCCGCCTGACGTGACGCGGCTGGCATTGATGGCTCTGCAGGAGACGGCCAAGGTCTTCGACTTTAACCGGGCCCATCACGCCGAGTTAGAGCTGGGGTTCGATGCGCAGATAACGCACTGGGCCATCAGCAGCTATGACCCGTCGCGCAACATGCTGCCCGAACGGGCGCGGCTGCTGTACCTGAACACCAGTACGCCGCTGCTGCGCCGTCGCGGGCAGGAGCAGCTTGACCCGGAGCTGTTCCTGCGCAGCGCGCCACTCCTGCTGCTGCCCCTGGTGCGCCGCACGTTTTTGCCGGAGATGCTGAACCGGTACTATGATTTCCGCCGCGTTGCCCTTGACCTCATCGCGGGATTCCAGCGGGAAGGCCGCGCCGAGCTGATCCCTGAACTGGTCGACAGCGTGAACTGGTTCTTCCTGGCCGAACGGCAGGAGAATCACTTCATGCCCATCATGCCGGATGAAATCCGGCGCTACCACCGCTACGATGCGTCCGTCTGGCGCATCTTCCTGGCGCTCCGCCGGTTCAACCGGGCCATCTGCCGGCTGCGGCGCCGGCCCTACCCGTACATCCTGCCGCGCAGTGCCGCGCACTAGTTCAGGAGCACTCCCTTGACTCACCCCACCACCTCCAACGCGCCCGTCCGCCTGAGCACCGGCTACAAGGTGACCTGGGGTGTGGCTGCGCTGGGGACCTCGCTCATCTCCGGCACGTTCGGCGCGCTCCTGCCCATCTTCTACCAGGATTACCTCGGCCTGCAGGCCGCTTGGATCGGGCTGGCGTCGGCCGTCTATGCCATCTGGAACGCGATCAATGATCCGCTTTTTGGCTACCTGACCGATAGCACGCGCTCGCGGCTGGGCCGGCGCATCCCCTACATGCGGTTCACTGCGCCCTTTCTGGCCTTCACGTTCATCCTGGTGTGGTTTGCGCCGCAGGGGGCCGGCCAGCCCGCGCTCTTCGGCTGGATGCTGGCGACGATGCTGCTCTATGACACCTGCTATACGATCATCGGCCTGGTCTACTCCGCGCTGCTGCCGGAGGTGACCGAGTCCGATGCGGAGCGCCACGGGCTGCAGGTGTCGGCGTCGCTGTTCGGGCTGCTGGGCACGCTGTTGGGGTTCCTCATCCCCGACTTCTTCCGGCCCAAGGCGGGCGCAGACCCGGTCTTTCTGCCGCTGCAGGCCTCCATGATTGTCGTCGCACTGTTCAGCATGGCCGTCATCCTCCTGTTCACCTTCAGGGTGAAGGAGCGTCCCGAATTTCACCGGGTGGACAGGCCTGTGCCGCTGCGCAAGGCGCTAGGCTACACGCTGACCAGCCGGTCGTTTCTCATCGTGGCCGCCCAGAACTTCATGTCCATCCTGATGAACTCGCTGCTTCTGGGCGCGCTGTTTTACCTGGCGGACTACGTGCTGCAGGTCAATGCGATGCTGCCGCTGGCTGCCGTGTTCATCCCGCTCATTATCGGCGTGCCGGTCACGCAGGTACTCCGGCGGCGGTGGGGCGTCGTCGGCGCGCAGCAAGTGCTGCTGCTGATTGCTGGGACCGGCCTGATCCTGCTGGCCTTCGTGCCGGAACCGCTCATTTTACCTTGCCTAGCGCTGGCCGGTTTCGGGCTGGCCGGGCCGCAGACGCTGACCAACCTGCTCTTTGCACAGGTGGCCGACGAGGATGAGCTGCGTTCCGGCGTGCGCCGTGAGGGTTCGTTCTTTGGCGTCAACGCGCTGCTGACCAAGCCCGCACAGTCTGTCGCGCTCGCCCTGCAGCCCTTCATCCTGCAAGCGACCGGCTTTGTGACGCGCGAGTCCAACCAGGGTGTCGCGTACCTGAACCAGCCGCCGGAAGCGCTGTTCGGCATCCGGGTGCTCATCGGACTGGTTCCCGGCATCGCGATGCTCATCGGCGCGCTGCTGCTCGTCTGGTTCCCGCTGCGCGGCGCGTATCTGGGCCGAGTGCAGGCGGACGTGCTGTCTCTACATGCCGAAAAGCATGCCCGGCTGGATAGTGGAAAGGAATAGAACGCTGATCACGTGCCAACTGTGGTTGGTCTTGACCATCATGATTATGATGATCTATAGAAATCATGATCATCAGCGTCATCTGCGTTCTATTCACGGGAGTGATTATGGCTGACCAGTTCATGATCTACGGCGCGACCGGGTACACGGGCCGGCTGACCGCGCGCACCGCCGTGCAGCAGGGGTTGAAGCCCATCCTGGCGGGGCGGAACCCCGCGAAAGTGGCTGCACTCGCACAGGAGCTGGGGCTGGAGGGCCGCGCCATCGCGCTGGACGATGCCGCCAGGCTGGATGCTGCGCTGCGTGAGGTGGCGGTCGTGCTGCACTGCGCGGGGCCATTCTCGCAAACCTATCCGCCGATGGCCGCCGCGTGCCTGCGCACAGGCACACACTACCTGGACATCACGGGCGAGATTGCGGAGCATGAGGCGCTGGCCGGCCGCGATGCCGAGGCCAGGGCGGCCGGCGTCATGCTGCTGCCGAGCGCCGGTTACGATGTCGTGCCTTCGGATTGCCTCGCGGCGCATCTCAAGCGCCGTCTGCCCTCTGCGACCCACCTGGCGCTCGCGTTCAGCTCTGCAGGCGGTTCATCGCGCGGCACGGCCATCACCGGGACGGAGATGGTGGACCGCGCGGGGTTGGTGCGCCGGAACGGGGTCATCACGCCGGTCCCTGCTGGCTGGAAGAGCCGCACTGTGGACTTCGGCCGCGGTCCGGTCTCCTGCGTGACGATCCCCTGGGGCGACCTCGCCACAGCCTACCGCTCGACCGGCATCCCGAATATCGAAACTTACGCGGCTGTGCCAAAGGCCGCGCAGTGGGCGCTCAAGTCTGCGCGGGTGCTGGGCAAGCCGCTGAGCACGCCGTTAGGCCAGCGCCTGCTGCGTGCGCTGGTCGGGCTGATGCCCGAGGGGCCAACCGACGCGCAGCGTGCCAGCGGATACTCCTTGTTGTGGGCAGAGGTGACCGATGCGGCGGGCAACCGCGCTGTCAGCCGGATGCGCACCCCCCACGCCTACACGCTCACCGCGGAGGCCAGCCTCCTGATCGTGCGCCGGGTGCTTGCGGGCGACGTTCATCCGGGCTACCAAAGCCCCGCCAGCGCCTACGGCCCGGACCTCGTAATGGAGCTTGAGGGCGTCACGCGGGAGGATTTGTAGGGACTTCGCGGTCAACCTGCATTAAGCCGCCGAAAAAAGCACGAGACCGCGCCCGTGTGACATGCAGGCCCCGCAGGCTGCACCTGCACGAGTAGGGTGTCGCCGTCGCAGTCCACGTACACGCCGGTCACCACCTGTGTATTGCCCGAGGTCGCGCCTTTGTGCCACAGCTCCCCGCGGCTCCGGCTCCAGAAGTGCGTCTCTCCGGTTGCCAGCGTCAGGCGCAGCGCCTCCGCGTTCATCCACGCGACCATCAACACCCGCTCGGTCGTCGCGTCCTGCACAACCGCAGGGATCAGCCCGCGCTCGTCCCAGTGTAGATCCGCGATTGAAGCGACCTCCCAATTCGTCATCGCTCATTCCTCATTCGTCGTCACCCGCACCGGCACCCCGCGCTCGGCCAGGTACTCCTTGACCTGGCCCACGGACAACTGCCGGTAGTGGAACAGTGATGCGGCGAGCGCAGCATCCGCGCCGCCCGTCGTCAGCGCATCCGCAAAGTGCGCCAGCTCCCCCGCGCCGCCGGAGGCGATGACCGGGATGCTGACCGCCGCAGTGACCGCCGAGAGCATGGGCAGGTCATACCCGCGCTGCGTGCCGTCCGCGTCCATGCTTGTCAGCAGGATCTCGCCCGCGCCCAGCCGTTCCGCCTCGCGCGCCCACGCCACCACATCCAGCCCGGTTGGGACGCGGCCGCCGTTGATGTAGACCTCCCAGCCATCAGCATCGCGCCGCCGCCCGTCGATGGCGACCACGATGCACTGGCTGCCGAAGCGCGTCGCGCCCGCGGTGATGAGCTCCGGCGTGCGCACTGCGGGGGAGTTGATGGATACCTTGTCCGCGCCCGCCAGCAGGAGGCCGCGCATGTCGTCCACCGTGCGGATGCCGCCGCCGACCGTGAACGGGATGAACACGCTGTCGGCCACGCGGCGCACCATGTCGATGA
>CAZTMA010000105.1:0-19491 GCA_964614645.1 uncultured Anaerolineales bacterium
TTCACGGGAGGGGACGAACACGGAGGTTCGCCCCTGCTGTTCGTGGACCCCACTGTGATCTTCGGCCCCAACACGGCCCTCAGCTACCCTGACCGCTTCCTCGCCGGCTCGCTGGCGGAACTGGCCGCGACGCCTCAAGTCCCGCTCTGCCGGACGCCGTGTGGGTTTGCCGGTGCAGCGGCCACGCTGGGGCCGGGCGCGGCGCTGACGCTCTATGCCATCGTCGGACACGTGGGGGAGGTGGGGGTCATCAACCAGGCGCGATCGCGCCTGGCCGATCCCGCCCTGATCGCTGCGAAGCGCGCCGAAGCGCAGGCGCTGACCGCGCAGTTGACCGACCCCATCGCGACGCATACCGGCGACCCGCGCTTCGACGCCTACTGCCGCCAGGCGATGCTCGACAACATGCTGCGCGGCGGCTGGCCTGTGAGCCTGGGGGATCATATCTATCACCTCTACGGCCGCCGGCATGGTGACTTGGAGCGCGACTACAACGCATTCCTCCTGCCGGCCGAGTTCTACTCGCAGGGCAACGCCAGCTATCGGGATGTCAACCAGAACCGGCGCTCCGATGTGCTCTTCAACCCGGCCGTCGGCGATCAGGAGTTCCTGGCCTTTCTCGGCTTGATCCAGCCCGACGGCTATAACCCGCTGACCGTGCTGGGCAGCCGCTGCACCATCCCGCCCGAGCGGCAGGCGGCTGTGCTCGCGCTGGTGGACCAACCCGATCTGCTGCGTCCGCTGCTGAGCCAGCCCTTCACGGCCGGGTCTCTGCTCAAGATGGTCGCACAGCACGGGCTCCGCTTGAGTGTTCCGCCGGCGGCCTTCGTCGAAGCGGCCGCGGCCCAGGCCGACTGGGAGTTCGCGGCGACGTTCACCGAGGGCTATTGGGTTGACCACTGGTTCTACAACCTTGACCTCCTGGATGCTTACCTTGCCGTCTATCCCGACTGCAAGGACGAGCTGCTGTTCGCCAGGACCGTACCCTATTATCAGGGCGCCGCGTTCGTGCAGCCGCGCGAGCGTAAGACAGTGCTGCTGGAGAACGGCACAGTGCGCCAGTACGGCGCGCTTCTGGAGGACGAGGCGCTGGCGCACCGGCTTGCCAGCGGCCCGCATCCGCGCCACCTGGTGCGCTCTGACCACGGCGAAGGCGAAGTCTTTCAGAGCACCGTTTTCGCCAGGCTGACCGGCCTGGCATTGCTGAAATTCGCCACCCTCGACCCATCGGGCATGGGCGTCGAGATGGAGGCGGGCAAGCCGGGCTGGTGTGATGCGCTCAACGGGCTGCCGGGGCTGTTCGGCTCGTCGCTGTCCGAGACGTATGAGCTGGAGCGCCTGTTCGACTTTCTGCTGGCGAACCTCACCCCCCCATCCCCCTCTCCTGCGAGGAGAGGGGGATGGGGCGAGGGCGTCACTCTGCCCATCGAGCTGGCCGGCCTGCTGCGCGAGGTTGTGGCGCAGCTTGCCGCGCATCAGCGCGCGCCTGGTGCGGACCGTGACCACCGTTACTGGGATGCCGTGGCGACCGCGCGTGAGGCCTACCGGGAGCGGGTCCGCCTGGGCTTCGACGGCCGTACGGAGACGATTGGCTTTGCGGACCTGGCCCCGATCCTGCAGGCCTTCCGTGACAAGGTTGCTGCGGGCATCGCGCGGGCCGAGGCATTGGCCGGCGGCATCCCGCCCACCTACTTCATCCACGAGGCGCGCGAATATGAGGTCATCACCGGGGCTGACGGCGAGCCTCTGCACGACGTCCAGGGCCGGCCCTTCGTGCGCGTGACCCGTTTTGAGCCGCAGGTCTTGCCTCTGTTCCTGGAGGGGCCGGTGCATGCCATGATGGCTTATCGGGCCGACCTCGAACGCACCCGCACGATCTACGAGCAGGTGAAGGCCGGCCCGCTCTTCGACGCCGGGTTGGGCATGTACAAGACCAACGCGCCGCTGGCGGGCTGCTCACCCGAGATCGGCCGGCTGCGGGCCTTTACGCCGGGCTGGCTGGAGAACGAGTCCGTGTTTCTGCACATGGCCTACAAGTACCTGTTGGCGACCTTGCGTGCAGGCTTGCGCGAGGAGTTCTTCTCCGACATGCGCAGCGGACTCGTGCCGTTCTTCGACCCCGAGACGTACGGCCGCAGCCCGCTGGAGAACTCGTCGTTCATCGTCAGCAGCGCGCATCCCGATGCCGCGCTGCACGGCCGCGGGTATGTTGCCCGTCTCACCGGCGCCACCGCCGAATTTCTCAGCATGTGGTCGCTGATGATGGTCGGACCGCGGCCCTTCTCCCTGCGTGATGGCGAGCTGTGCCTGGCGTTCAGGCCGGTCCTGCCGGACTGGCTCTTCCGGGAGGATGGCACGCTGACCTTCACGTTCCTGGGGCAATGCGCGGTCACCTACCGCAAGTCCCGGCCCCTCACTGCGGAGGCGCAGGTGACCGCAGCGACGGTGTACCTGGCAAATGGCGAGCCAGTCAGCCTGCCGGAGGGTGTCATCCCTGCACCCTATGCCGTCATGGTCCGCAACGGCGAGATCCGGCGGATCGAGATGAGCCTGGAGTAGGAGAGGAGTTATAAGCAGCATGGCCGAGAATTCAGTCGCCGGCTGGCGCTTCACCGGCGCCGACGGCACGTTTTGTCTCGATGCGCCCCACCGGACGAGCTACCTCTACTTCCCGCTGGTCAACGAGGCCGGCATGATGTCGGCTGTGACGCCGACCCTGCACGGCGACTGCAAGACCGGCCAGAACAGCTTCCTGACCCTGCCGGTCTCCGTCGAGGACCTGCACAACACGCGTTCGGCGCGCAACTTCTGGGTATACATCGCGGGGCACGGGCCATGGTCGGCCACCGGCAACTCAGCGCCGCAGGTGGCGCAGACGTTCGCTGCCGACCCCGACGAGACGGTCTCGTTGGAGGCCGGATTGCTCTGGCACAAGGTCACGCGGCGCAATGTGCGGCTCGGACTGGCTGCGGAGATCGCGAACTTCGTGCCCTCAGGTGACGTGTCACCCGGTGACACGGTAGAGCTGATGCAGGTGACGCTGACCAACATCGGGCCCGTGCCCCTGACGCTCACCCCGACCGCGGCCATCCCCATCTACGGCCGTTCGGCCGACAACGTGCGCGACCACCGGCACGTCACTTCGCTGCTGCACCGCATCCGGACCGTCCGCCACGGCGTCACGGTGCAGCCGACCCTCACCTTCGATGAGCGCGGCCACCGGCCCAACACCGTGACCTATGCGGTCCTGGGCGCGGAAGGGGAGGGGGCAGCGCCTGTGAGCTTCTTCCCCGCCGTCGAGGACTTCATCGGCGAGGGGAGCAGCCTGGATTGGCCCGCCGCGGCCGTAGAGCCTGGCACGGTTGGGGTGGGCGTGGCCGCGGCCGTGGACGGCTACGAAGCGATGGGCGCGTTACGTTTCGCAGATGTGGCCCTGGCCCCGGGCGAGTCGCGCACCTACGTCCTGATCCTGGCCGTGTTGTCCGAAGGCGCTGTTGACATAAATGAACTAGTACGGCGCTACGGCAGCGCGGCGGCTTTCGCTGACTGGCTTGAGCGCACACGCGCCCACTGGCAGGCCATGGTGGCGCCGCTGGCCTTCCGCACCGCCGATCCCCGCTTCGATGGGTGGCTGAAGTGGGTGGCCGTGCAGCCATACCTGCGCCGGCTGTTCGGCAACTCGTTCCTGCCCTATCACGACTACGGCCGCGGCGGCCGTGGCTGGCGCGACCTCTGGCAGGACTGCCTGGCCCTGTTGATGCTGGAGCCGGAGCCGGTGCGGGATCTGCTGTTCAGCAGCTTTGCCGGCGTGCGCATAGATGGCAGCAATGCCACCATCATCGGCAGCCGGCCCGGCGAATTCCTGGCCGATCGCAACAACATCCCGCGTGTCTGGATGGACCACGGTGCGTGGCCCTACCTGACGACGCGCCTGTACATCGACCGCAGCGGCGACCTGGACTTTCTGCTGCAGGAGCAGGTCTACTTCAAGGATGCGCACATCAGCCGCTGCCGGGCGAAAGATGAAGCCTGGTCGGTGGAGCAGGGCACCCGGTTACGCACCGCGGCCGGCGAGATCGCCCGGGGCAGCGTGCTCGAACACCTGCTGGTGCAGCACCTGACCGCGTTCTTCAACGTGGGCGAGGCAGGCAATATCCTGCTGGAGGGTGCGGACTGGAACGACGGCATGGATATGGCCCGCGAGCGCGGAGAAAGCGTGGCCTTCACGGCGCTCTATGCCGGCAACCTGCGCGATCTGAGCGACCTGGTGCTCGCCCTGGACCGGCTGGGCGTGGCCGAGGTTGAACTGGCCGCTGAGCTGCTGCCGCTGCTCGATACGGTGGGCGAGCCGGTGGACTACATGAGTGTGGTTGCCAAACAAGGCCGCCTGGCCCAATACTTCGCAGCCTGCACGCACACGGTTTCCGGTGTCAAGCTCAAGTTCAGCCTGGCCGATCTGGCCCGCGATCTGGCTTCCAAGGCCGACTGGCTCACCGCACACCTCCGCCGCCAGGAGTGGGTCAACGATCGTGCGGGCTTCGGCTGGTACAATGGCTACTACGATAATGACGGCCAACGCGTCGAAGGGGATGGGCCGCACCGCGTCCGCATGACGCTTACCGGGCAAGTCTTCGCATTGATGGGTGGCATCGCCACCGATGCGCAGGCGGCTGAGATCGTGCGTGCGGCCGGACACTACCTGTACGATGCACGGCTCGGTGGCTACCGGCTCAACACCGACTTCGGTGGGATGCAGCACAACCTGGGCCGGTGCTTTGGCTTTGCCTTCGGCCACAAGGAAAACGGCGCCATGTTCAGCCACATGGCGGTGATGTATGCCAACGCGCTCTACCAGCGCGGCCTGGTGCGCGAGGGCTTCACCGTGCTGAACGAGATGTACGCGCACTGCGTCGACTTCGCCACCGCACGCATCTACCCCGGCCTGCCGGAATACATCAGCGAGCGCGGCCGCGGGATGTACCCGTGGCTGACCGGCTCGGCGAGCTGGTACTTGCTCACGCTGCTGAACGAGGTGTACGGCGTGCGAGGCGATCTGGGTGATCTGGTCCTGGCGCCGAAGCTGGTCGCAGAACAGTTCGATGACCGGGGCGAGGCGGCTGTCCACACGCAGTTTGCCGGCCGCGATCTGGAGATTGTCTATCACAACCCGCGCCGGCTGGAGTACGGCGCGTATGCGATTCGCCGGATGGCGGTGGGTGGCGTTGAGCTGCCGTTAACGCGCGATGATAATGGCATTTGCATCGGCAGGGAGGTCATCGTGGGCCTCAACCCGAGTATGGCGCATCGTCTCGACGTCGAGCTGGGCTGACGCGGGCGCCTCCCGCTTCCTACAAGTGCACCTGCTCAGGTGATGCGCCGGTGGGGCTGACAACACAAAAGCCCACGGGTGGTTCCCGTGGGCTTCGTTAGTATCGTCCGATGGGCGGGGAGGGACTCGAACCCACGACCTCACGGATGTGAACCGTGCGCTCTAACCAGCTGAGCTACTCGCCCGAACAGCCGCTACTATATCATATGCGCCTGAATCCTGCAAACCGCAGAGGGGGGTCAATCATCGCGCGCGTCGTTTTACCGGTTTGGCACGTTCAGGGGTATAATTTGTCCGTTGCAGCGCAAGCAGCAACTAAACCGGTCTGGGATGTTCAGGTGAGGTATGGCTCGACGCGCTTACGCGCTTCTCTTTGTGATCATCTTGCTGCTGGCAGGCATTGCCGGCGTCTTTGGCGCCCGCTTCCTGCTGGCTCGATTGCAGAGCGATTTTGAGCCCCGTCCGGCGTGGACGCCTTCGGCGGAAGCCGCAACGGAGATGACAGAGCCGGTGATCACGCCGGCGAACCCTGCGCCGGATGTGACTGCCGCTCCCGGTGACTCGCCTACGCCGCGGCCCACGGCGACCGTCTTGGTCGTGGCGACGCCGGCTGATGTGGCCCCCGTGCCTCTGACTGCCACCCCGACGTTCGACGTATCCGGCCAGCCGGGCGCAGCCCTCACGCCTGACGCCTCCCTGGCAGAGGGCACACCCACCGAGACCGCGACGCCCACCGAAGGTCCGGCCAGCACCTTTCCCTACATCCTGGCCGAGCCGGTGCGCGACACGGCCGGCGATTGCCCCGGCAACTACGTCCTGGGGCAGGTGACGGACCGCGCGGGCAACCCGCTGCCCGAGATTCGGCTGAAGCTGGTGGACGAGTACGGCAATGTGCAGTACGCAGTGTCCAAGCCCGGCCCCGGCGACAAGGGCTTGTACGACTTCCCCGTGACCGGCCCACCCCGTCGCCTCACGCTCACCGTGGTCGATGCGGGCGACGGCCCGCTCAGCGAGGGCATCGAGATCGGCCACCAGGTGGGCGACAACCCCGATGCAACCTGCCACTGGGTCGATTGGCAGCGCCGCTAACGTATCCGGTCGCCACCGGTGCGTTGCGTCTTCGTACAAACAAAAGAAGGAAGATGACAGTCACATCATCTTCCTTCTTCCATCTTCGATCTTCCTTACTTATTCCGGCGGCACGTAGGGACACTTCTGCCCGCGCAGGTCATTCAGATAGATGCACAGAATGACATACGCATCCCGCAGGAACAACTCCGGATACCCCGGGCCGATCACGGACCAGTAGAACTGCTCTTGATCCTTCGTCCAATCCCGGTCCGGCATATAGATGACCGTCATCAGGCCGATCCAGGGCGTCCAGTTCTCGCGCGCATAGCGGAACGCTCTCTCGAGGTACTGACCCTTCAGTGCCTCCGAGATGCCCGCGCCCGCGCCGTGCCAGTAGTAGGGCGAATCGGGCCGGTTGTCGGTCGTCCAGCCGAACTCCAGGATCGCGACGCGCTTGTCCTGGTCGCCGTAGCGTTCCATGACGGCCCGCACATCCTCGACATGCCGGAAGGCGAAGAACCGTTCGCCGCCATACTTGGGCTTGTCTGCCGCGGTCTCGTCCGGTGAAACCTCCGGCGCTGCCGCAAAGCCGGCCGCGTGGACGCCGAGCAGGTCGAAGTAGCCGTCGCTGTCGCCGCCCATCGCTTGGTACATCTGCTCGTAGAACTTGATGTCCGGCATGGCCTCATTTGTATCCGTGCCGGTCGGCGCCATGCCCGCGGTAATGACCAGCGCATTGGGGTCGATGCCCTTGATGGCCTTGTAGGACATCTGGAGCATCCGCGCATAGCCCGCCGGGTCCGGGCGCTTGACGCCCCACTCTCGCGCCAGGTTCGGCTCATTCCAGACCTGGTACGCGTGGATGCGGCCCGCATAGCGGCTGGCCACTGCGGCCAGGAAATCTGCGAAGTGGCCCGCATTGTCGGGCGGATTGCCGGCCCAGAAGGGCCGGTCCGGGTCCTGGCTCACGCGCACGATCAGCTTGAGGTTGTGCTCCTCTACCTGGTCCACGAGGCGGTCGGCATTGGTCCAGTCAAACTGCCCCTTGCCTGCGCCCTCGATGTCCTGCCAGGAGAACAACTGCTTGACCCAGGTGAAGCCTGCCTCCTGGATGAGGCCGAGGTCGCGGTCTGCAACTTCGGGCCGCCACCAGAGAAAGGCCTGGATGCCATAGTCCGGCGAGGTCATCAGGTCGCCACGGCCAACGATCGGCGTCGCCGCAGGCGGCTTCGTGGTCGGCGTCGGCGGCACCTGCGTCGGGCTCGGCCCGGCAGTCGGCTTTTCGGCCGGCGTCTCTGTCGCGGCGGCCGTCGCGGTCGGCTCGGCAGTGGCTTCGGCAGGGGTCACCGTCGCTGCGGCGGCAACACCCGCGTCGGTCGGCGGAGCCTCTACGCGCGGGGTCTTGGTCGGTGTCGGGGTGGCTGCTGTCGGCCCGGCCGACCCGCAGGAGGCCAGCACCGGCCCGGCTGCCAGCATCACGACGATGAGCAGCCAGGGCCACAACCTCTTCAGGCTGATGCGGTTCAAGGACATGGTCAGGATTTACTCCTTACTTGGGCATCCCCTGGAGCATACCGTAGGCCGAGCGGCCGCGAATGCCGAAGGCCGCCATCTCCGAGCTGGGATTGGTCTGATTATAGTTCAGGTTCCAGAGGAACGCCACGCCGACCCAGCCCCAGCTGCGCATCATTTCATAGGCCCGCACGATGTATTCGCCCTGCTGCTGCTCCGAGTTATATGCGGCATATTCATAGCCGCTCACCGGATTCCCGCTGGAGGCCCAGCCGAACTCGGTCGGCCACAGGCGCTTGTTGCCATCACCGTACTTGACCATGATGTTGCGATACTGCTCCATGGTGTTGCGGAAGTAGAATGATGAATCTGCGACGTGCGAAGGCCGTCCATAGTTCCCGGCCTGGAAATCTTGCACACGCGAATCCGGCGGATTGCCGTAGCCGCTGGGATGGACACCGACCGCATCGCAGAAGTTGCGCAGGCCCGCGCGGTACATCTGCTCCAGGTAGGTCGTGTCGCGGATGGCTGCAGGCGGCTGCGCACCGGTGGGGGTCGGCGCGCCGCTGACCACGATCATGCCGGGGCATGCGGCCTTGATGGACCGGTAGGCAGCGGCCAGCAGGCGCACATAGCGGACCGCATCCAGCTTTTCGTTGCCCCACTCGTAGTGGAGGTTCTGCTCGTTCCACACTTCGATAGCCTGCACGCGGCCGCAGTAGCGGCTCGCAAACTCACCGACGAAGCTGGCATAGGTGTTGGGATCCGCGGGCGGCCCCTCGACGCCAAGATCGGTGCCCGCGGGCCGCGCCCATTGAGGGGCCTTGACGATGCTGGCAAGAATCTGGATGCCGTTGCCATGGAACCCATCGATGATGTTGTCCGGCCAGTTGCGCTGGCCTGGCCCGCCGCCCTCGAAGTCCTTCCAGGGCAACTGGAACTTTACCCAGCCAAAGCCCAGCCCCTTCGTGCCATCGATTGCACCACCGAGGTCGTTGTAGGGGTCTACCTGGATGCCGTAGCCGAAGAATCCCGGCGCAGAGGGACGCGGCGCGGCGCCGGCAGAGACGTTCTGGCTGGCCGCCTTGGGGGGTGCGGCGACTTTGACGACTTGCAGGCCGTCAAGGCTGCCGCTCGTCTTCACATACGAGCCGGAAATCCAGCCGGTCTTGCCGTTGGCGTCGATCTGCCACCAGCCGCCGGCCTCGCTCTTGCCGGTGATGGTGAAGGTCTGGCCGGCCTTCGTGCTGCCGATCCTGCCATAGGCCGTGCTAGGCCCACTGCGCAGGTTGACGACACTGCCGGTGACGGTGGCTGTGGGGCCGCCTTCGGCCGCATACGCGGGCGGCACGGCGGCCAGCAGCAGGCTCGCCAGCATGACAACTGCGACAAACAACGTGAGATGCCTGTGGGGCGATGGTTGGCCGGGTCTGTTGCGCATCATGGACACTCCAGAAGATATAGTTGTGGTATGGATTGCGAGTTGTATGAGGGGACAACGGGTATGCAGCGACCGCGCAGGCGGCCGCGGCACGGGCTCATGAGGTAACTAAAAAGTACGCCGGGTTTCATCCGGAGTCCTCTGGTTCGGCTGTGGGCGATACGCGGGTCAGGTGGCCCGCGGCAGGTTTGTAAAAGGGAGAAAAGGGTGGGCGCCGCACGCCGTGCGGCGCCCACCTGCTTCAGATTACTTGGGCATTCCCGCGAGAGCGGCTTCAGCGGGCCGGCCCGCGATGCCGAACGCGGCCAGCTCCGTGCCCGGGTTGGTGATGCCGAAGTTGAGGTTCCAGGCAAACATCGGGCCAACCCAGCCCCACGACTTCGCCAGTTGATAAGCCTTGACGAGGTACTGGGCCTGCTCATCCAGCGTGACGTCACGCGCATACTCGTAACCGGGCACCGGGTTGCTCTCGGAGGCCCAGCCGAATTCCGTCGGCCAGATACGCTTGCCGCTGTCGCCGTTGGCGACCATGACCGCACGGTAACGTTCCATCGTATCCCGGAAGAAGAAGCTTGGGTGATTCTTGAAGCTGGGCTCAGCCGGGTTGCTGTAGCCCATCTTGGCATCGGGCGGGTTGTTGTAGCCGCTGGGATGGGCGCCGACCGCATCGAAGCAGTTCTTCGCGCCGGCGGCATACATCCGCTGCAGGTAGGCGACGTCGTCGATCGCGATGGAACCGTCGTTGACGCCGGTCGGTGTCAGCGCGCCCAGCACGACCGTCATGCCGGGGTCCTGCGCCTTGATGGCCCGGTAGGCCCTGCACAGCATATCGACGTAACGGCCCGGGTCCAGCGGCTCGCGGCCCCACTCGTACCAGAGGTTCTGTTCGTTCCAGACTTCGATGGCTTGCACTCGGCCCTTGTAGTGGGCCGCAAATGCACCGACGAAGTCCGCATAGTCCTGGTTGTTGGCCGCTGGCCCTTCGACGCTGAAGTCGGTGTTGCCGGGCCGCGCCCAGTTGGGCGCCTTCACGATGGATGCCAGGATGTTCAGTCCGCCGCCGCGCAGCGTGTCCACGATCTGATCCATGCCGCCCCAGCCATAGGCGCCCTTGCTGCCCTCGAAGTCCTTCCAGGGGAGCTGGAACTTGACCCAGTTGAAGCCCATGTTGCGGGTGGCGTTGACAATGTAGCCCAGGTCCGCGCCGCCGTAGACCTGCGCCTGTACGCCGTAGCCGAATGTGCCGGGGGCCCGCGGGTAGGAGGGCGCAGCTGCAGGTGCAGCTGCCGCAGCAGCCGGCGCGGCTGCAGGCGCCGCAGCCACGGGTGCCGGGGTTGGCGGAGGCGCGACCTCAACGATTGCCACCGATTCGGAGTTGCCGCGGATGGTCACGAGTTCGCCAGTGACCCAGGCCGTGCCGTTGTCGTAGTTAATCTGCCACCAGGAGCCGTTGTCATTCTGGCCCGTGATTCGATAGGTCGCGCCGCCGCGCAACGTGCCGACCCGCGGGTAGTCCGTGCCCGGACCGGAGCGCACGTTGGCATTGGAGTTGGCGACCAGCTCCGCAAATTCCGGCGTGGGGCTGGGCGATGGGGTGGGCGTAAACTCAGGCGTCGGCGTGGGCACAGGCGTATAGGTAGCAACCATGAACGCCTGGCCCTCGGGCTGGGCGAGCACCTGGCCGCGATCCTTGACGGAAACCTCCACCTGCACGGCGCCCGGCGCATCCGGCGCGGCCATGACGAGGTTCGGGTCGGCCAGCGGACGGACCTGGCTCACCAGTTCGCCGTTCGCGTCCTTGATGGTCCACTCGACCAGGAAGTCGCTCTGGAACTCCTGGGCCTGGCCCTGCTGGTAGCTGCGCATCAGCGACCAGAGGTCCGTATCCAGTCCGTCGCCGGGGACGTTCTCGACCGTGAAGCCCTGCAGGTTATAGCGCTTGAGGATTTCGAGCTTGTGGCTCAGGCTGGCCGAGTTTTCGAGCCAGACCGTGCGAGCATTGCCCTGGTCATCCTGATAGCGATAGACATAAGCGCCGATATTGGGATCGTACACGAGGCCGCTCGTCGGGCGGCTGGAGACCAGCGCGAGATTGAGCGGCTGGCCCGGCTCGACGACGGTCTGGTCAGAGGCGACCCGGCCGATGAGCGGCTGGAGCGCATCGCCGTAGCTCTTCTGTAGCAGATAGCTGCCGGCCAGCTCCACGCTGCGGCCGGAGAAGATGGGCTGAATCTTGAAGCGGTCCACCTGGCCCACGGCGTAGCGCAGTAGGGCGTCGAACTGCCCACCGGGCGCATACGCGCGCGGGTCGACCGGCGCCGGGATGCCCACGGTGTCGGCCAGCAAGCCGATGGCCTGCCAGTCATACGCGCCCGTGTCGAAGCGGTCTTCAGCAATCTGTGAAGCTGGCTCCACGCGCACGCTGAGTTGCTTGTTCTGCGCGTGCAGCTTGTCGGCCAGGAGCTTGAGGAATTGGTTGAACTCGCCGCGCAGGTTCTTGTCCAGGCCGCGGTAGTCTAGGTCGATACCCTTATAGAGGTTGCCCACCGCCAGGTTGACCAGCGCATCGATGTGCGCGTCGCGCTGGGCCGTGTCCACCAGCATGTTCGCCAGGAGATCCGTGCGGACGATGGGGCCGTCGTAGTTGCGGATGACGGGCGTGACCGCGAATGTGCCGCCCAGCTGGTCGAACGTCGCGTCCACCGAGCCGTCGATCGCGCCGTTGCCGCCGAGATACAGGCCGGTCGGATGCACTTCGGCGATTGCGCCGCTGCCGTCCGCCGGCAGATTGCCAGCCAGGGCCGCGTCCATCGCCACGAGCGCAGGCTTGGGGTTCGTCTGCACGATCATGAACGAGGTCGGCACTGCGTTGACACGGCTTTCGATCTGGTCGTCTTCGCTGATGACGGTGCGGGGTAGCCACTGCCACTGCTTGGCCGTGCTGTCCCAGGTGTAGACGTCGAGCGTCTCGTATGGCTCGCTGTCGTTCGGGATCGGCGCCACCCACATGGACTGCGTTGGCGGCTCGCCCCGCAGGGTCAGTTGGTAGAAGGGGCTCTTCGCAACGAGGTTCTGCGGGATGGCTTTCGCAGCATCGAGCAGGTCACCCCCCGCGCTGCCTTCCAGGAAGGTCACCCGCGGGATCGAAGTGAGGTCAGCGCGGAAAGGCCGCGCAATCGTGCCGGGGCTGAAGATGACCTGCGTCCCATCCGGGTCGCTCAGCGTGCCGCCGGTTTCTGGCACCCGCGCTGTGCCCAGATCAGTCACGCGGTCGATCAGCGAGATAGGGGGGAGGAGCAGTGCTGCAATCAGCAGCACGACCAGCAATACATCTAGTATGCGGCGGCTCCGCTTTCCCTCTAGCCAGGTCGCAAGACGGGACTGCTTGGGATAGTGGGTAACTGCCATGTGTTTTATCGGTACTCCTGTACGAGATTGATGTCAGCGGGCTGAGGGCGCCTCCGGAACACCCGGAGGGCGGCAGCTTCAACCAGGCCGTGTCATTCCTCGGGCGTTTGACAACCAGGGATGGCCTCGAGGCAATAGTCATTCACAGGCAGACCCCGCGAGGAAGACCGGTCTGCTGGAAAGTGAAGTGCATTCTAGCACACACAAATGGTTTAGGCAAAACAACCACAGCAGTGCTTATGACGGTCGCCCCTGAACTAGGCTGCCAGCCCATCCTGTGCTATCATGCCAACATCTGCTCCACAAGGGCAGGCCGAACCATTCCTCCGATAAGGACACATGCAACCCAAACGCACTTCGAGACGGCTGCTATACTTCCTGGTCAGCGCCGTTGTGCTCCTGACCTTGGCCGGCGTGGGCCTGCTGGCCGCGTACTTCTTCCTGTCGCGCCAGCCCGCCGAGACCGTCGCCTGGGTCAACCCCGTCACCGCTGTAGCTTCAGAGGGCATTGCACCCGATATCGCCGTGTTGACGCTGGCTGGCGAGCCGGACGATCGCGTCGTGCGCGCGGCGCTGGATGCGGGCGAAGTGGAGACCGCCTACGCTACGCTGGCTTACGCCCTGCTCATTCCCGACAGCCTGCGCGGCGGCAACTGGCTCCTGCTGGCGCGCGAGGCGCAGGCGCGGGACCCGGAGCGGGCACGCGTGTGCTACCAGGCCGCGTTTGACCTTGCGAGTCTCGGCCCTACACTGAATGACCTGGCCCGTGCGGATATCTCGCTGCAAGTGGCGGCCGGCTATGCCCAACTCGAGCGGGGCTGGATTGCCCGGCTGAGCCTGGCCCAGGCTGAGAATATCGCCCGCTACAGTCTTACGCTCCTGCCGGCGCAGCGTCGCAATCTCCTCGCGCAGGTCGCACAGCGTTACCGGGAGCTGGACGACATTCAACTGGCGCAGGCCATCGAAGGCCGGCTGGAGGAATATGCGGCAGGCCCCGGCGTAGTGGTTGCCGCACCGCCGTCCCTGCTGCCCTCGTTGCGCGGCACCGTGGCGCTGCCGACCGCGGTGACGATCTCGTTGGCTGCGCGCCAGCAGGCCGCGGCGGGCCTCGCGGCGCGCTGGCTCTCCGCCGGGCCGAGCACGCGCGATACGCTGGCCCAGGCCCTGAGCCAGGCCTTGCGGAACGAGGACGACGCACGCGTCGCGTTCTACGACACCGCGGAAGCACTGGAACTGGCCGACCGGCTGGCGCTCCTGCATGACCGCGCTGTCTGGCTGGCCATCAAGGCCCGGGTTGCGCGCGGCGACTATGGCCTGCTGCTCGTTCCGGAGTGGGAGACGGAGGGGGCAGCCATCGACGCCCAGTTGGCCGAGGTCTACACCGCCCTGATCAATGGCTACGGCCAGCAACTCGATACGCTGGATGAGGTCGAAGGCGTGCAGGCGCGCGTCGAATTGCTGCGCCAGGGCTTGCTGTGGACGCGGCTCGGCCTGTTCTCCGATACTGCAGAGCAGGCGTTGAGCGAGCAGTTAGCCGAGGCATCGCGCCAGCTTTGGACACGGCAGGGCGGCGTCGGTTTGACGCTCGTCGCGCAGGATGTCCAGGGAGTGCGATTCTACCTGCTGGCCGGCTCCGAGTCTGCCCTGACGCCGCAGGCCGCGCAGTAGGGGAATCGTCACGGGAGCGGTGGGGAATTCTGTTTGACATTCGGTGCCCGAGGAGGTATACTCGGAGTAGAGAGAACCGATGTCTGTGGGTTCTCACAGTCCACTGGAGGGTGTCACAAGCGAAATGATGGGCCCTCATGCTGCAATTCTGTCAAAGCACCGAGGCGTCTGACGCTGCGGTGCTTTTTGTGTCTTTGACCTGAGCGGTCAGGTCTATTCTGGTACGCCTATCTAAAGGAGGCCTGCTCATGGATTCGGCGATGATCGCCAAGATCAGCAAGGCCCGCGAGTATGCGCAAGAACCCGAGCGCATGGAAATCGCGGGCGTCGAGGTCCTGTTCAAAGGCAAACATCAAACGTATCACGTAGTTTTCGAGCAAGGCGCTTGGAAGTGCGAGTGTGATTTCTATATGCAGCGCGGGGTTTGCAGTCACACCATGGCGTTGGAGAAGGTCCTGGGCAAGACGGGCATGACCATGGCTGCGCCTGCGCCAGTCGAGGCGTAGTCCCCGCTGGCGCGGGATATCAGCCACCGGATCGGGCGGGCGCACGGGCAATCCAGCCGTGTCCCGCCCGATGTTATCAATAGCCATGGGTCATCAGCACATCTTCGAGAGATTTGATGCAGAATTTCATTCGCAGGCGGTGGAAGGTTCTTTTCGGCCTGCTCGTCAGTCTGTTCTTTATCTGGCTCTCCCTGCGCGGGCTGCATCTCGATGAACTCGGCCAGTATCTCCGTCAGGCGAATTACGGCTGGATCCTGCCCGGCATCGTGGTCTACTTCGGTGCGGTCTGGGCGCGCACCTGGCGCTGGCACTACCTCCTGCGGCCGCTGAAGCCAGTCTCGCTGGCTGCGCTCTTCCCCGTAGTCTGTATCGGCTATTTCGGCAATAACGTCTATCCGGCGCGCGCGGGCGAAGTCATCCGGGCGTTCGTGCTCCGCCGGAACGAGGGTGTCAGCGTCAGCGCGTCGCTGGCGACGATTATCGTCGAGCGCGTCTTTGACGGACTGGTTATGCTGCTGTTCGTCTTCTTCGCGTTGCCGTTCGTCGGCGCAGAACACATCCCACCCGTCTACCGGGTCACGGTGATTGTGGCAAGCGTTGCCTTCTTTGCCGCGCTGGCTTTCTTCTTATGGATGGTCTTCGATGAGCGGCGCGCCTCGGCCGTCTACCGTTTCTTCGCGGACCGCCTGATTCCGGCCCGGCTGCGCGGCCCGCTGGATGGCTTCTACGCGCGCTTTCTGGAGGGCCTGCATTTCCTGCGGAGCGGCCGCGACGTGCTGATGGTCTTCGTGACGTCGATTGTCATCTGGCTGCTGGAGACCGTCAAGTACTGGTTCGTCATGCACGCGTTCAGCTTCACCATTAGCTTCATCGGCCTCATGTTGATGAACGGTGTCGTCAATCTCACGACCACGCTGCCGTCGGCGCCGGGCTACATCGGAACGTTCGAGATCGGCGCACGCGTCCTGGAGGCGCTGGGAGTGGACTATGGGCTCGCCTTCGGCTATACTATTGTGCTGCACGCGGCGCTTTGGTTCCCTATCACGCTGCTGGGCGGCTATTACATGTGGCGTGAAGGCGTGAAGTGGCGCGATTTTGATAGAAAGCATAACGAGGAATTACAGGCACCATGAAGAACATTGCAGTGATCGGGACGGGCTATGTCGGCCTGGTGACGGGGACATGCTTTGCTGACCTGGGCAACCATGTCTGCTGTATCGACATCAGCGAAGAGAAGATCGACCTGCTCAATAGGGGCGGGGTACCCATCTTCGAGCCAGGGCTGGAAGAGGTGGTCCGGCGCAATGTGGCGGCCGGCCGGCTTTGTTTTACGACATCCTATGAGGAGGGGCTGGCTGACGCGGAGTTCGTCTTCATCGCGGTCGGCACGCCCTCGGGTGTGGACGGCGAGGCCGACCTGCAGTACGTGCGCATGGCCGCGGAGACCATCGCTGAGAAGATGGACCACCCGCTCATCATCATCAACAAGAGCACTGTCCCCGTCGGGACGGGCGACTGGGTGGCAGACATCATCCGCAAGCACCAGGTCAACAATGTCCCCTTCTCGGTCGTCTCCTGCCCCGAGTTCCTGCGGGAAGGTTCGGCGCTGGCCGATTTCATGAGTCCTGACCGCGTGGTGCTCGGCTCACTGGACCGCGACGCAGCGGAGAAGGTGGCCCAGTTGCACCTGCCGCTGCGCGCGCCGATCGTCCTCACCGACCTGCGCACTGCCGAGATGATCAAGTACGCGTCGAACGCGTTTCTCGCCACGCGCATCTCCTTCATCAACGAGATTGCCACCATCTGCGAGAAGCTCGGCGCAGATGTCAAGGAAGTCGCCGCGGGTATGGGCTATGACAAGCGCATCGGCCGCGCCTTCCTCGACGCGGGGGTGGGTTACGGGGGCTCGTGCTTCCCGAAAGACGTCAAGGCGCTCGAGTACATGGGCCTGCTGCACGGCGCGCACCCGGCGCTGCTGCGCGCAGTCATGGACATCAACCGCGACCAGCGCCGCCTGATCGTGCATAAGCTGCGGGAGTTGCTGGGCACGTTGAACGGCAAGCGCATCGGGATGCTGGGCCTGGCGTTCAAGCCCAACACCGACGACATGCGCGACGCGCCTGCGGTCGAAATTGCCAACATCCTGCTGCGCGAAGGCGCGACCGTGCGGGCGTATGACCCCGTTTCGATGAACGTAGCGGAGCGCGTCGCACCTGAAATCGAGTTGGCTCCCGGGCCGTATGAACTGGCTGAGGGCAGCGATGCACTGGTCCTCGTGACCGAGTGGAACGAGTTCAAGCACCTGGACCTGCCGCGCATCCGGTCGCTGATGCGCACGCCGGTCGTCATCGACGGGCGCAACGTCTATGAGCCGCAGACGATGTGGGAAGCAGGATTCCTGTACCGCGGCATCGGTCGCGGGTACAATTGCTCGAATCCGGTCGAGGAGTAAGCTTCTTTTGCTGCTCGCCTGACATTCGTGGTTTCGGATCTTGTGACTGACCTGGAGGACGAGAGCTTTGCTTTTCGTCCTTCATGTTTCTTAGCTACTGCGGTGTTACCTATCAGGAGATCAAGTGGACCCACTCATCCCCATCCGCAAGACCATACTCGATAATGGACTGACTGTGCTGCTGCGCGAGATGCACCATGCACCCGTTGCCAGCTTCTGGATGTGGTATCGGGTCGGCAGCCGCAACGAGCGCGCCGGCATCACCGGTATCTCCCACTGGGTGGAACACATGTTGTTCAAGGGCACGCCGGCCTTCCCGCAAGGCGAGTTCGACAAGGCCATCGCGCGCGAAGGCGGCATGTTCAACGGCATGACATGGATCGACTTCACCACCTACTTCGAGACGCTCCCCGCCGATCGCATCGATCTGGCGCTCCGCGTCGAGGCAGACCGGATGGTCAATGCGGTGTTCGACCCCGCCGAGACCGAACTGGAACGCACCGTCATTATTTCGGAGCGGCAGGGGAACGAGAATAACCCCGGGTTCCTGCTGGGCGAGGCGCTGCAGGCTGCGGCCTTCCAGGCCCACTCCTACCACCATTCGGTGATTGGTTGGCAATGCGACCTGGAGACTATGACGCGCGAGCAGCTCTACGAATACTATCGGGTCTACTATGCGCCCAACAACGCGGTGCTGGCGCTGGCCGGCGACTTCGATGCAGAGGCGATGCTGGCACGCATCCAGGAGCTATTCGGGACGATTCCGCCCGGCCCGTCCATCCCCCCGGTGACGGCCAAGGAGCCGCCCCAGCGCGGCCAGCGCCGCGTGATCGTCGAGGGACCGGGCACGACTTCGTACCTGGAGGTCAGCTACCATGCGCCGCCGGCCACGAGTCCCGACTACTACCCGATGGTGATTCTTGGGACCATTCTGGGCGGCGCGAAGGGCATGTCGCTATGGGGCGGTGGCACGACCAATCGCAGCTCGCGCCTGTACCAGGCGCTCGTCGAGACGGAGCTGGCGTCGGATGCGGATTGTGCCCTCACGTCCACGATTGATCCCTACCTGTTCAGCTTCTCTGCGACGGTGCGCGAGGGCCGCACGCTGGCAGAGGTCGAGGACGCGCTGATGGCCGAGATCGACCGGGTGATGAACGAGCCGGTCAGCGAGGCGGAGCTGGCAAAGGCGATCAAGCAGACGCGCGCCCAGTTCGCCTATTCGAGCGAAAGCGTGACGGACCAGGGTTACTGGCTGGGCTTCAGCGAGATCATCGCGGACATCGACTGGTTCGAGAATTTCATGGAACGCGTCCTGGCCGTGACGGTCGAGGATATCCAGCGCGTGGCGCAGCAGTACTTCAAGCCGACACGGCGCAATGTCGGTTGGTACACGCCCCAACAGAACGGCGATGTGACGGCTGAAACGGCGGCCGATGACGAAAACGTGACAGATGACGTGACCTTGACAGATGACGCAGGACTGGCTGAGGAGGTCTTTGATGCATAACACTCGTATCGCTCAGGTGCACCGCACTCAGCCCGGCCGCGGGACGGCCCCTTCATCTCTGCCCGGTCCCGACGATGTCCTGCGGACGCAGTTGCCCAACGGCATCACGGTACTGGCGCGCGAGAACTGGAGCGCGCCGTCGGTCGTCGTGGAAGGCTATCTGCTTGTCGGCAACCTGGATGAGCCGGCGGAGGTGCCCGGCCTGGCCTCGTTCGTGACTTCCATGCTGAGCCGCGGCACGCGCACGCGCACTTTTGCGGAGATCAACGAAGCCATTGAGTCGGTGGGCGCGTCCATCGGGTTTAGCCCCGACCGCCACATCACCAACTTCTCCACCAAATCGCTGGCCGAGGACCTGGACCTGGTGCTGGATATCGTGGCCGAGGAACTGCGTGCGCCGGCCTTCCCTGTCGAGTATGTGGACCGGGTGCGCGGGCTGCGCATGACCGCGCTGGCGGAGCGCGAGAACGACACTCGGCAGATGGCGGGCCGCGCATTCCGTGAGTTGATGTACGGCCAGCACCCGCTGGGCCGGGACATGCTCGGCACGCGGGCCTCGCTGCGGGCCATCACGCGCGACCGGCTGGTCGAGTTCTA
>CAZTMA010000106.1:0-19415 GCA_964614645.1 uncultured Anaerolineales bacterium
CCACAGGCCGCTCTGCGCGGGGAAGGGCGGCTTGGTGCGCGGCTCGCCGCGCTCGCCCTGGATGGAGTGGATCAGCGCGGTCTCCTCGCCGCAGACGAATGCGCCCGCGCCCAGCTTGACCTGGATGTCGAAATCAAACCCCGACCCCAGGATGTTCTGGCCGAGCAGCCCGCGCTCGCGCGCCTGGGCCAGCGCAATCTGCAGGCGATTGACGGCCAGCGGATACTCGGCCCGGATGTAGACGTAGCCGCGGTGCGCGCCGATGGCGTACCCCGCGATGGCCATCCCTTCGATGACGCTGTGCGAATCGCCTTCCATGATGGAGCGATCCATGAATGCGCCGGGGTCGCCCTCGTCCGCGTTGCAGATGATGAACTTCTCATCGCCGGCATAGCTGCGGCCGAACTCCCACTTGCGGCCGGTGGAGAAGCCTGCGCCGCCGCGGCCGCGCAGCCCGGAGCGCTTCATCACATCGATGACCGCCTCAGGCGTCATCTCCGCCAGCGCCTTGCCGAGGGCCAGGTAGCCGCCGGTCGCCAGGTACTCGTCGATATCTTCCGGGTTGATCAGGCCGCAGTTGCGCAGGGCGATGCGCTGCTGCTTGCGGTAGAACGACATCGCGTGCTGCGTCTCGACCTTGGCCTTGAGCTGCGGCTCCTCGTACAGCAGGCGCTTGACCCGCTGGTTGCCGACGATGTGTACGTCGATGATTTCCTCGACATCCTCCGGCTTGACCTGCACGTAGAAGACGTCGTCGGGGAACACCTTGACGATGGGCCCCTTCTCGCAGAACCCGAAGCAACCCGTGGCCGAGGCCTTCACGACGGTGCTCAAGCCCTGGCTCGCAATCTGCTGCTGGAAGTTCTCCAGAATCTGCGCGCTCTCGGAGGCATGGCAGCCTGTACCGCCGCAGACCAGGATCTGGCGGCGCCCCAGGGAGCCGCCCGTCTGCAGCCGGCTGTCCAGCAGCGGCTTGCAGCGCGCGTGCACAGCCAGCAGCCCCGGATAGGAGGTGATGGGGGAAGTGAGTTCTTTAAGCATAGACCGGAGCCTCCTCTCCAACGACTTCTACCAGGTAGTGCTCCAGAATCTCCTGGACCTTGCCCGGCTGCACCTTGCCATATACCTTGTCGTTGATGGTCACGACCGGCGCCAGGCCGCACGCGCCCACACAGCGCAGGCTCTCGATGGAGAACTTGCCGTCCTCCGTCACCTGCCCGGAGCGGATGCCGAGGACGTGCTCGAACTCCTGCAGCACCTTCTCCGCGCCGTTGACGTAGCAGGCCGTCCCCAGGCAGACGTTGATCTGGTACTTACCCTTGGGGGTCGTGGTGAAGTAGTTGTAAAAACTGATGACACCGGAGACTTCAGCATGGCTGACGGCGAAGGCGTCGGCGATGTAGAGCTGAACCTCTTCCGGCAGGAATCCGAACAGGTGCTGGGCTTTGTGCAAGACCTGGATCAGCGCTTCCTTGCGGCGTTCATCGTCACGATCCAGGTGCAGCATGGCGATGAAGGCATCCAGCTCGGCATAGGTCTCGGGCGGCAACACCCGTTCCAGCGGCTTAGGATTCACTCTGGGCATAAAGGGCCTCCATAAGTGTAGTATCGATTCGTGCTGCGTCGTGCAGGCTGTAGCTTGCCAGCCGGCCCTCCCGAAAACGCAACAGCGTTTGGGCCAGCAACGGAATCTCTTCGATGGCGTGCGTGACGAACAGCAGGCTGATGCCCGGATACGTCGCCAGGATGTGATTGACGATGTGCTGTTTGGCACGCGAATCCAGCGACTTAAAGGGCTCGTCCAGCATCACAAAATCCGGCTCGGTGAGAAAGCCGCGTATGAGCGCCACCTTCTGCTTCATGCCGCCGGAGAGCTGATACGGGTAGTGCTTCGTGTACGCTGTCAGGTCACACACCGCCAGCCAGCCCGCATAACGGGCCAGCAGGGCCGGCGAGAGCGGCGTGCGTCGCATACGGACCGGCAGCAGGATGTTCTCCTCGACCGTCATGTGCGGCAACAGCCGGGGCTCCTGAAAGACCGTAGCGGGACGGCGGGCGGCCACCGTAAAGCTCCCGCTGTCGGCGCGCTCGAGTCCCGTCAGAATGTTGATCAGGGTGCTCTTGCCTGCCCCCGTCGGGGCAAACAGGGCCACCCGTCCGCCGCGCGGGATGGCAAAGGACAGGTTCTCAATGACCGGCGGCCCGGCTGTGCCGAACCGCCTGGTCAGCCCATCCACCACGAGGATGTCAGCGGCGAGTGCGTCAGTCTTCATGATGGATAGAAGTACTTGCCCAGAAACAGGTCGAAGAACAGGCTTTGCCCCGCTTCGAACAGCGCCGTCATAAGCAGGATGACCCACAGGTAGACCAGCACCGCGGGCATGGCAAACCGGATCATTGCCACGTTCAGCAGATAGCCCAGCCCGGCCTGGCTGCCGATGAACTCGCCCAGCACCACGACCTTGATGCCCAGCCCGAACCCGAGGCTCAGGTTGCTCTGGAAGGTCGGCACCAGCGCGGGCACATACAGATATCGCACCAGGTCACGCCGCCGCGCGCCTGCAGACCGCATATACTGCTCCAGCCTGAGATCGCGCCGGGCCAGCGCATTGGCCGTGTTGATGGCGATCGTCGGCAGTGTCAGCAGGGCGACCAGTGCGATGGGCACCCATTCCCCGATGCCGAAGATGAGCAGCAGGATGACGCCCAGGATGGCCCCCGGCATGGCCTGCAGGGCCACCATTGCGCTGCTGAGCGCCCCTGTCAGCCGCAGCGTAAACGCCAGGATGCCGGCGGCGGAGCCGGTGCCGAACGCCAGCGCGAACCCGATGAGCAGCCGCTGCACGGTCAGCGCAAGATGCGGCGCAAAGCCGGCGTCCAGGATGGCCGGCGCCGTGTGCCAGACCGCTGCCGGCGACGGCAGGATGTAGTCCGGGAAGAACCCTGCCGCGACCAGCCAGGCGGCCAGCAGCAGGGCCAGCCCGGCGAGATTATTGCGCAGTACGCGTGCTGTCGCGGTAGAAAAACGCATCGTAGGTAGCATCCAGCGGCTTCCCGATAGCCTCGTAGTAGCCGCGTATCGCCTCAGCGAGGTCAGCGCCGCCGATGTAGGCGAAGTCGGTGCGGCTCAGCGCCGCAGCCAGCACCGGCTCGGGCAGTCCCAGGGCTGCGTGGGTCTGTGCGACGGCTCCGGCAGGGCCGGCCTCCATGGACGCCAGCGCAGCCTCGATTTCTTCGTTGAAGCGGGCCACGAGGCCGGCGTTGGCAGCCGCCCACTCGCGCGTGACGAAAGGCGTCACCTGCGGGTAGCCGCTGCTCGACCCGGCCAGCGTGTCCCACAGTTCACGGTAGCTGAGCGAGACGTGCAGGTCGGGCTGGCCCTCGATCAGCGAGACGAACGGCTCCGGGAGGACCACCACATCCGCCCGCCCCTGCTTCAGCAGCTCGACGGAAGACGTGAAGGGCGCATAGATGGGCTGGACATCAGTCTGCCACTCCAGGCCGGCCTGCTCGACGAAGAAACGCGTGACCTCCTCGGTGGGTGACCCCTCGAAGGGCAGGTAGACCGACCGGCCTTGCAGCTCGCTCACGGACTCGACCGGCTGCCCGCGCGTGACGAGGTAGGTCATGCCGGCCACATAGGAGTCGATGACCTGAACCGGCGCGCCGTTATTGAACAGCTCGAGGCCAACTGATAGGCCCGTGACCAGGATGTCGACCTCGCCCCGCAGAAACTGGGCGTTGGCCTGCGCGTGGTTGGCGAAGATGGTGACTTCCGCGCCTTCGATGTGGCGGGCAGCCAGCAGGACGGGAATGGACGCAGGTGTCGCCGGTGCATAGATCACCAGCGTGCGCGCCGGCGTCGACTCTGCCAGTGGAGTCGCGGGGGCCACTGGCACGCAGCCGGCTGCGATAGCTAATACTATCACAAATATCATGGCCCGGCACAACGGCTTCAGGCCTAAATCCGCTAAGTGACTCAATCGAGCCCCTCTCATTCCTGGAAGCTGCTTGAAGTGGGGAGACCGCATTCTCAAATGCGGACAGGCCCGTATCTCCTTGCAGGGTCCGCTCCGCATCTGAGGATGCTCCGCTCCACACCTCAGCAAATAGTCTCTTACATCGACTGGCAGTGACCATAGGATACCACTATGTGCGAAAAAGCGCAAATATACCACTATGCTTGTTATCACATTCACAAACGAGCGGCCCACGCAGGTTGACGTCGCATCCGGCCTCACGTATACTTAACACACAAAGCAGGCCTCGAGTCCTGCCTGTAAAACCTGGGAGGGGGATCGATGTCGACCATGCCCGCGAACCCATTGCAGCGCATCGCCATGCTGAGCGTCCACACCTGCCCGCTTGCCACCCTGGGCGGCAAGGAAACCGGCGGCATGAACGTCTACGTGCGGGAGCTGGCGCGCGAACTTGGCCGCCGGGGGTTGGCGGTGGACGTATTCACCCGTTCCCAGGACCCCGCCATCCCGCGCATCAGCCGCCGCCTGGGCAACCAGGCGCGCGTCATCCACCTGCCCGCGGGGCCGCAGCAGCCCTACAACAAGAACCTGATCTACAATCACCTCGACGAGTTCGTGACGGGGATCCTGGCGTTTGCGCACGCCGAGGGCATCCGCTACGACGTGCTGCACAGCCATTACTGGCTCTCTGCGCTGGCTGCAGAACGCCTGCGCCAGGTCTGGGGCACGCCGATCGTGCACATGTTTCACACGCTGGCCCGCCTCAAGAACCAGGTGGCGCAGTCGCCCGCGGAGCTGGAGCCGGAACAACGCGCCATCTGCGAGGGCGAAATCATGCGCTTCGCCGACCGGGTGGTGGCCGCGACGACCCTCGAACGCGAGCAGATGCAGCAGTTGTACGCCGCGGACCCCGCCAACATCGTGATCGTGCCCCCCGGCGTCGACCTCGACCTGTTCCGCCCCGTGCCCTGTGAAGATGCACGCGCCAGCCTGGGCCTGCCGCCCGATCAGCACATGATCCTGTTCGTGGGCCGCATCCAGCCCATCAAGGGGATCGACAACCTGATCCTGGCGATGGCGCAGGTCATCGAGCGCCGGCCGGCTTTGCGCTCGAAGGTCTGCCTCAGCATCATCGGCGGTGCGGGCGACCCTGCGACCGACAGCGAGCTGCTCCGGCTGCAGGCGCTGCGCGAATCGCTCGGCATCGGTGACCTGGTGACCTTCCTCGGCTCGCGCGACCAGGACACGCTCGTGAACTACTACAACGCTGCGTCGGTGGTGGTCGTGCCGTCGTACTACGAGTCGTTCGGCATGGTCGCGCTGGAGGCCATGGCCTGCGGCACGCCCGTGATTGCGTCCGACGTCGGCGGGCTGTCCCTCAACATTGCGGACGGGTACAACGGCTACCTCGTGCCGCAGGGCAATGTGGACGAGATGGCCTACAAGCTGGGGCTGCTGCTGGACCATCCGGAGCTGCGCCGCCAGTTGGGCCGGCAGGCCGCCCAGTGGGCGCAGCGGTTCTCCTGGCAAACCATCGTGGATGAGACGCTGCACGTCTATGCCGAGGCGCTGGGGCAATCCCAGGCGGACGTTGCGCCGCTGATGGCGCCCCGGCTGGATATGCCCTGGCGGTTTGAGGAGCGGAAATGTCCCTGAAGGCTGTGATTTTCGATTTCGGCGGCGTGCTCGTGCGCACGCACGACCAGCGCCTGCGCGCGAGCTGGGAGCAGCGGCTGGGCCTGGTCCCCGGAGGGGCCTCCACCATCGTGTTCGACGGCGAGCGCGGCCGCGCGGTCCAGCACGGCTGGATCACGGATGCGGACCACTGGCGCTGGATCGGTCAGCAGTTGGCGGTCGACGATGCCACGCTGGTGCAGTTCCGGGCCGATTTCTTTCGCAACGATCTGCTCGATCTCGACCTGATCGCGTACATCGACAGGCTGCGCGCGGCGGGCTATCACCTCGGCCTGCTCAGTAACGCAGGCGATAATGCGCGCCACATCTTCACGGAGGTCTACCCCGTCCTCCCGCACTTCGACAGCGTCACCATCTCGGCGGAGGAGGGCGTGATGAAGCCCGACCCGCGCATCTTCCACGTGGCCCTGGCGCGCGCCGGCGTCCAGCCGCACGAGGCCGTCTTCGTGGACGATGTGGCGGAGAACGTCGAGGGGGCCCGGGCCGTGGGGATGTCCGGCGTGCACTTCCGCGACCCGGCCGCCACCCTCAGCGAGCTGGCCGCGCTGACCGGCGTAGCCTAAACTTTCATGCCGGACCTTCGAGGACTGCTAGTCCTCGAAGGTCTCTGTCAAAGTCCAATAATTCGTACTTCACACTGCGGAGCTTGCTGGCGCGGCAGCAGAAGTTGGCCGCCTGCGCATAACAAGTAAAGTGTATATTATTTTTCAAACGCGCTGGCTACACCGGACCGCCCGCGACACGGCGTTTGGCCTCCGGTTCCGCCCGCCGGCGGCCCCGCAGCCGGACGAAAGCCCGGCGCACCGGCGGCAGCCGCAGCACGAATCCCACTCCAATCACCGCTCCCCAGGCCAGCGCCTGCGCATCGGTCTTCGCCGCCCAGATATAATGCACGATGACCAGAGCCCCCGCCGCATAGGCCCACCGGTGCAGCCGCTTCCACGCCTTGCCCAGCCGCCGCTTGGAGCCATCCGTCGAAGTGGCTGCGAGCAGCAGGAGAATCACCAGCGCCGCCGCACCCACGAAGATATACCGCTTGCCCGCCACGTCCGCCCACAGCAGAGCCGGGTCGAACCCGTAATCCAGGCCGATGAACGTCAGGAAGTGAAGCAGCGCGTAGCCGAACGCGTACAGCCCCAGCGGCCGCCGCCAGCGCAATAGGGGCGGCCAGCCGGACAGGATGTGCAGGGGGGTGCAGCTCAGCGAGGCCGTCAGCAGTATCATGGCGTAGCGGCCCGTGCGCTGTTCGATATCCTGGATGGGATTGACCGACAGGTTGCCCGCGAGCGCGTCATACACCAGCCAGGCCAGCGGTGCGAGCGCGGCCAGGTGCACGAGGAGCTGGTAGCGGGCAAACCTGGGCATCAATAGTTCTTCCGCAAGTCCATCCCGGCATAGAGGTCGCCCACCTGCTCGGCGTACCCGTTGAACATCAGCGTGGGGCGGCGCCCGGTCTCACCGATGCGCCGTTCGGTAGCCTGCGACCAGCGCGGGTGATTGACTTCCGGGTTGACGTTGGCGTAGAAGCCGTACTCCTCCGGCGCAGAGATCATCCAGAAGGAGGCGGGCTCGTAGTCCACCAGGTCGATCTTGACGATGGACTTGATGCTCTTGAACCCGTACTTCCAGGGCACGACCAGGCGCAGCGGCGCGCCGTTCTGCTGCAGGAGCTGCTTGCCGTACAGGCCGACGGACATCAGCGTGAGATCGTTCATCGCCTCGTCCAGCCGCAGCCCCTCGACATAGGGCCACTCGAACCACTGGCTGCGCTGCAGCGGGAACTGCAAGGGGTCCACCAGGGTCTCGAAGCGCACGTACTTCGCGCTGGCCTGCGGCTCGACCGCTTCCAGCAGCTTGCGCAGCGGGAAGCCGAGCCAGGGGATGACCATCGACCAGGCCTCGACGCAGCGGAGCCGGTAGATGCGTTCCTCCGAAGGGAACTGGCGGACGAGGTCCTCGACGCCGAAGGTCTGCGGCCGGTTGACCAGCCCGCCCACCTCCACGGTCCAGGGCGCCGGCTTGAGGTGAGCGCCCAGGAACGCCGGGTCCCCCTTGTCGAGGCCGAACTCGTAGAAGTTGTTGTAAGTGGTGACGGCCTCGTGCGTGGTGAGCGCATCGCCCAGCTCGTCCATGTTCTGGCTGGCCTGCGGCTCAGCGGTCGCCGCGGGCAGCAGCGACGCCGGAACGGATGGCGCCGGCGCATCTGCGTCGGGCGTTGCACCGGCGGCCGGCGTCGCTGTGGGCGGGGGCGCCGCAACCGGCGTCCCACATGCGGCCAGCGCCAGCGCGCCCGTTGCCAGCCCGACCCCGCGCATGAACTGCCGCCGGTTCAGGTAGACGTGCTCGGGCGTGATTTCTGATGATGGTATTGACGGTATACGGACCCTTCCCATTGTACCTCCGGGCTGAGGGCGCTAGCACCCCAGGATTGTTACTATTGTATAGCTGAAATTGCTAAAGGATACATTAGATAAATATAACAGATAGATTACAAAGTCTGTAATCCAGTCTCTGCATCTGCTGTGAGCACATACAAAAAGGAGAGGCAGCCTGCGGGACCGCCTCTCCTTTCTTCACATTGCGCGTCGCAGCATCGGATTTCGGCTGTGTCAGCGCGCCAGGAACTGCTCGATAGCCTCGAAAGTCTCTGCGCCGTACATGAGCGAAGGACCGCCACCCATCAGGATGGCCACACCGATCGTCTCCACCATTTCCTCGCGGGTCGCACCCGCTTTGATGGCGTCATGCACGTGGTAGGCGATGCAACCGTCGCACCGCAATGCGATTGCGATACCGAGCGCGATCAGCTCCTTCTCCTTCGGCGAGAGCGCACCTTCCGCAGCCGCAGCCTTGTGCAGCTGGCCGAAAGCGGCCATCGTGCCGGGGATCTCTTTGCCGAGTTGTGCCACGAGCTCCTGAATGTGCTCGCGATGTTCAGGATATTGCATTGCCATATAAACTTCCTTTCATACACCGGTCATGTTCGGTCAACCATCGATGCTTGCATTATCCTTCACAAAACTGCTGAGTGCTGTAAGTCACAGTCCTAAGCTCAAGCAACCACTTCCGCCTCGACCTGCTTGGCGAATACAACCTTCCCGCCTTCGACGTCGGCCAGGATGGTGTCACCGCGCCGGAACTGGCCGCTCAACAGCGCCAGCGACAGCGGGTTCTGCAGGTGCTCCTGGATGGCCCGCTTGAGGGGCCGTGCGCCATACGCCGGGTCGTACCCCTTCTCGGCCAGGAACACGATGGTCGCCTCCGAAAGCTCCAGGTTGAGGCCTTGGCCCGCCAGGATCTTCGCCAGCCGCTGCAACTGAATCTCGATGATCTGCACCAGGTCCGCCTTCGTCAGGCTGTGGAAGACGATGATGTCATCCACGCGGTTCAGGAACTCGGGCGGGAACTCCCCGCGCAGCGCGTTCAGCGCCCGCTCGCGACGCTGCTCGTCGGTCAGCGCCGGATCGTTGATGTACTGGCTGCCGGTGTTCGACGTCATGATGACGACCGTGTTCTTGAAGTCCACGGTGCGGCCGTGCCCGTCGGTCAGCCGGCCGTCGTCCAGCAGCTGCAGCAGCGTGTTGAACACCTCGCGGTGCGCCTTCTCGATCTCGTCGAAGAGCACCACGCTGTACGGCTTGCGCCGGACCGCCTCCGTGAGCTGCCCGCCCTCGTCGTACCCGACATAGCCGGGCGGCGCACCGATCAACCGGCTCACCGTATGGCGTTCCTGGTACTCGGACATGTCGATGCGGATCATCGCGCTGTCGTCGTCGAACAGGAACTCGGCCAGCGCGCGGGCCAGCTCCGTCTTGCCGACGCCGGTCGGCCCCAGGAAGATGAAGCTGCCGATGGGCCGGTTCGGGTCTTGCAGGCCCGCCCGCGCCCGCCGCACCGCGTTCGCAACCGCCTGGACGGCCTCATCCTGGCCGACGACCCGCTCGTGCAGCCGCTCATCCATCTTCAGCAGCTTCTGGATGTCGCCTTCGAGCAGCTTCGACACCGGGATGTGCGTCCAGCTTGCGACGACTCCGGCCACCTCTTCCGCGCCGACCTCCTCCTTGAGGAGCATCCCGCGGCGCTGCATCTCGCTCAACTGCGCCTCGGCATCCGCCAGTGCACGCTCCAGCTCGGCCAGCTTGCCGTACTGCAGCTCTGCCGCGCGGTTGTAGTCGTACTGCCGCTGCGCGGTCTCGATGTCGTGCCGCGTATTCTCGATCTGCTGCTTGACCTCTGCGACGTGCGCGATGACCTCGCGCTCGCGGTTCAGCCGTGCGTCCAGGCTGCGCTGTTCCTCCTGCAGGTCGGCCAGCTCGCGCTCCAGCGTCGCCAGCCGGGTCTTGGAGGCCTCATCGCTCTCCTTCTTCAGCGCCTCGCGCTCGATTTCGAGCTGCATCACCCGGCGCTTGATTTCGTCCAGCTCCGCCGGGTCCGACGTGATTTCCATGCGCAGCCGGCTTGCGGCCTCGTCGATGAGGTCGATCGCCTTATCGGGCAGGAACCGGTCGGAGATGTAGCGGTGCGACAGCGTCGCGGCCGCGATGACCGCGCCGTCCGTGATGCGCACATTGTGGTGCACCTCGTACCGTTCCTTCAGCCCGCGCAGGATGGAGATGGTGTCCTCGACCGACGGTTCCTCGACCATGACCGGCTGGAAGCGGCGCTCCAGCGCGGGGTCCTTCTCGATATACTTGCGGTACTCGTCCAGCGTCGTCGCGCCGATCGCGTGCAGCTCCCCGCGCGCCAGCATCGGCTTGAGCATGTTGCTGGCGTCCATGGCGCCCTCGGCCGCGCCCGCCCCGACGACGGTATGCAGCTCATCCAGGAAGACGACGATCTGTCCCTGGGCGTCGGTGAACAGGATGACCTGCCCGGCCGCGTCCGTCACTTCCTTGAGCACGGCCTTAAGCCGCTCCTCGAACTCGCCGCGGTACTTCGCGCCCGCGATGAGCGAGCCCATGTCCAGCGCAACCACGCGCTTATCCTTCAGCCCCTCGGGCACGTCCCCGCGCACGATGCGGCCGGCCAGCCCCTCCACGATCGCGGTCTTGCCGACGCCCGGCTCACCGATGAGCACGGGGTTGTTCTTCGTGCGGCGGCTCAGAATCTGGATCGTGCGGCGGATTTCCTCGTCGCGGCCGATGACCGGGTCGAGCTTGCCCTGCCGCGCCGTCTGCGTCAGGTCGCGGCCGTACTTCTCGAGCGCCTGGTAGGTGGCCTCGGGGTTCTGGCTGGTGACGCGCTGGCTGCCGCGCACGGTCGTGAGCGCGGCCAGGATGCGGTCGCGCGTGATGCCCAGCCGTGCCAGGAAGCGCGCCGCGCCCGCGCCGTTGTCGCCCGCCAGCGCCAGGAGGATGTGCTCGGTGCTGACGTACTCGTCGCGCATGTTGTTGGCTTCGGTGTACGCGTCCTGCAGCAGGCGCGACAGCCCGCCGCTCAGCCCCGGCTGGCCGCCGTTGCCGCCGTACACCTTGGGGCGCCGGGTAAGCTCGCCCTCGAGCTGCGTGCGCATGTTATCGGACAGCGTGGCCGCGCTCGCTCGCGGGCCGCCCGCAGGCTGAAGGGTCGCCCCGATTTGCTCCACAATCTCCGGCACGACGCCGTCTTCCTGCTGCAAGAGCGCCAGCAGCATGTGTTCGGGGTCAATTTGCTGGTGGTTATAGCCCTGTGCCAGCTCCTGCGCGGCCAGGATCGCTTCCTGGGCGCGCTGAGTGTATCGATCCAATCGCATACTCGTCCTCCTCGTCTCTCTGTTACAGGACAAGTATCGCGCGGGAGTGTTAGAGGGGTGTTGGGCAAGTGTTAGCGATGTGTGAGAGGGCGGCCCGCATTACAGAATTTCGCGCCTATTCGGGATAATATAGGGTTTGTATAAGGTTATGCCAGTCGATACTACATTGAGGTATAGCATGCAACGCCTGCAGAGTCTGTTTGAGCAGGTAGACGTCCGGCTGACCGGCTGGATGGCGCGGCACGGCATCGTGCTGTTACGGGTCAGCCTCGGCCTCGTCTTCCTGTGGTTCGGCGTACTTAAGTTTTTCCCGGGACTGAGTCCGGCAGAAGATCTGGCTACCCGGACGATCACCCGCCTCACCCTGGGCATGGTGCCCGCGTCGGCTGCGCTGCTCTTGCTCGCCGCGCTCGAAACCGCCATCGGGTTGGGGTTGATTACCGGTCGCGCGCTGCGCGCAACGCTGTTGCTGCTCGTCCTTCAGATGATCGGCACGGCCACGCCATTGCTTCTCTTCCCGGCGGAGGTCTTTGCCGTCTTCCCGTATGCGCCCACGTTGGAGGGGCAATACATCATCAAGAACGTCGTGCTGGTGAGCGCGGGCATCGTGCTGGGCGCCACCGTGCGGGGCGGCCGTCTCGTGGCATCGCCTGCTACGGACGCCGGCCGTACGCCCGCAACATCCCTGAAACAGGTGAAGGACCATGCCTGACCGTATTCCATCTCGCACTGTCGTAACCAACGTTCTCGTCATCGGCGCCGGCGCCGCAGGGCTTCGCGCGGCCATTGCCGCCCATCAGGCAGGCGTCGAAGTCGTCGTCATCGGCAAGCGCGGCCGAAAGGATGCACACACGGTGCTCGCTGCGGGCGGCATCAACGCAGCCCTCGGCACGGTGGACCCGCAGGATAGCTGGCAGCAGCACTTTGCGGACACCTGGCGGGAGGGCTACCGCCTCTCGGACCCGGCCATGGTGGCGCTGCTCGCACAGGAGTCGCCGGCCGCGGTGCAGGAACTGGCTGACTGGGGCACGCCTTTCGCGCGGCTGCCCGACGGCCGCCTGGACCAGCGTTTCTTCGGGGCACACAAGTATCGCCGCACCTGTTATGCGGGCGACTACACGGGCCGTGCCATCCTCCACACGCTCGTCTCCCAGGTAGAGGCGCTCGCCATCCCGATCCGTGAAGGCCAGTACGTTTCGAGCCTGCTCGTACACGACGGCGTTTGCTTCGGTGCGGTGGCGTTCGACGTCGTCTCCGGCGAGCGCAGCGTGTATCTGGCAGATGCGGTTGTGCTGGCCACCGGTGGACACAACCGGCTGTGGCGCCGCAGCTCCTCCCGCCGCGACGAGAACTATGGCGACGGCATGGCTCTGGCGCTGGCAGCAGGTTGCCGGCTGGCCGACATGGAGCTGGTCCAGTTCCATCCCACGGGCATGTTGTGGCCCGAGGACATGGCCGGCACGCTCGTGACCGAGGCCGTGCGCGGCGAGGGGGGCCGCCTCTATAACGCGCAGGGTGAACGCTTTATGGAACGTTACGACCCTGAGCGGATGGAGCTGACCACGCGCGACCGGATCTCGCTCGCCATCTACACCGAGATCATGGCCGGCCGGGGCACCGAGCGCGGAGGCGTCCTGCTGGACATCTCGCACCAGCCCAAGGACCTGATCCTCCAGAAGCTGCCGCGCATGTACCGCCAGTTCCTGGAATCGCAGATGCTGGACATCTCGCGGAACCCGATGGAGGTTGCGCCCACCGCGCACTACACCATGGGCGGCCTGATCGTCTCGCCTGAGTCGCACGCTACCGACCTGCCGGGGTTGTTCGCGGCCGGCGAGGTGACGGCCGGGCTCCACGGCGCGAACCGGCTGGGCGGCAATTCACTTTCTGAGACGGTCGTCTTTGGCCGGCGCGTGGGTGAGGCTGCAGCGGCCTACTCCGCCGGCCTGGATATCCAGGTGCGCTCACGCGCCAAGATTGCGGCCGCAGTGGAGGCGCTCGATGCGCTCATCCGGCCCGGTGAGGAGTTTGCCCGGCCGCTGCAGCGCGCGCTACGCGACGCCATGTGGCAGTACGGCGGGGTGGTGCGCACGGAGGAAGGGCTGACCGCGGGGCTCGCGCGCGTGGCTGAGATTCGCGCGGCCGTGGAGCGGCTGGATGTGCGGCCGACGTCCGAAGGATTCGGTGACCTGATGCACGCGCTGGACCTGCGCGGATCGCTCGTGGTGGCGGAGGCGACGCTGCTGGCGGCCCGTGCCCGACGTGAGACACGCGGCGCGCATAACCGGGCCGACTATCCCGCGCTCGATCCGGCGCTGCAGGTGAACTTCGAGGTGTCACTGGCCAGGGATGGCGCCCTGCAACTCACTGCCAGGCCGGTGCCGCCCTTGCCCGCCGAGCTGGCGGAATGGACTCAGGCCGGCGAGGACCTGGCGCTGGCCGGCCGGTTGCTGGAGTGAACGGGCATCCTGCGACGCCGGCACCTGGCTGACCGGCATCATCCACCCGCTCTCGTCGCCCGCCCCTCGCGGAACACCGAGAGCGGGTGAGCCGCGCTGATGTACGCGTGCACGCGCGTGCCCGCAGGCACGTTGTCGGTGTGGGTCTTGAAGGCGTGCACCACCTGGCCCGAATCGAGGTCGAGCCGGTAGACGTTGAACGCGCCCCGGAAGAACCGCTCCCGCACGACGGCATTGCCGGCCTCGGTGGGCACGAAGTCCACGTCGTCCCCGCGCAGCGCCACTTCCACGGGCGTGCCGGCGGGCAGCGCGGCCGTCTGAGGCAGCGTGCCCAGCACGGTGTGAATGCCGTCAGGCGCAGTTTCTCCCGACAGGAAATCGCTGTCGCCCATGAACTCGGCCACGAACCGGGTGCTGGACGCGTGGAAGACAGCCTCGGGCGTCCCGATCTGCTCCAGATGGCCCTGCTGGAACACGGCCAGCCGGTCGCCCATGAAGAGCGCCTCGTCCTGGTCGTGGGTGACGAAGACCGCGGTCGTGTGCAGCGTCTTGAGGATGGCCCGCACCTGCTCGCGCACCTCGAGCCGCATATCCGCATCCAGGCTGCTGAACGGCTCGTCCATCAGCACGACGACCGGCTGCGGCGCGAGCGCACGGGCCAGCGCGACGCGCTGCCGCTCGCCGCCGGACAGTGCGTGGGGATAGCGCGCGGCCAGCGCCTGCAGCCCGACCAGCTCGAGCATCGCGCGGACCTGGTCGTGCCGCGCGCGGCGGCTGAGCCCCCGCAGCCCGAACGCAACGTTGTCGAACACGGACAGGTGGGGGAACAGCGCGTGATCCTGGAAGACCATGCCGACATCGCGGCGCTCCGGCGGCACGTGCACCGTGGCCGAGGCGACCGTCCGTCCGCCCAGCCGGATGGCGCCGCCGTCGGGCCGTTCGAGTCCCGCGATGAGGCGCAGCGTCGTCGTCTTGCCGCATCCGCTCGGGCCGACGAGCGCCAGAATCTCCCCCTCCTCCACCTCGAAGGAGATATCCTGCACGACCGGACGGTCCGCGCGGCCGAAGCGCTTGGTCAGATGGTCAACCTGCAATAATGTGGTCATTTGAAGATACGCTCCCTGCGGAGTAATAACGCCATCGGCAGCGCCGATGCCAGGACCAGGGCCAGTGCGGCCGGCGCGGCCTGCAAGTAGAAGCCCTCGTTGGCCCATACCCACACGCGCACGGCGAGCGTGTCAAACCCGGCAGGACGCAGCAGCAGCGTCGCCGGCAGTTCCTTGAGCGCGGACAGAAAGACCAGCGCCGCGCCGGCGAGCAGGCCGGGCATCACCAGCGGCAGGGTGACCTGCGTGAAGGCCAGGAACGAATTGCGCCCCAGCGTATGCGCGGCCTCCTCCAGCCCCGGGCTGAGCTGCTTGAGCGCCGCCTCGCTGGCTCGCACGGCCTGCGGCATGTAGCGCAGCACGTATGCCAGGACCACAACAAAGGGCGTAGCGTACAGGAAGGGCAGCCAGCGGTTCACCAGCAGCAGCAGGCCCAGCGCGACCACGACCCCGGGGATGGCATACCCCACCTGGCAGAGCCGGCTGACCACCCGCGCAAACGGGCCGGGATAGCGCGTCGCCAGCTGCGCGACGGGCAGCGAGAGCGTGATTGCCAGCCCGGCTGCGAGCAGCGCGGTCCACAGGCTGTGCCAGGCGAAGCTGCCGAACCCGGCGGAGCCGCTGCGGAATAGGGCCGCGTTCGTCTCGGGATTCAGCAGGGCCTGCAGGCTCCACGCAACGAGCATCGCAGCAGGCACCAGCAGGCTGGCTGCGACGACGCCGAGCACCCCGAGCAGCGCCGGCCAGCGCCAGTGACCCAGCCTGACCGTCGGCGCGGGCCGCCAGTGGCTCTCGGTCTGGGTGAAACGGGCCTGCCCCTGCACGCGCAGTTCGGCCCACAGGACGAAGACTGCGAGCGTGACGAGGATGCCGCTCAGGATGGCCGCAGCGGAGCGGTCGTAGCGGCCGGCAAGCTGGACGAAGATGGCCGTGGAGAAGGTCTCGTAGCGCAGCAGCGCGACCGTGCCGTATTCGGCCAGGACATCCAGCGCGACGAGCAGCGCGCCCGCGGCCAGCCCCGGCCGCAGGACGGGCAGCGTGACATGCCACAGCGTCTGCCAGGGCGTGCGGCCGAGCGTGCGCGCGGCCTCTTCCATCGCCGCGCCCATCGTGCGGAACGCCGCGCCGCTGAGCAGGTACACGTAGGGGAACATGAACAGCGTCAGGATGAAGGTCGTGCCGCCCCAGCCCAGCGGGCTCGGCAGGCTGACCGGTTGGCCGAGCAGGTCTGCCAGCCACAGGGGCAGCAGCCCGCCGCGCGGCCGCAGGAGCGCAAGGTGGATGACCGCGCCGATGTAGGGCGGGATGGCCAGCGGCAGGGCCAGCAGCCACCGGAGGACCTTCCGGCCCGGCAGGTCCGTCCTCTCGGTCAGCCAGGCCATGCTGACGCCGATGAGCAGCGTGCCGCCCGTGACCGAGACGGCCAGGGCGACCGTGTTGCCGAGCAGGGACCAGATGCGGCCCTGCAGCAGCCGCGCCCAGTCCGCCGGGTCAGCCGTCGCCGCGCGCAGCGCGATGTACAGCAGCGGCACGGACGCGAACAGCGCGATCAGCCCCGCGACTGCTGCCAGTCGGGGGCTGAGGACGCGCGTGCGCCATGCCAGATGTGAAAGATGGGTGGCTTGCATGACTCGCATAACGACTGTATGAAAGGGCGTGGAGTGGAGCGTCAGGGCAACCCCAGCTTTTCGATCAAATCGAAGGTCGCCTCGGAGTCCCCGGCAGCCTGGGCGATGTCAACTTCGGCCAGGCGATACTCCTCCAGCGATGCCACACCCTCGCGCAGCGCGACGCCCGGCAGCAGGGGGTACTCGTAGTTCTGCTCGGCAAACAGCCGCTGGCCCTCCGCTGACACCAGGAAGTCGATAAAGGCCTGCGCCGCCTCCGGATGAGCGCCACCGCGTACGACGGCTGCGGCGGTCGCGTTGGTGATCAGCCCCATCTGTCCCTCGCCCTGGTCCGGGTAGATGATGCCGGCGTTGCTCCCCTCAGCCGCCTGCAGGTGGTAATAGTAGTGGTTGACCAGCCCGAGCTTGAACTCGCCGGCGCCGACGGCCTTCCGGACATCGGTATGCCCGCCGAAGAAGGTCACCTCGTTCGCCAGCAGGCCGCTCAGCCACGCCTCGGTCTCCGCTTCGCCGAGCAACTGGCGCATGACGGCAATTTGGGCCTGCATGGAGCCGTTGGTGGAGCCGGCCGCCGCAATTTGCCCCTTCCAGCGGGGGTCGGTCAGGTCGAGGAGCGAGGCCGGCAGTTCCTCCGGGGGGACCAGGTCCTTGTTATACATAATCACGCGCGCGCGGCGGGTGAGTCCCACCCACATATCATCGGGGCCGATGAACTCCACCGGATAGGTCCCGAGTTCTGCCGGCCGGTAAGGGGCAAAGACCTCCTGGTCGGCCAGGGCCTGCACGGTGAACATTTCGGTGGTGACGAAGACGTCAGCCTGCGGATTGCCGCGCTCTTCGAGCAGCGCATTCGCCAGCTCACTGTTGTTGCCCGCCTTCAGGCGAACGTTGACGCCGGGATATGCAGCGCGGAACGCGTCGATGACCGGCTGGATGAGCGGCTCGGAGCGCCCCGAGTAGAGGACCAGGTCGCCCTCGATAGTGCCGTTCGCGGGGACGTCAGTTGCCGGCGTGGTTGTGCCCGCCGGAGGAGCGGCCGCGCAACCGGCTGCGAAGACTGCCAACACAGCAATGCAGAGAGTCAACAGGCGGCGGCGATGTGACATTACAGTGATGGACCTTTCCGTCGGGGCCATTGAGCCCCCCAAGTGAAATTGATTAGCTGGCAATAATCCGCTATAATAGACTGAGCTAACAGCAGAAGTTAGTATATGCTAACTGTAGCAAAAGTGTCAAATGAGTAAACCAAATGAACACACGGCCAACGCAAACTGTAGAAGACTACCTGGGCGTGATGTACATCCTGGAGCGCGATGGCGAAGTCATTAACGGCAAGCGTCTCGCCGACTGGATGGAAGTCTCTGCGCCTACCGTGACCGCGACGGTCAAGCGGATGACGCGCGACGGCTGGGTCACGGTGGATCCGAAAAAGGCCATTCACCTGACCACGGCCGGCCGCGAAGCCGCCGCATCGCTCCTGCGCCGCCACATGCTGATGGAGTTGTTGCTCACGCGCGTGCTGAAGGTGCCCTGGTCGCAAACGCATGAGGAAGCGCACCGCATCGAGCACACCATCTCCGAAGACACGCTGACGCGGCTGCTGGCGCAGTTCGAGGATGCCAGCACCTGCCCACACGGCAACCCGATGCCGGGCCAAGAGCCGGTGGCGCAAGCGTGGCGCCCGCTGATGGACCTGCCCGTGGACCAGGTCGTCTGGATCAGGCGCGTCCATGAATCCATCGAGCAGGACGGCGAACTGATGGCGTACCTCGAAAAGCATGGGATCGTGCCGGGTGCGGCGGTGACCGTGCGGGAAGTGCTGCCCTTCAATCAGACGCTGGTGCTGCAGGTGGACGAGGCGACGGTGGTGCTGGGGGATGCCGTGGCGCGGCGGGTGTATGCCTCGCCGGCAGGGTGAGGAGCCAGGCGCAGCTGCAGGATCTGTAGGGGCGAGGTCTCCTCGCCCTCACAAGAGTGGGCTTTGGTAGGCGTTCTAAAGCGGCAGGCCGGCCCCGCGCTCGGTCAGGATGTAGGTCGCAGCGGGGAACTTCAGGTTGCTCTGGATGAGGCCCAGGTCGCGCAGCGACTCCACCAGCGCGGCGTCGACAAGCTCCGGCTCCCCGACCAGCGGGTGCAGCCGGTGGACCTTCTCGCCATCGAGCGTGCGGTGGGCCTTGAGCGTCGCGCCGTCGTGCATGGCGCGGAGGATACGGCGCTGGTCAGGGGTCAGGCGCATAGCGGACGGGCAACGGGTGTAGCCACAGAGAACACAGAGGACTCAGAGATTGTTTGAGGCGGCTGAAGCAGCCTCGATAAAAAACTCTGGGCTCTCTGCGTCCTCTGTGGCTGAGTCGTCTTTATCCCAGTTCCTTCGCATACTGCTGCAGGTGGCGCTGGTTGATCTTCGTGTACTGGTCCGGGATGATCTCGGCCATCTCCGCATCGGTCAGGCGCAGGCGCAGAATATCGAGTGCATCCTCCGGCGACCGGCCGTACGCCAGCTTCTTCTTGCCGTTCTTCATCTCGAACAGGTACATGAAATGGGGGCTGGAAAAGCTCGACATGGCTTATGCCTTTGTCAGTGCGGCCGCGTATAGCCCTGCGTAGCCGCGGCGCTGTTCCTCCGGCGAGAGGCCCGCGTTGACCTCTGCGTCGAACTTGCCCGCCAACAGCTCGCGGTAGAAGTTGTAGTCCACGCCGATGACCTTCTCGTCGTCCGGGAAGCGGTGGTAGTTCTCCTTCGACATCTTGCTCTTGCCCTCTGCAATGAGCTGGAAGCCGAGCGCGGAGCCGGGGTAGGGCGCGTAGTAGGAGAT
>CAZTMA010000107.1:0-19095 GCA_964614645.1 uncultured Anaerolineales bacterium
GGGGTGACGGGGTGAAGAGGTGAACAGGTGAACAGGTGAGCAGGTGAGCAGGTGAGGAGGTGAACAGGTGAGGAGTTCGCATCCTCAGATGCGGACTCCTCACGATAGGTTCGCGTTCTCAGATGAGAACTTCTCACCTTGGGTCCACATCTGAGGATGTGGACCCCTACCTTCGGGCGGAGTTTGCATCCTCGGATGCAAACTCCGCGGTCTCGGTGGTTACGGGATGGCGTATTCGACGACGAGCCGCGGGGCCTTGTCAGGCGAGTAGTACTCGCTGGAGGCCAGGCGGAAGGTCGAGAAGGCCGCGCCCATGACCGCACGCAGCAGGACGCCGTTGTTGCTGGTCGGGTTGGCAACCCACTGTGCAACCAGCGGGGTGACATCGACTTCGACCCACTTGCCGACATCCATCTTGCTGATGGATGCCTGGCCCGCCGGGTTCACATCGACATCGCCGCCGGGGGTCGCCCAGGGCGTCTTCCACGTTGCGGTCATCTCGTTCCAGGGGGTGAGGACGTTGTGCGCCATCAGCGTGTGCGGCTGACCGGTGCTGCCGTAGCCGTCCACCCACACCTGGAGCTTGGCCGAATTGACCGGGTACATCGCATCGATGGCCGCGGTGTCGAACTTGACGAGCGACCGCAGCACGTCGTTGCCGCCGGCATAGAGATAGGCCCAGGCGCCGAAGTTGAGGTTCGCCATGCCGGCCTGGATGTAGGTGTCTTCCGTGGCCGTGAGGGTCACGGTCTCAACGCCCGCAGTGATGTTGTGCAGGCGCACCGGAATCTGCAGTGCGCTTTCCGCACCAGGAGGCCCCGCCAGGATCAGGCCTTCAGCGACCTCGCCCGGAGCGAGCGGCACGTCCAGCTTCCATTCAACGGTGAAGTTGATGGGCGTGTTGGGCTGGTACGGGCCGGCCGGCAGGTTGGTCACCTTCAGGTCGTAGCCCTGGACTGCGGTGATCGTGATGTCGAAGGTGGTGTTGGCCGCGCTCCAGCCATGCACTGCGGCGATATAGTTGCCGTCCGGCGGCATCACGATGCTGACGAATTCGTTCGAGGTCGAGGTGGTCGAGGAGCCGACAACCTCGCTGTTGAAGTTGAATGCGCCGTCACCGTTGAAGTCGTACAGCACGAACAGGTCCATGTCGCCCGCGATGCCTGCCGTTTCCACATCCAGCCGAGCGGCATGATCCAGCGTGAAGGGATACTGGTAGGTCGCGGTGCCCGGATCATCCGGATCGTCCTGCACCTGCGGCTGGGTATCCTTGATGGTGTCGCTCATGCCGAACCCTTCCGCGACCAGGCCAACCAGCGGCAGCGATGACTTGACGGTCATGGGGAAGCTGCCGGAAGTGGCATTGCCGACGAAGAACTCAGGCATGCTGGGGGTGGCAGAGATGGTGCCCACCTGGCCCTGGAAGCGTTCTTCGGCTTCCGAGCCATCGAAGAGCACGTTTTGCAGCGCGATGACGTTGAGGCCGGGCTTCGCCGGGGCCGCCACGATCTCGCGCGGTCCATCCGTCGAGGTGTCCAGCAGCCACTTGCCGGAGCCCATGTAGTTGCGGCTGCTGCCGCCAACCGGGGCCAGCGTGTACGGGCCGTAGACATCGGGGTCGCCGGGGAACGTCGAGAACGGGAATTCGCAGCCCACGCCGTTGCTGTAGCAGTCTTCCTGCGGGCCCATGACGATGGTGTCGATGTCGGACTTGTCGCCGGTCCACTTCGTGTCGATCAGGAAGTTGGTGCCGGCCGGGGTGCTATCCGGCACGTCCACGAAGAAGAAGCGCCAGTCGCCGGATTCGTTGCGCCACGCCCAGTCCGAATGGCCGTACACCTCGCCGTTGTCATACGGCGCGGGGCTCTCGGGCAGGCCACCGAACAGGAAGTCGGTGCTGAAGGCCGCGACGTTGGCGACGATCGGGATGCTGACCTCGGTGGTCGCGTCGGTCAGGCGCAGGAACGCGTTGTACAGGCCGACGTTCGCCAGCGCGGGCACAGCCATCGTGGCATTGACGGTGGCGCTGCCGCCCGCCGGGACGGTGACGCTCGCATCCGTCGTGAGCCAGGGGAAGTCCGCCATCTTGTAGAAGGTGACGGTGATCTTCAGGTCAGTGATGGGCACTGCGGCGGTGCGGTTGCGATGGCGCAGGGCCGCGAAGATGCCATCGTGCATCCGGTCCAGCGGTTGCTTGACGCGCTGCGCGACCGCGTTGCCGGTGTTGTAGCCATAGCCGAAGCGGACATACTCCCCGCCATCGATCTCGCAGCCAACAGAGCCCCAGCTATCGGGGCAGTTGACCACGCCGTTGCCGTTCAGGTCCTCGAACAGGTTGCCGTCGCCATTCACATCCGTCCAGTCGAGCACGTTCAGGCGCCACTGGGAGTTGTTGTTGACGTTGTAGTCGTCCTGCGGCTCAAACTGCTCGAACGGGAAGGTCAGGCGGACGTCGATGATGTCGGTGCCCGCGGGGATCATGCCGGTCAGATCGAACAGGTAATCTGCTCGGTAGTGATCACCCTCTTCGAGCGTGCGATCCTTGCTGGTGAAGTCGATGGTCCGCTGGCCCGTGCGCACCAGCCATTCGTCCTTGACCTGCAGGGTGATGTCGGCCGCGCCCGGGTTGAAGACCGTGAACGCCTTGGTCGACGTCTGGCCGGGGTGCATGATCTTGGCGAAGGCCTCGTACTCGGTGCCGCGGAAGTCGCCGAAGGTCCAGCTATCCGGAGTGGCATAGGCGCCGCTCATGCCCGCTGCAATCTTGACCGATTCCACCGCGTTGACCGTGCCGGCGCCCTCGGAGAAGCCGTCATTGTAGGCCTTGTCTGCGCCGGCCATCAGGATGGCGCGGGCTTCGAGGTTCGTGGGCCAGCGACCCATCTTGGCCTTGAAGGCCTCATAGATGAGCGCAACGCTGCCCGCGGCAGTCGGGGTGGACTTGCTCGTGCCGCCCCAGCTATACCAGGCGTTCCAGCCATCCAGGATGGCGGTCAGCGGCATGGCGCCTGCGCCCCACGCGCCTTCGGCCAGCACGGTCACGCCGTTGTCGCCCATGGCCGTGGGGCCACGGTTCGACCAGCTCATCAGGTCGTTGTAGACGAATTGATCAACCGTCGTGATGCTGTCCCATTCGCCCGTCGAATCGTACAGCGTCGACGCGCCGACGGAGATGCTCAACGTCTCGCCCGGCGAGGTGACGGTGCCGTAGCCCGGCGCGCCGTTGCCCGTCGAGTTCATGTCGGACAGGGTCGGATTGACATAGCGGAGGATGGTGTCCACCGTGCGGGACAACCAGTCCCAGCCATCGTTGTCCGTGCCGGAGAAACCCCAGCTGTTGCTGATAATCTGGATGTCATCCTCGGTGTCGGCGTAGCCGTCATAGCCGAGGGCAGCAAACAGATAACCTTCGGTGACATCGGCGGTTACATAGTAGTTGCCGGAGGCGACCAGGCCGGCGTTCCGGCCCGCGCCCTGGATCATGCCGGTGAAGGGCGTGCCGTCACCGACCGGTTTCCAGTCCGGTGAGCCGCCGTCGATGACGCCCTGGGCAGCCACAGCCGAAGCGCAGAGCTGGCCGTGATCGCCGCCGCCTTCAGACCAGTCCATGACCGTGAAGGCTACCAGGTCGCCGGGGCCGGCCACGTCCGCGCCGAGGCCCCACAGCCAGTCGGAGGCCGGCAGCGGGTTCACGCCGTCGCTGATCCAATAGATGGAGCCGCCGGACAGGTCGGCATAGCCGTCGCCGTCCAGGTCCATGTAGATTTCTTCGCTGCCCTTGCGCGCGGCTTTCTGGCCGACGAAGGAGTAGTCGGCGTCGAGGTCGACGTAGACGGTGTCATAGACGCCGGCTTCGTTCTCGTCCACGACGAGGACCGCGGCGCGCTCTTCGAGCAGGGCTTCCAGCACGCTATCCACGTGCGAGCCGAAGTGGTAGACACCGCTCTTGCTCGTGGCAGGGAAGGTGTAGGTGTGGTCGCCGCCTCCGAGCGGAGCGAACGTGGCGCTCAACGTGCCATCCGGGTTGGTCGTCAGTTCATCGCCGGTGCGGGTGGTGCTCGTGTCGGCATAATCCGGCGCGACACCCAGGATCCCCATGCCGTCCTTGATGAAGGTGTAGCCGAGGAAGTAGTCGTACGCAAGGCTCAGCATGGAGGCCGAGTCGAAGGCAATGGGCCAGCCGTAGTACGGTGAGGCCGGGTCGGTGTCACGGGCCATCGTGCCCTGCAGGTCAGGGTGGGCGAAGTCGATGCCGGAGTCATTGACCATGACCTTGACGCCGTCACCGGTGTAGCCCAGGTCCCAGGCAGCCTTCGCCTTGTGGACGTCCAGGACATCGAACCAATCGGCCGTCCGGGCCAGATCACCGGCGGGGCGGGAGACGGTGGCCATCTGCGCTCCGGCCTTCAGGGCGGCCAGCCGGGCCTTCAGCACACCAAGGTCGGTGTTGACGCGCGGCGCGGGGCCTTCCGGCAGCTTCGGCAGATCACCGGGGAACTTCATTTCCTGGATGAAGGCCACATCAGGCTGAGCGGCCAGCTTGCCGATCTGCGCAACTTTGGCCCGGCCATAATGGACGGTGGTGCCATTCGGCAGCACCTGCGGCCGCACCAGGTAATTATCGAGGTAGCGACTGAGGTCGGCGTCTCGCTGAGCATAGACCAGCAGGTCAATCTCGTCAGTCAACGCGGCCGCAGCCATCGTCGCCTGCAATCGAGAGTAGATCTTGCTTGCGTAGGCATCGCTGGCCGTGGTGACGGCCCCGACACCGGCGTCCGCGGCCGGCGCTGCACCAGCCGGCAACAGGTTGAGAGGAATTGCGAGGGTGAGGATCACCAGAAGCATCAATAACTTGCGCGATTTCAGGGACATGTGGGTTACTCCTCTATCGGCTAAACAATAAGGCGACTTTGCGATTCTGGAGCTGTAAGATGGTATCGGTGTCCGATCACCCCCTTTCCGCAAGTCCCGGTACGTCGAAAATCACTTGTCTTGCATTTTTCCGGCGTCGAGGAAGTCCAGCTTTGCATCAGGCGGGGGCCCGCCAGGAATGGACACATGCGGGCGACGCGCTTCTTGGGCGCACGCGCTTAGTGAACGTACGCGCGTACTATGCGCACGTATTATAGGTCGAAGGGGCAGGCGTGTCAATCCTTTGGCGCAGGTGCTTGGCGTCTTCCATCCAGGCGGCACACACAAAAAAAGGCGGGCCGGAGGCAGGACAAGCTTGCCTTGCCACCCCCGGCCCGCCCCTCACGGGGCCGGACGACGTCGCGCGTCGCCCGGCCTCTGCCGCAGGTTACGGCTTCAGGTACGTCACCTCAAGGCCGGGGCGCTGGCTCTTGTCCCAGTACTCCTTGCTGCCCAGGCGATAGAGGGTCAAACTCGTTTCGTTCTGCAAGCGGAGGATCACGCCGTTGTTGCTGGCGGGATCGGCCACCCACTTCTGCACGAGCGGGGTGATGTCAAGCTTCATGTACTTGCCCACATCGGTCTTGACGATGGGCAGGCTGGCGACCGGCGTCGCGTTGAAGTCGCCGCCCCGGACGGTCCACGGGATCCGCCAGGTGGCCGTGTTCTCAACCCACGCCTTCGTCAGTTCGAAGACCTGCATGTCCGCAACGCTGCCGCCGCCGCCATACGCATTCACGTGCACCCACAGCACCGCCTTCTCGACCGGATAGTCGGGGTTGATGCTGCTGACGTCGAAGCGCATGATCGTGCGGTTGACATCGTTGTGGCCGACGTAGAGCAGCGGGCTCGTGCCGTAGTTGCTCGTCTGCAGGCCGGAATGGATGAAGGTGTCGGCTGCCGCGGGATAGATGGTCGTTTCGGGTACGGTGTAGACCGAGCCGACCGTGATGGTCGTCTCCGCGACGGTGTGCGTGCCGAGCGCATTGACGGCCTCGACGCGGACGGTGTATTCGCCGCCCTTCGCGTAGGTGTGGCCGGCGGTGGCGCTGGCGTAGTAGTTAGTGAACGGCGTGCCGTCACCGAAGTCCCAGCGGTACATGACGCCATCGCCGCCGTAGGTGGAATCCACCATGGCGGTGAAGTAGCTCACGTCACCCACCGGGTTGACGTCGGCTTCGATCGTCGCGACCGCGACGTCCCAGCCCCAGTTCAGCGCGGCGCCCAGCAGGTCCTTGCGGGTGTTGAAGCCCGTGTCGCTGTTGACGCCTTCCAAGCCGAACGCGAAGTAGGCGGCCTTGCCGATGTTGCTGACGCCCGGGCGTTCGAGGGTCACGTAGTCGCGGTTCGCCAGCGCCACGTAGCCTTCTTCCACGTTGTTGCCGCCGACGCTGTACTTGAGCAGCGGGGTGACGGTGCAGAACGTGAAGTCAGGGTCGGTGCAGTTGGCGCCGATCTCATCCATGTAGTAGTTCGTGCCCGTGCCATCGCCGGTCGCGCTGATGTCGAAGCTCAGGTTGCTGAACGGCGTGGCGGGCACACCGGTGAGCAACTGGGCCGAATCATCGAACACGACTTCGCCGTTCACGCTGTCCTGGAGGTAGCGCGCACCGAGGGTTGCGGCGAAGAAGAACGGCGCACTCGTGCCGCTGCCGCCGGTCAAGGACGCGAGGTCCTGGCCGAAGGCGATGATGTGGCCGCCGCCGTTCCAGTACTCGACCAGCCGGTTCATGTCCAGCGTGGTCGGCGGGGTCGGGACGGTAAAGCTGCCATTGGGCCGGAAGTTGTCGCCGCCCTGGTAGATGATGGCCTTGTACTGGGCCAGGTAGGCGGCATCCGGGATGCTGACCGGGTTGCCGGCCATCGCATCCGCATCCCACACATCGTAGGTCACGCCCAGCTCGTCCAGCGTGGCCGTGTAGAACGGCGTGTAGTCGTCGAGGCCGAGGCTGCTCGAACCGTCGTTGTCGATGACCAGCACTTCACCGAGCGCCGGCTTGACCTTGACGTTGTACGTGCCTGCGTCAAGCGCTGCGTACGGCGTCACGTCCTTCCACGCCACGTTGAAGAAGGCGAGCCCGTCATTGACGAAGATGGAGACGGCCGGGGCATCCACGACGCTGTGCACGACGCGCACGCGCGCCTTGCCATCCAGCGGGGTGGTCGGGTCGATGACATCCAGTACGACCTGGAGCTTCTTGCCGTCCGGGCCGACCAGCTTGCCCATCGCGTAGGCGGTGTAGATCTTGCCCGCCTCGAAGTTGATGGCCGGGAGGGCCAGCGCGATGGTGTCAGTGCCGGCGACACGCGCCTCCAGCTCATACGAGCCGGCGGGGAATGCGCCGTCCTGGGCTTGCTTGAACGCGACGTTGCCGAACAGCACGGCGCCGCCCTTCAGCGCGATGTCAACGGCGGGCGCATCGGGCGAGAGGTGGACGAAGCGAATCTTGAACTCACCGGCGTTGGGTGCAGCGTTCAGCGCGGTGTCATCGAGGACGACCGGCTGGATGCCGCCCGCGGCCAGCTCGCCCGCGGCGATGACGCTGTAGTCCTTGCCTGCTTCGAGCGCCAGGTCGGCCTCGAAGACGGTCGGCTGGGGCGCGTAGATGACCCGCATCCAGGCGGGCATGTGCGCATCATACATGGCGCCGTCCAGCAGGACGTAGCCTTGGTTGTCGCCTTCGCCCTTAGCAGCGGTCGTATCCCACGTGACCGTGAGCGTGGCCGTCTCGCCGGGTGCGAGCGTGAGGCTCGCCGGGCTGACGGTCATGCCGTCCACGGTGGTCAGCGAGCCGAAGCCCATGCCGGTGTAGAGGGTCTTGGTCTCGTAGGTTTCGGTGGTGGCTGCAACGCTCGTCACCTTGACTTCGAGCGTCTCGGTTGCGCCCATCGCCACCGCGCCGAAGCTCAGGCTCGGTGGGTCGAGGATGACGCCGGGGTTGGCGGCGTTGGTCAGGTCCAGGCGACCCGCGCCGATGTCCAGCGGTTGGGCCGGGGTCCCGTCCTGGTTGAAGATGTCCATGTACTTCGAGGTGCTCATCAGCGCGGACTTGATCCACGCCGGCGACCAGCTCGGGTGCATCTGCTTGAGGAGCGCGGCCGCGCCGGTGACATGGGGCGCAGCCATCGAGGTGCCGGAAGCCTGGCCGAAGCCGAGGTGGCGGTCTTCGCCCGTCACGCCGGGCGCGAAGCCCTGCGACAGGATGTTGACGCCGGGCGCCGCAATGTCGGGCTTGAGCACGTTGCCGACGCCAGGCCCGCGGGAGGAGAAGCTCGCCACGACATCAGGCGTGTTGCCGGCCTGGAACGCGACGGTGTCCAGGGCCAACTGCGCAGCATCGCCGTGCGTCGTGTACCAGTTCACCAGGTTGACGCCATTGGTGTTGCCCACGAGGACCGACGAAATCGTGACTTCATCGGCGCCCGTCCCGGCGGCCATGGTGATGAGGGTGTTGCCTGCGGCGGCCTGGTTATAGATAACCACGAAGTCGGCGCCTGCGTTCTGGGCGTTGAGCACCTTTATGCTGAAGTTGCAGGTGCCGCGGCGGATGAGCGCAGCCTTGCCGTCAAAGGCGCCGGCAGGGAAGGGATTGCAGCCTTCGATGTTGGTTGGCGCAACCACCTCGGCCGGCACGTAGCTGTACGGCCCGAGGAGCGAACCCACCGGCAACGGTGCACCGAACTGCGCCGTGCCGTAGCCCATGAACTGCAGGTCAGCCGGCACCGGCTCGGGGGCCGTGACCTTCAGGCGGCCGGCAGCGAATGTGCCGGTGGTGGTCGTCGCGGCGACGTTGATGTAATCGTCCGACGGATGGTCGCCGGTGCCCGCACCGGGGCCGGCGTTGCCGTTGGACATGCTGACGAAGATGCCCGCCTTGGTGGCGTTGATCAGGGCCGTGTCGAGGGCGTCAAACTCGCCGCCCAGGCTGCCCGGCCCGCCGCCCCAGGAGTTGTTCAGGACATCGGCGCCGTCCTTGATGATGTCTTCGAGCGCCTTGATGCCTTCCGTGTTATAGAAGGAACCGTCATCCGTGATGCTGTTATAAAACACGCGGTAGCTCATGACGTAGGCTTTGGGGGCCACGCCGCTGACCGTCACGGGTGTGGAGCCGAGGAAGCTGGCCTGCACTTCGTTGCCCGCTGCGGTTGCCGCGGTGTGCGTGCCGTGCTCGGTGCCCTGCGTACCGGGCCAGACGTTCTCATCACCGGCCGACGGGGGATCCCAGGTGCGGAAGTAGGCGCGGGCCACAATAATCTTGCCATTGGTGCCGCGGGTGTCGCCCTTGGGGAAGCCGGGCGGGTAGGTGTAACCCGTGCCGTCGAACATCGGGGCGTCCTTGTGCACGCCGCCGTCCATCGAGGCGACTTTCACGCCCGCGCCGGCATTGGCCTTGCCGCCGATCAGCGGATTGTTCCACGCGGCCGGTGCGTTGATCAGGTCGAGGCTGGCGTACATCTGTGGGTCGTGCGCCCAGTCCTTCGATACGCGCACGACGCCCGGCAGGCGGCGCAACTGGCGTTCGAGGGTCTGCAGGTCTGCGCCCTGGCCCGCATCGACGGACACAGCATTGAGCAGGACCTGGTAGGTTGCCGGCACGGAGACGCCATTCTCATTGACGAAGGTTGCGACCTGGGCGCCGGGGAGAGCCCGGGTCATGGTCGTGACGAACGCCTGCTGTTCGGCCTGCAACTGCTGGATGTACTGCTGTGCGGCGGGAGAGCTCACGTCAATCTTGCCGCCTGCGGCGGAGATGGCGGCGCCCCCATCGTGCAGGGCCAAGGGCGGCGAGGCGAGTTCGACAATCAGGCGATGCGAGTAGCGCGGGGTGGCTGTCTGTTCACCATCGGTGATGACGGCCTCTGCGCCGGCCGTGGCTGGCATGAGGAACATGCCTGCCAGTAGAACCACGATCATGAGGAGCGAAAACTTTCGACCCATAGCGCGGTGCCTTCCTTCCTTGTCGGTTCTGAATGGTGCGATACGGACGTTTAGTTGTGTTCGAAGACGCGATCAATGGACGAAGATTGTCTGGTCAGGCCTGCATCACCTCCTCAAAGTGTATCTACTGTGCGGTAGGGCACTATTGCGACAGAACGATTATATCGACATCACGGTTGGGTGTCAATAATTGAACACACACTTGACAGGGCTTGTGCGTATGTCTAATGATTAGCCTTCCCATAACAGGCGACCACAGTTGCCGCAGTAGACCAGGGCGTTTTCGCTGCGCACCTCGGCCAGCTTGCTCGGCGGGATGGCGACCTTACACGCGCTGCACTCGTCGCCGTCGATGCGGGCGACGGCGCGGCCCCCGCGGCGCGGGCGGAGGTTGTCGTAAACGGCCAGCATGGCCGGTGCGACGGCCTTGCGTGCGGCGGCCTGCCTGGCCAGCAGGGCCGGGGCCTGGGCCCGGAGCTGGCCCTGCTCGCGCACGAGCGCGGCCTGTTGGGCCTGTCGTGCCTCCGTCAGCCTGGCAAGCTCGGCCTGCGCCGCGGTCAGTTGCTGCGCGACCTCATCGGTTGCCAGCATGGCCTCCAACAAGCGCTCCTCGGCTTCTGCAAGCTGGTGGCGGAGCTGCTGGACGTCGAGCTGCTCGCTCTCCACCTCGCGGGAGCTGCGCGCCTTGCTGCCGTACAGCTTGTCCTCCGCACGCTTCAGTTTGTTGGCGATGTCCTGCTGGGTGAGCTCCCGGTCGCGCTGGGCGGCGCGGGCGCGATTGAGCGCGGCCTCTGCATCTGCGGCGGCCTGGCGGGCGACCGCCAGCGCAGCCGGCTCGCGCAGGCCTTCGGCAATCTCGTGCAGCCGCGTCTTGAGCGCATCCACGGCGAGGTCGATTTCATTCAGATGTGCGAGCTGGGCGATGGTATCGGGCATGGGCGAGCCTCCGGCGGGCGACGGTGACGGACGAATGATGAATGACGAATTGCTCGTCGTCGGTCGTCCGTCATTATACGCCAGTTGGCAGGGTACCTCAAACGAGGTGCTGGGACGCGACGCGCGGAGCCCCACAGCACTGCCGGAACTGGCGCGAACGGCCGGTCTGTGCTAGAATGCGCGGTAGTGTGTCGAGCGGCAGACGTTTTGGGTCCAGCGGTCAATCCCCCTGCGAGGTACACGCACTTGGCATCAACGGAACTCCGGGCGACTCTGGTGCTGCCCACCTATAACGAGCGCGAGAACCTACCGGCTCTTGTCGCCGCCATTCAGGCACTAGACCTGCCCATCCACATCATTGTCATCGATGACAACTCACCCGATGGCACCGGTGGACTGGCGGATGCGCTGGCCGTTCAGTCGTCGCGCGTTTCGGTCATCCACCGCGCCGGCAAGCTCGGCTTGGGCACGGCTTACGTGGCAGGCTTCCGCAAGGCCATCGCGGACGGCGCAGATCTTATCCTGACGATGGACGCAGACTTCTCCCATCACCCGCGCTATCTGCCCGCATTGCTGGAGGCCAGCCGCCGGTATGACCTGGTCATCGGCTCGCGCTATGTGCGCGGGGGTGGGGTGGAGCATTGGGGGCCGGAGCGCAAGCTGTTGAGCTGGGGCGCAAACCGGCTCGCGCACCTGATCGTGGGGCTGCACGCGCGCGACTGCACGGCGGGCTTCCGCTGTTACCGCCGCCGTGTGCTGGAGACGGTGGACCCGGCCACGATTCGGGCGGACGGCTATTCGTATCTCATCGAGATGCTGTATCGGGTGCAGGAACAGGGCTTCACGGTGGGCGAGGTGCCAATCATCTTTGCCGACCGGCGGCTCGGCCAGTCGAAGATTTCTCAGGGTGAGATTCTCAAGGCGGGACGTACAGTGGCACGCATGGCCATTCGCAGGTTGCGCCGCGCCGGGCGGCGCTGGCGGGCGAACCTGGCTGCAGGCCCCGCCAGTTGGTTCATTTCATAGGTTAAGGTGACGAACATGCGTAACCAGGGATCGAGCGCCAGCCTTATCGAGCTGGCCCTGATCATCGTGCTCATCGCCATCATCGTGATGGCTATCCTGTTGATCCTCGGTGACGACCTGCGACTGTGGGTGGTCAACACGATCCAGGGCCTGTTCCCCGGCGGCTCCTGACGCGGCCTCCCGCCGTGGATAGCGTTCCTGCCCGTGTGCGCGCGGCCTGGCTGACCTCAGCAGGCCGCGTGTTGTTGGACCTGTTTTTTCCGCCGGCCTGCCCCGGCTGCGGCCGGCTTGGCGTCCTGCTGTGCGATAACTGCCGGGCGCGCATCCAGATCATCGACGCGGTCGAGCCGCGCCATCCGCCTGCCCGGTTGACTGCAGTAGCCTCCGCCGCGCTCTTCGCGTCGCCCCTGCGCGAGGCCATCCACCGGTTCAAGTATGACAACACGCGCGATCTGGCTGAGCCGCTCGCTGAAGTGATGGCCGGCGCCTGGCCGCGCCTCGGGCTGGCGTCTGACGTGCTGATGCCCGTGCCGCTGCACGCGCGGCGGCTGGCCGAGCGGGGCTACAACCAGTCCGCGCTGCTGGCCCGGCATCTGGGCCGGGCGTTGGGCATTCCTGTGGACGAGCGGACGCTGGTCCGCCGCAAACACACGCGGCAGCAGGTGGGCTTGGGGCCGGAGGAGCGTCGCGCCAACGTCGCAGACGCGTTCATCTGCCAGGGGGACGTGCGGGGGCAGCGGATTATCCTGATCGACGACGTCTGCACGACAGGTGCAACGCTGGAGGCCTGTGCGGTCGCGCTGGCCGCCGCGGGCGCGGGGCCGGTGCAGGGTTATACGCTCGCGCGGGCGCGTTGGCTACCCGGTCAGCCCGCGCCGGATGCGATGGGATTAATATAAGGATTCTATGCCGGCTGCACCGCATGAACCCGCCGGCCCGTCGCGGCGATGATGATGAACACGCCGGTCAGCAGGACGGCCACCAACCCGTAAGCCGGGCGAATCCCCATCAGGTCGGCCAGCCGGCCCAACACGAGCGGCAACGCGAGGATGGCCGTGCCCGAAGCGAGCGTGGCCCGCGCGCCCGCCTGCACGGTGTCCGCGCCGGCTGCGCCGAGCGCCAGCGCCAGGATGAGGGGATACAGGCTGGCAACCCCCAGGCCCGCGACCGTCAGGCCGAGCAACCCCAGCGTCGCACTGCCCGTCGTCCAGAAGAGGACGAAGCCGGCCGCCGCGACGAGCGTCGAGGCGAGCACGAGGCTGCGTGACGGGTAGTGCTGCACGAGGCGGCTGCCCGCCAGCCGGCCGCCGATCATGCCGGCGAGGAACAGGCTGACGGCCCGGACCGCATCCACCCGGCGCAGCCCCAGGCTGGTCTCCAGATAGTCGGCGCTCCAGAAGATCATGCAGAACTCGATCGCAACGGCCAGCACGAGCGCGACCCAGTACACCCAGTAGATGCGCGGCAGCGGGCGGGCTGCCTGTTTTGCTGCGGGCCAGGCGGCAGGTGGCGGCGTGGCGCGGCGGAAGCCCAGGTACATCAGGACCGGTGTGCCCGCGGCCAGCGCCAGGGCCAGCCGCCAGCCGCCGGCCAGCGCGGCCGTCCAGCCGACCATCAGCGGCGCGAGCGCACACGCGATGGAGGCAATCACGTTCGCCTCGGATAGGGCGATGGCGCGGCTCTCGCCGTGCCGGTCGGCCAGCGCCGACGGGATGATCGCCAGGATCAGCGAGCCGACCAGCCCCGTGCAGAATGCTGCGCCGATGGTGATGACCGGCGACCGGCCTGTCAGCAATAGCAGCGCGCCCAGGCTCATACCGAATGCACCGATCCACAGCGCGGTCGCGCGACCGACGCGGCGGATGAGCCTGTGACCGGTCAAGCCGATGACCAGGATGCCGGCCGCGAACGCGGTGAAGTGCAAGCTGCTGACCGTGTAGGACAGCCCCAGTTCATCCTTCAGGTAGGGTGTGATGGGGCCGAGGATGTTGAGGAAGTACCCGTAGAACGCAATGAACAGGTAGGCCAGCCAAGTGAAGCGGTCGCGTTGGAAGGTGGAGGTCAAGGTCAGGGCTCCTGGGTCTCAGGTCGTTCGTCGCTGCGCGCCGGGGACCGCTTGATGGCGTAAATTGCGCTCAGCACGCCGTCCATCACGAGCTCGCGCTCGAACTGCAGCCCTGCGCGCTGCGCCGTCCGGATGGAGGCCTCGTGCTCCGGGTCAATCAGCGCGATGAGCCGGGTCAGACCGAGCTGCTCGAAGCCGTAGTGGACGAGAGCCTGCGCGGCCTCTGCGCCTAACCCCTGCCGCCAGTACGGTTGGGCGATCATGTAGGCGATCTCGATTTCCAGCTTGCCGTCGATCATCCACGGCAGCAGGCCGCAGCGGCCGATGAAGCGGCCGGTCGGCTTGTGGATGGTCGCCCAAAGTCCCAGCTCCGGGTGGCGCGGATGGCCGTGGAGGAACCACTCCAACTCCTCCCGCGTCTCCTCGTAGGTCCGCGTAAAGTCCGGGAAGTAGCGCCGGATTTCCTCGTCACGGTACAGCGTGTACAACTCGTCCAGGTCGTCCGGGACCAGGTGGCGCATGAGCAGCCGGTCTGTTTCGAGTATTTGCATCGTCAATCTCCATCCGATTCACACGGCATCGCGCCAGGCCTCGGCCAGCCACCCCGCGACCTCCGCATTCACGTCGCCCGGCGCATACAGCTCCAGGTGGTGCGTGAAGCGGTCGGGAGCAGGCTCCACGATCTGCTTCCAGCGGGGGGAGGCGTCGCGGCGGCGCAGCGCGATGGTCAGTACGAGCGGCGCGCCGCGGCGGAGGTACATCTCGGGCAGCCAGGCCCACGCGAATGCGCGGCGCCGGGTGAAAGCCACCTGGCTCTTACTGACGCGCAGCCCGGCCTCGCCCACGCTCGCGACGGCTGCCGCCACGGCATCGAAGATGCGCCGTGAGGCGTCGCGGCTCGCAAAGAAGTCATCGAGGGTCATCCGCGGGCTCTTCCGACCGCGGTTCGAGATCCGGCACTTCCTTGGTCACCCACACCGTCAGCAGTGTGGCGAGCACGAACGCAACGGTCAGGATGCCGGTCACGAGGGTCACAGTATAGCGCGTGAGGGTGTCGCTGATTGATTTGACATAAGCGCCTTCCGGGAAGACCGGGTCATAGCGCACCGTCACCTGCTCGAACTGCTCGTACGCGGGTGGCCAACTGCCCTCGCGCATCTCCACGATCTTGCGTGTGCCGTCGGGGAGGGTGAACTGCACGATGGGGTAGTAGTACTGCGTGCCGGCATCGTCGCGCCGCGCCACAAGGTCCAGCACCTCGCCTGCGGTCTCCTGCTCGCGCGCCAGCCCGCGGCCGACGACGGTCGCGCTGTAGACGGCAGTGGCGAGCATCAGCACGGCCACGCCGATGAAGACGGTCAGCAGGACGCGGTCCAGCGGAATGGACGGGCCGGTGGGGATGTCAAAGTCGTCGTCATCGATCCCGACGACGAGCGACATCAGCCGTTCCTGGTCCGCCGGATCGGGCACGTCGTCGAGCGTCTTGTAGCGAACGCCGTCTACTTCGTACCCGACCGGTTCATCGCCCTTCCAGCGGATTGCGTACTGTTTGCCCGCCCGCGGCTTGCGCGGCGCGGAGGCAGACCGTGCGGCTCGCCGCTTCCTGTCCGAACGCGATGCGCGTTTCGCTGTATCCTTCAAGGTTCGTGTCCCTCAGAACGACGCGATGCGCGCGTCGAGGATGGCCCGGATGATCGCATCCCGCTCGGCGGTCAGCTGGTTACGCAAGGCCAGCCAATTCTCAGCATAGTTGTCGCCGCGTTGGGCCAGCGCGGCCCAGTCCACCGGTGCGTTTGTCAGGAACGCGGCAGTCTGCATGCGGTCGAGTAGATACTGCCGGCTCGCAGGCTGTGTCGTGCCGCTCAGGGCGTAGAAGTCGGTTACGACTTCAGAGAATACACGCCAATTCTCGCTGATGGTCGCCTGTGGGAAGTAAGCACTCAGGAGCGCACCCAGTTTGGCGCTGTCGGTTTCCCAGGCGCGGTAGGCCATCTCGTAGTTCTCCTGCGATTGGCTGGTCGAGCCCATCTCTGCGAACTGTACGGCCATCAGGAAGTCGGTGACTTCCTCACTGATCTGCGTGACCAGCACGGTCTTCAGCTCAAGCTGTTTCTGATGGTTCTGCCAACCCCGCGTCAACATCGGGATCAGGTAGCTCGACACCAACGCGCCGATCAACAGCAGGAGCAGCGGGTGGGAGAGCCAATCGTAGACGGATTTGTTCCGCATGCGGGCCTCCGAATAGGGATGGCCGACTGCCGGAAGTCTACCACTCGCAGCCGGCGCCGGCGGATGTCACGCTGGTTTCGGGCAGCCAGGCCGACGGCTCGCCGGCCACCCAGTTCAGCTCGTACCAGCGGCGATCGTTGTGATACACCCCGCGGATGGCCGCGACCGGCAGGGTCGAGTTGGCGTCCACGACAACAGGTCCGCCGGGATAGGCGTACAGCGGCGCGCGCAGCACCGGCACGATCTCGCATTGCCCTGCCGTATACACGATGCTCTGCGGCCCTCCGCCCGTGAATGTGACGGGCACGATGACCGGCTGCACGGTCACCGCTGCGCCGTCCGGCGTGGCTGCCTCCAGGGTGCCGCCCATATTGGCCGGTGCGTAGACGTTCAGGGTGATGTGCCAGGGGCCTTCCCCGTTCGTCAGTGCACCGGGACCTTCGATGACGGTCGTCTCCTCTGCCAGCAGCACGCCCTCGCGGTCGCGCGCACGAACGATGATCTGCCCGTCCCCCAGCGCGCCGCCCATGCCCGACACGTTGAAAGTCGGCGGCAGGATGCTGTCGGGGATCGGGTCGACGATGGTGATGTAGGGTATGCCGGTGGTGGGCGGCAGCGGCTGCGGGTCCGGCAGCGGTTTGGGCAGCGGCTTGGGGTGCGGCTTGGGCTGCGGCCACGGGAACGGATCGGGCAGAGGTTTCGGTTGTGGGCCTGGCAGATACCCGCCCCCAATCACCAGCCATTGGCCGGCATAGATCCAGTACGGTGCGCACAGCCCGTTCGCCGCGGCCATCTGCTGCACTGTCAGTCCGAAGCGCCGGCTGACCGAGTAGAGCGTATCGCCCCGTGCGACCACATATTTGCCGCCCCACACATGCCCCCATGCGTGCGGCCCTGGGCCGCGGTCGTAGACGCCGCCTCCACCGCCGGGGGGCGGCGGAGAGCCCCCGCCGCAGCCGAGTGGAACCGTGAGCACGAGGCCCGGGTAAATCTGGTTGGGGTTGCCGCCGAGGGTCGCGGCGTTGAGGTTGTAGAGCGCCTGCCAGGTCGTGCAGTGGCGGCGCGCAATGCCGGCGAGCGTGTCGCCGTGCTGGACGACGTAGATGCCGCTGCCGGCCGCGGGACTTGCCCATGCGGTCAGCGGCAGGCAAGCGGCCAGCAGCAGGATGCCCAGCAGCACATACACACGGCGCTTCATCGGTCCCTCCTCGGCCGAACAATCGGCCCACGAATCATCGACCCCCGAACAATCATCACAATGACATGACACGAGGTTGGCGGCAAGGTTGACCCTTCCATTATACTACAAACGAGTGAGGTGTGGATGCGCATTCGGCTTGTCACCTGGAACTGCAATATGGCGCTCGGCCAGAAGTTCGAGCGCCTGCTGGCGCTGGAGCCGGACATCGCGGTCGTGCAGGAATGTGCCGACCCGGCGCGGGACGCGGCTCGCGGCCGGCCGTTGCCGTGCGCGGGCTTCGAGTGGGTGGGCAGCAACCCCAACAAGGGCCTGGGCATCTTTACCTTCGGCGATCTGCGCGTGCAGCGCCACGCGTCGTATACCGATGAGTTTGCGCTCTACCTGCCCGTCGAGGTCAGCGGGCCGGTGCGCCTGAACGTGCTGGGCGTGTGGGTGGCGCACAAGTTCGCGGCCCATGCCACGAATGAACCGGCCTCCGCCCTCGCCTACTACCAGCCCTTCCTGACCGCCGCGCCCGCGGTCGTCGCGGGCGACTTCAACCGGCTGCCCCAGCGGATGAGCTTTCGACGGCGGGACGGCGAGCCTTCGGTCATCGAATGGCTGGGCCGCGCCGGGCTCCAGGATGCAGACGATGTGGCCGCGACTCTCTGGGGCGCGCGGCCCCTGCACCGCACGCTCTACCATCAGCGGCACCCCCGCCAGGGCTTCGTCGTAGACTATATCTTCGTCCCGCAGCCCGACGTCGACCAACTCCCGCGCCTCGCGCACTTCGAGGTGTGCGGCCCGCACGACTGGATCACCTGGAGCGACCACGTGCCGCTGTTCGCAGACCTGGCGTGGTGAAAAGGGGAACAGGTGAGCAGGGGAACAGGTGAAGAGGTGATGTCGAATTGCAGGTTGAGTTTTCTTGCCACGGTGTCGGGTATCCACCATCACCCAGGGGCCCTGCCCGTTCACATCCCCTGCTCTACTGCTCTCCTGTTCCCCTCTTCGCACCGTCGGTCGTTTGTAGAGGCGCTTACTGCGCGGCTGCCGGACCGGTGATTACGTGGGGCGATGTAAGTCCCACAAACACCGGACAAGGAGAGTGCACATGGAGGCGCGACAGCCGACACCGCTGGACGATTTTCTGTTTGACCTGCGCGGTTACCTGGTGCTGAAGAATGCCGTGGAGCCTGCGCTGGTGGATGCGCTGAACGCCGCGATCGACGCTCTGCCCCCGCTTGGATTCGGCGAGTGGCTGGGCAACGCGCAGCGTCGTGATTATACGGCTTCGACCGGCCTGGAACTGCACAATTGCATCGAACTGGGCGGCCCGTTCGAGGAACTGATCGACCATCCCGGCTGGATCAACTATGTGCGGCGCTACTGCGGCGAGGAGAAATCCTATGTCGAAGGGCTGTACATCGATGAGTGCATCCTGTCGGTGCGCGAGAGCGGCGGGCATCATCCCGTTCATTCGGGCGGCTACCAGGGCGCGCTGCGCGGCGCGTATCATTACGCCAATGGCGTCTTCCGCTGCGGCCAGTGCAACATCATCCTCGCACTGACCGACGTCGGCCCGGGCGACGGCGCGACGATGGTCATTCCCGGCAGCCACAAGTCCAACTTCCCGCATCCGCTGGCCGGCGATTACGCCAAGCTCGAACGCATGGACGCGCTCGAAGGCGCGGTGGAGGTGCACCTGCAGCGGGGTGATGCGGTCCTGTTCGTCGATGGCATCATGCACGGCGGGTCGAGCCGCACCAACCCAGGCCAGCGCCGCGTCACCATCTTTCGCTACGGGCC
>CAZTMA010000108.1:0-1891 GCA_964614645.1 uncultured Anaerolineales bacterium
GTGATGGGCTGGGCCGCGCTGGGCAATGGCATCGACGTGACAATCTTCTTCACCTTCTGGGGCATGGACATCATTAACAAGAACCGCATCGACAAACTGGAACTCGCGCCGGTTGCCAACACCAGCATGAAGATGAGCATGATGGGCGTGGATACCGGCAACCTGGGCATCCCCAACCTGATGGGTGTGCTGCCCGGTATGACAGCCTTTGCGACGAGCCTGATGCGCAAGAAGATTGCGGAGGTCGGTGCGCCGCCCGTGCGTGAGTACCTGCAGATGCTCGTGGACGGCGGTGCCAAGCTCTACGCATGCAAGATGTCGGTGGATATGATGGGTCTGGAGAAAGAAGACTTCGTGGAAGGCGTCATCGACATCGTCACAGCCAGCGACTTCATGGACATGACAGAAGGCGCGCAGATAATCTTCATCTGAGTCTGCCGCGGCCGTCAACGAATTCAGAAACGAATGAGCGAATTGCCGAGGGGTGCGACGATTCGTTCATTCGCTGACGGATTCGTTGACGGCCACTTGTGGTATCATCCTCCACATGACAACACCTGATTCCGCACCCACCAGATATCACGTCCTGGCAAAGCCCACTGGCGCCATCTGCAATCTGGACTGCAAGTACTGCTTCTTCCTGTCGAAAGAGCTGCTCTATCCCGGCAGCCGCTTCCGCATGGGAGAGGACCTGCTGGCGTCGTACATCCGGCAGTTGTTGGAGACGCAGAAATCCTCGCCGGAGGTCAACATTGCGTGGCAGGGCGGCGAGCCGACGCTGATGGGGCTGGACTTCTTCCGCCGCGTCGTCGAACTGGCTGCGCAGTACCGCCAGCCCGGCCAGCGCATCCTGCACTCCATCCAGACCAACGGCACCCGCCTCGACGACGAATGGGCGACTTTCTTCCGCCAGCACAATTTCCTCGTCGGCCTGAGCGTGGACGGGCCGCAGCCGCTCCACGACGCCTACCGCGTGGACAAGGGCGGGCAGGGTACGTTTGCGCGGGTCATGGAGGGATGGCAGGCGCTGGGTCGCCGCGCGGTGGACGCCAACATCCTCTGCACGGTCCACGCCGCCAATGCCGATCACCCGCTGGATGTCTACCGGTTCTTCCGCGACGAGCTGCAGGCTGAGTACATCCAGTTCATCCCGATTGTGGAACGCACGACCCCGGAGACGCTGCCGCTGGCCGAGCAGGGCTGGACGGCAGCCCGCGAGGGAAGGCCCCTTTACGTGCAGCATGGCAACCTGGTGACGACACGCTCAGTTGGGCCGGAACAATACGGCCGGTTTCTGTCTACGATTTTCGATGAGTGGGTGCGCCGCGACGTAGGCCGCGTGTACGTGCAGGCCTTCGACGTCGCGCTGGGGTGCTGGATGGGGCAGTATACGCTGTGCATCCACACGCCGACATGCGGTAACGCGCTCGCACTGGAGCACAACGGCGACCTGTATGCCTGTGATCACTTCGTCGAGCCGGACTACCGCCTGGGCAACATCCTCGAAACGCCGATGATTGAGCTGGTCACGTCGCCGCAGCAGCGGCAATTCGGTCTCGACAAGCTCACCACCCTGCCACAATACTGCCTGGCCTGCGACGTACGGTTTGCGTGTCACGGCGGCTGCCCGAAGGATCGTTTCCTGCTGACGCCCGACGGCGAGTCGGGGCTGCACTATCTCTGCGCGGGCTACAAGGCCTTCTTCCACCACATCACTGAGGCCATGAACTTCATGGCGGAGGAACTGCGCCACAATCGCGCTCCCGCCGCCGTGATGGCCTACATGGCGCGCAAGGACGCCGCGCTACGCCTGGCCTTCGCGAAGGCAGGTCGCAACGATCCCTGCCCCTGCGGCAGCGGAAAGAAGTATAAGCAGTGTCACGGACGGTGA
>CAZTMA010000108.1:1991-17982 GCA_964614645.1 uncultured Anaerolineales bacterium
CGATCCCTGCCCCTGCGGCAGCGGAAAGAAGTATAAGCAGTGTCACGGACGGTGACGGGGTGAAGAGGGGAACAGGGGAACAGGTGAGTAGGGGCCGACCTGCATGTCGGCCCCAGGCGTTTCTGCCCCTGCACATGCCATTTCAGACGCCAACGGGGACGCACACGCAGGTGCGCCCCTGCTATTTACTGCGTGTGCTCGAGGATCCAGTCGCTCACTGTGCCCAGGAAGCCGGGGGCGAATTCCGGCGCCAGCGTCGCATACTCGCTGGGGCTGCCGGTCTCGGCCAGTTGGAACAAATGGTTGGCACCCGGGATCACCACGATCTCATAGTCCGCGTTGCCGCTGCGCTTCAGGGCCTCCTCGACGGCCAGGCGGTTGGATTCCGCGGGCACCTGCAGGTCGTATTCACCGAACAGGGCCAGCACCGGCTGCTTCATTGCCTCTAGCGCCGGGGCCGGGTCATAGCCCAGGAAGAACTTCATCCAGCCGCTTTGGACGGCGGCCATCTGGACGTCGACCATCTGCTGAACCCAGGCATCCAGATCGCCGACGGCCTTCTTCTCTTCGTCGGTAAAGTTCGCGGCAGCATCCTCATACGTCTGGCGCAACTCCGCCTCGACCTCGTCCCAGCCCTCGCCGGACAGCGCCGCCGCAATCATGCGTTCCTGCATGGCGGTCTGCGTCGCAATCTCCTCGGCGCTCGCGCCGCCGGCTTCGGCAATGGCCTGGCCCTGCTCGACGATCAGCTTATCGCCCGCCAGCCCCGGACCGGCCATCAGCACGACGAACGCGATATCATCCGGCTCGGTTGCCAGACCGGACACCCCACCCGTCGCCACGATAGGTGCAATGATGCCCCCCTCACTGTGACCAAGCAGGCCGATCTTGTCTGCGGCAATCTCGGGCCGCTCCTTCAGATACGCTGCGGCCGCGGCCACGTCACCGGCGAACGTCTCGCTGGTTTCGTCCATGCCGCCGCCGCCGCTACCGCCGACTCCTCGGTCATCATACCGCAGCACCGCGATGCCCTGCCGCGTCAGATGGTCGGCCAGCACACCGAAGATCTTGAAGCCAAAAATCTCCTCGTCCCGTGTGGACGCGCCGCTGCCGGTGATAAGCACCACTGCGGGGAACGGCCCTTCACCCTCCGGCAGCGTCAGCGTACCGGCAAGAGTGACATCGCCGCTCTGGAACTCGACTTCCTCCGCCGAGTAGGGCACCACTTCCGCAGTGGCCCCGACACGTACCAGTTCGAAGGTGCCCTCGAACCCGGATTGCGCAAAGGTGCCGGTGATGGTGTCGCCCTCCAGTGTCCCGTCAAAAACCGCGGTCTGGGGGGCCGGCAGCACCTCAACGTGCAGCTTGCCGTCCTCGAACGTCACCACGTCCAGCGGGATGCCGTTAGCGTTCTGCTGCGGGAAGTCGACCGTGCCCCTTAGCCCATCGCCATCCGCCTCAAACGCCATGCGGGTGATGAGCTCTTGGCCGGCCACATCCGTCCTGCCTTCCCAGGCGCCGATCACACCCTCGCCACCTGTTCCCGTCTCAGCCTCACCGGTGGGTTGTTCCACCGCCGTGGTCGGCTCTACGACCGCAGTCGGCTCTATGACGGCCGTAGGCTCTTCCAGAACTGCCGTCGGCTCAACTGTGGGCGCCGGTGTCGCAGGCGCACACGCTTGCACCAGCACCAGGAGCACTACCATCCCAGCCACCAGGGTGGCTCTACGCATAACACCGAATGTCATTCTGACTCCTTCCTGTATTTGGACGGCCAGCAGCCGCAAGCGCCTTCACTTGGCATGCCGGTCGTCGCCAGAGACCCGATTATACCTCATACGATAGAATTCCTGCCTGCCCACGCAAGGACGGCTGTCGGACAAGGGCCTGACAGCCTGACTTCCGATCTCGCGACATCACCTCAAATCCACGGCAGTAGCTCTACCTTGTTCAGCTATTACGACTGAATGCTCTGGCTGTTTCGTGAAACCCGGTGCTATAATGCGACTACTATCCCGGCACATGCGAGGTCAACATGCCAGAACTCGAACACATCCTGGACTGCCAGTGCTCACTGGGGGAAGGCCCCCTGTGGCACGTAGCAGAACAGACGCTTTTTTGGGTGGACATCGAGGGCAGCCGCGTCCATCGGTTGCGGCCTGCCACGATGCAGCACGAAACCTTCGACACCGACGTCGCCATTACGGCCTTGGGGCTGCGACAGGGCGGCGGGTTCGTGGTCGCCACGGCCGCAGGCCTTGGTACATGGCAGCCCGGCGACGCGCACGTCGCCATCACGCACAACGTCGAACCAGACCTGCCCCACAACCGCTTCAACGACGGTGCAGTGGACCCGGGCGGCCGGTTCTGGGCCGGCACGATGTACACCGGCCCCGGCGAGTTCTTTTATCAGGGCGCCTTCTACCGGCTCGACCCCGACGGCCGCGTCCACACGATGCGCCGGGAGGTGGGCGTGTCCAACGGCCTCGGCTGGAGCCCCGACCGCAAGACGATGTATTACACCGACTCGCCCCGCCACGCCATCTACGCATACGACTATGACGCGGCGACGGGCGCACTCGCCAACGAGCGGGTGTTTGCGCAGGTGCCCGAAGACGAGGGCATCCCCGACGGGCTGGCGGTGGACAGCCAGGGCTTCGTCTGGAGCGCGCGCTGGGAAGGCTGGCGCATCGTCCGCCACGACCCGACCGGCCGGGTGGAGCGCGAGGTACGTCTCCCAATCGCCGCGGTGACGAGCTGCGCGTTCGGCGGGCCTGACCTGACCGACCTGTACATCACTTCCGCCTGGATCCCACTGGACGACACGCGCCGCCGCGAGCAGCCCCTTGCGGGCGACCTCTTCCGCCTGCGCGTCGATGTGCCCGGCCTGCCGGTGTACGAGTTCCGCGGGTAACGGGTGAAAAGGTGAAGAGGGGAACAGGGGAAAAGGCGAACAGGTGATGTGGGATTCGAGGTCTCAGTCGGTCTGGCAGTGGCCCAACGTTCACTGTGTAACCGGCTGAAGCCTCGACTCCATTATCAGGTATGCAACGCCACAGGGCCGTTCGCATCTGAGGATGCGAACTCCTCACCGCTTCACCTTGTCACCTGTTCTCCTATTCTCCTGTTCTCCTGTTCCCCTGCTCACGCGTTCACCACGCGCGCGAGTCCGGCACGGGCAGCCAGCGGCCGCCCTCCGCAATGGACTGCTGGCTGACCAGCCCGGGCAGGGTCATGTCGAGCGCCTCGTGGATGCCGGGGAGCTGCGATGGCAGGCCGTCCACTGCACGGGCGAAATCCAGCGCCACGAAGAAGTCCCCGCCGCCGTGACCGGCCCGGCCGGCAGTCGTTTCGTAGCGCCGCCAGTCGTCCGGCAGGAACTCACCAGCCAGCGCGTCCAGATCCTGCCATTCATCCTTATGCGGGCTGCGCGAGCGGAGCCAGACCCGGTCCCGCTCGCCCGCGGCGCGCGCCGACTCGAAGCAGCCCTCCGACCCCTGAAGCTGGTAATTGGTCATCGCGTGCGGCCGCTCCGACAGCATATCGACGCGCACCTTCGCCAGCCCGCCGCTGCGCAGCTTGCACAGCATCACGCACGAATCCTCGTTCTCGTACTCATCCCCGCGCGGGTCGCGATAATGATGACCCGACCCCGCGCAAGAGACCGCTTCCACCCGATCGCCCGACAGCCAGGTCAGGATCGGCCCCAGGCTGTGCGTCCCATACGTGACCCCGTTGATGCCCGTCTGCCACCGGCGCCGCCACAGCGTCATCTCGTTCAACTCCTTCAGTTCGTGGATGTACTCCCCTTCCGCGTAGTAGGGCACGCCGAACAACCCCTGCTCCACCAGTGCCTTGACGATCTGCACCGGACGACCGTAGATGTAGTTCTCGGCCATCCAGTAGCCGGCCCGGCTTGCGCGGCACGCCGCAACGAGCGTCCGGCATTCGTCCACTGACACGGCCGCCGGCACCTCCGACAGCACGTGCAGCCCTGCGTTGAGCGCCGCCACGGCCTGCGGCACGTGCAGGGGCATGGGCGTCGCCAGCAGCACCGCGTCGAGCCCGCCGCGCGCCAACATCTCCTCGTAGTCGATGTACAGCCCGATCTGTCCGAGCTGCGCGGCCGCGGCGGAGAGCCGATCGGCGTTGGTGTCGCACAGCGCATGGATGCGCAGGGCCAACCCAGTTGGCACGCCGGTCGCTTCCCATGCAGCGCGCAGCGGCAGCCCGCGTGCCGCGCCGACGATGCCAACGTGAATGAGGTTCGTGCGGGTCATCGGGACTGCTCCATGCCCGGCCAGACCTCCGGCGTATACGGCCAGCCGAGTTGCTCACAGACGGCTTGCCAGCGCGCGGCCATGTCGCCCTGGTAGAGGAACGGTGCGAACCCCATGCGCAGATAGACGGTGATGGCGGGCAGCCGGAAGTCGTCGGTCTTCAGGTAGATGCGACGGTAGCCTGCACTCTGCAGGCGGCGGACGACGGCCGCGCAGACGGCCCGGCCCAGCCCGCGATGCGCGTGCCGGGCATCACCCGCCACCCAGCCCAGCTCTCCACCGAACGGATGCAGCGACGTCGCATGGTGTTCGGCCATCGCGGTTGCTACGAGCGCGGCCGTCGGCACGTGCTCGACGATGAACAGACCATCGGGCAGGACAAACCCAAGCTCGGCAGTCAGCACGGCTGCATCCCAATGGGTGAACCCAGCGCTGTGCAGGAGCGCTATGTACGCGTCTGCGTCGGATGGCATGAAAGTGCGCAGCAGATACTCGCCGGGCAGCGCGACCTCCGGCGCCGCCCGGCCCACCGGCCAGAGCATATGTAGCTGGTCCATCTTCTATCCTTTGCCATGTAGAGCCAGCGGGTGGGTGGCTTGCGGTTGCCCACCTGCATTGCCCCGTCACCTCTTCACCGCGTCACCTTGTCACCCTGTCATCGCATTCCCCACGCGCAGCACGAGCGGCTCACCCAGCTCTGCGGGCCAATCCAACACGGTCGGGATGCCCGGCAGCACGTCGAAGAAGTTGTCCGGCAGCGCGGCCTCCCCGTCCAGGTCCAGACACACACGCCAGGCAAAGACATCGCTTTCGAAGATTGCCTGCCCGCCCTCGCGACGGACACGCACTTGGGCCTGCGGCCACTTCATCTCCTTGAAGGTGGGCAGGAACAGGACATCGCGGCTGACCTCGCGGCCATCCTGGCGCAGCAGCGCGTACGCCGCGTGTAACTCTGCGCCGAGCGCGTGCAGGTCTGCGAGCGGCCGCCGGGCAATCACCTGAGCCTCATTCGCGCCGATATTGATCGGCATCGTCGTATCATCCATCCGGCTGCCGTCCAGCGCAAAGAACCCGTAGCGAAGCTCACCGCGCAAGGGGCGGCCCTCGTTCACGACCGAGAAGACGATGTCCTCCCCTTCGACGCCAACGGCGACGCTGACCGGCTGGAACGCGCGGCGCACCGGATAGAACGCGGGCGTCCGCCGGCCGTAGTAATCCACGATGGTCCAACTGCGCGTCGTCGGCCAGCAATCGTTGTACATCCAGAAGATCGCCGACGCGGTGGAGAACATGCGCCGGCGGAAGTTGCGAATGTATTCGCTCAAGCCGATACCCTGCACCACGCCCGCCCAGTAGACGTATTCGGACACGGTCATGTCGTGCCGCGACCGGCCGAGCCACTGTTCGAGCATCACGTCGGGGTGCGGTCGTGCACCGCCCCAGTAAGCCACCGAATTATCGTGGTGCTCCCAGGCCAGGGTTAGGCGTGCGCCTGCACGGGCAGGGTCGAGCGGCGAGTCGCCGGTCGTGCCGGGCGGCAGGCAGGCCAGGGTCGTGGGCAACGCGTTGGGGCCGAGGATGCCGCCCTCGTTCGGGAAGCGGCACGCCATCTGCCGGTACTTGCGGAAGTCCGTGTCGGCAAAGCCCACACTCCACGGGTGCTGGTCGCCCACGTCATCACGGTTCGGCTCCGCGTGGTCCGGCGAGAAGGGCGAGCTGGGCTGATAATAGCGCGTTCCGTCTTCCTGTCTGAGGATGACGGGGATGACCATGTGGAACAGGGCATAGTCGGGGTAGGCCACACCCTTGTCGTAGCCCCAGTTGTGCGCGCCCCACTCCATCTCGTTGTTGCCGCACCAAACCGCCAGGCTCGGATGGTTTGCCAGCCGGCGCACCTGGTAGGTGGCCTCGTGCTTGACATCCGCCAGGAACGCCGGATCGTGGACCGGGTACTTGGCACACGCGAAGATGAACTCCTGCCAGACGAGGACGCCGCGCTCGTCGCAGAGGTCGTAGAAGGCGTCGCGCTCATACAGCCCGCCGCCCCAGATGCGCAGGAGGTTGCAGTTCGCCTCCAGGGCGCGGTCCACCAGCAGCGCATACTTCTCGCGCCCTGCGCGCGCGGGGATGATGTCCGCGGGGACGAAGTTGCCGCCCTTGCAGAAGATGGGCTTGTTGTTGACGGTGATGACGAAATACCGGCCGCCGTCGGGGTGTGGCGACTGGTCCACCTCGATGCGCCGGAACCCAACGCGGCGCTCCATCGCGCCGATCATCGCGTCACCCACGGTCAGTGTTGCGCGGACGGTGTATAGCGGCTGCCCGCCGTGGTTGACCGGCCACCAGAGCGCCGGCTGTGGCACTCTCACCAGCGCCTCCACGGGATGCAGCCCCGGCAGCACGGTTACGTCAACTTCTGCCTCGTACGGGCCGGCCGGCCCCTCCACCGTCACATGCAGACGCCCTGCCTGGGCCTCGTCCGCCAGCCCTTCTACGAAGACGCGTGCGGTCACCGTGCCCTCGGTCAGGTCGGGCGTGACCTCGGCCAGCGCGACGAGGGTCTCCAGTCGCGCGCCGGAGGCAATCTCCAATCGCGCGCCGCCCGTGATGCCCACATTGAGCAGCCGCGGCGACCAATCCCAGCCGAACGATGACTGCACGGTGCGGTGCCAGTTGCGCTTGGTCCAGGTGGAGTCCGGGTTCATGCCGTAGCCCTGGCCGGGGCGGTCGGCCGAGGCGAACAGCCCCGCTTCCACGTGGATAAGCAGGCGGTTCGCGCCCGGCTGCAACCGGCCGGTCACTTCGATGCGACAGGGATAGAACGCGTTGGCATGAGTGCCGACCAGCTCGCCGTTGAGGTAAACCGCCGCATGGAGTTCCAGCCCGTCCAGCACCAGCCACGCGCGCTGGCCCGGTTCCAGCGGCGCTGAGTCGAACGTGCGCAGGTAGCTCCACTTCGCCTCTTCGACCCAGTGACATGCCAGGCTGTTGAGCCCCAACGCCGGTTCTTCGATGAGCCCGGCCGCGACCAGATCGAGATGTACCTCGCCGGGCACTTGCGCCGGGAGGGCCCGCGCGAGGTCCGGCTCGTCCACCAGCAGCCGCGGAAGCTGGTCCCCGCGCTGCCCATCTGTCCAACGTAACTGCCAGGTTCCGTTCAAGTCGATGTGCATCGTTGTTCTCCAATTCTGAACTTACAGGGTGACGTGCGACGGCGCAACGGATAACTACGGATAAACGGATAGTGGCACTGCGCGAGGCACGCGCATCCGTTTATCCGTTAAGCTCACCCGGGGTGAGCCAGCGCACCCCGGGTGAGCCATCCGTTGCGCCGACCCTTCAAGAACACATACCGTCTTCCTATCCCCGATCCGGCAGGTCATACATCGCGGCCATATACGGGTAGTTAGGGTCATACTGCGTGAGCGTCTGCGGATTCGCCACCTGCCCGATGGGCCGGCGATTGCGGCCCGGGACGCCGGTCGCCCCATCTCCGATGTCTTCGCGCATGGCATTCGCCAGCGCTTGCAGCGCGGCTACCACATCGGGGTGTGCGGCGGCCAGGTCCTGGGTCTCGCTCCGGTCATCTGCCAGGTTGTACAGTTCAGTGACGGCGCCGTTGTCCCGCCAGACGTGCAGCTTCCACGGACCGCTGCGGACTGCCTGCAGGCGCTCGGCCATGTAGTAGAAGAAGGTGTCCCGCGGCCCCGCACCGTCCGGCGCCTCAAGCAGTTCGCGCAGGTCCATCCCGTCGATGATGCGGTCGGCCGGTGCAGTGGTCCCGGCCAGCGCGGCGAAGGTGGGCAGAAAATCGAGCGAGGTGACGATCTCCCCGGTTGTGCTGCCCGCGGGCACAACGCCCGGCCACCACAGGATGCACGGAACGCGCAGCCCGCCTTCCCACGTGGTGAACTTGCCCCCGCGCAGCGGCAGGTTGCTGCCCCCGCGGTCCCCGCGCGAGCCGTTGTCGGAGGTGAAGACGACGAGCGTGTTGCCGTCCAGCCCCAACTGCCGCAGCTCATGGAACAGCACGCCGGCGCTCCAGTCGATGCACTCGACCGCGGCGCCGTACGGCCCGTTGATGGCGGTCTTGAGGAAACGCCACGGCGGGTAGTGCGGAACGTGGACGTGCATGTGCGCGAGATAGAGGAAGAACGGCGCGTCGCGGTGCCCACGGATGAAGCGGACGCATTCCTCGACATAGCGCGAGGTCAGCGAGGCCTGATCGGGCTGCTGTTCGATGACCTCCTCGTCGCGCAGGAGCGGCAGCGGCGGCATGGGCCTGAACAGATGACTCGCCTGGATGCCCATGTCGTTGCTGTAGGGCAAGCCGTAATAGCCGTCGAACCCGTGGCGGGTGGGCAGGAACTCCGGTTGGTCGCCGCAGTGCCATTTGCCGACCATGTACGTGGCATAGCCCTGGCCCTGCAGCAGTTCGGCGATCGTGACCTCGTCTGCATGCAGACCGACGCCCTGTCCCGGGAAGAGGACGTGCTGACCCTCGAAGCTGTCAAACCCGATGCGGCGCGGATAGCAGCCGGTCAGCATGGCCCCGCGCGACGGCGAACAGAGCGAAGACGCCATGTAGAAGTCGGTGCAGCGCAGCCCCTCTGCGGCCATGCGGTCCAGGTAGGGCGTCCGGTTGACTTCCGAGCCGTAGCAGCCGAGGTCGCCGTAGCCCAGGTCGTCACAGTTGATGAGGATGATGTTGGGCCGGTCAAGCGGGTCGCGCATGACGCCTCCTTGGGGAGAGATGATGTTACCGCTAGTATGCGCCCACCCCCATGCGCCTGTCTATGACGCGCGTGGGGTTCGAGATTACGCGTGTTACAATCCTGCATGTGACAACCTATCTGGAGAATGAGCCAATGCCTGTTGACACGAACATGGATGAATATCTGTATCCCGACTTATATGACCTGGAGAATCCGAAGTTCGAACCCGAGGGACCATTCTATCTTGAAATGGCAATGGTCGCGCGCGGCCCGATCCTGGAGCTTGGCTGCGGGACCGGGCGCGTGACTATCCCTCTTGCACGGCATGGGCTGGATATGACCGGACTGGACGTGTCACCGACGATGCTCGAGGAGGCACGCGCCAAGTCCACCGGCCTGTCAATCGAGTGGGTTCCGGCCGATGTGCGCAGTTTCCGCCTCCGGCGCAGTTTCAGCCTCATTTTTGAAAGCGGCGGGGTGTTCATGCACATGCTGACGCGGAGCGACCAGCAGGCCTTCCTGGCACGCGTGCGCGAGCACCTGGCCCCCGGCGGCCGATTCATTGTGGCGGTGCTGTTTCCCCATCCACACCGCCTTCAGAGCATCGTTGAGGAAAGGGAATGGTTCACCTATGCGGATCGCGAGGGTCGGACGGTGCGGGTCAGCGGGACAGACGTCTACGATGCGTTGCGGCAGGTAAAGACAGAGACGGCTATTCGGCGGGTCTTGGGGCACGATGGGGTAGAGACGGTGAGGATAGCACCTCTCTCGTTGCGGTACACATTTCCGCAGGAGATGGAGGCCTTATTGGCGGACGCAGGGTTTGCTGTCGTCGAGCGTTATGGCGGACCGGACCGCCGGCCCCTGGCAAATGACAGCGAATACATGGTGTTCCTGTGCACGAGTGCGTGAAAGTGGATGAAGAAGCCAGATGACCGAATTACGCCTGCTCCCCAAAATCGAGTTGCACCTGCACCTCGACTGCTGTCTCAGCTATGACCTGGTCCGGCAGCTTGAGCCGGAGGTGACGTCCGAACGGTTCCGCCGGGACTTCATCGCGCCGCCCAAGTGCCGTGACCTAGCCGAGTACCTCCGCACCCCGGCCAACCATGTCGCGCTGCTCCAGACCGAAGAAGCCTTGCGCCTGGCGGTGGCCGACCTGTTTGCGCAGTTGGCTGCGGACAATGTGGTCTATGCGGAGATACGCTTTGCACCGCTGCTGCACACCCAGAACAGGCTCAGCCCCAAGCAGGTGGTGGCGGCGGTCGCAGGCGCGGTCGCGCGCAACAGCACGGCGACCGGCATCGGCGCCCGCGTCATCCTCTGCACACTGCGGCATTTCACCGAGCCGGAGAGCCTGGAGACCGTGCGGCTGGCTGCGGCATTCCGTGACACCCATGTCGCGGCGTTCGACATTGCAGGCGACGAGGCAGGCTACCCGCTGGCCGCGCACCTGTCCGCCTTCGAGTTCGCGCGGCGTGAGGGCATCCCCTACACCATCCACGGCGGCGAGGCGCGCGGCCCGGAGAGCATGTGGGAACTGATTCGCCACTTCCAGCCCACCCGCTTCGGCCACGGCGTGCGCAGCATCGAGGACCCGGCCCTCGTCGCGCACCTGCAGGAGGCCGGCATCCATCTGGAGGTATGCCCGAGCTGCAACGTGCAGATTGGCGTCGCCCCGAACTACGCAAGCCATCCGGTAGACCGGCTCTACCGGGCCGGCGTGTCGCTCGGCATCAGCACTGACACTCGTACCATCACCGATGTCACGCTTACGCAGGAGTACGAGCGCCTGGCCGCGACCTTTGGCTGGACCGCCGACGACTTCCGCCAAGTCAACCTCAGCGCAGCCCGCGCCGCCTTCGTCTCCGACATCGACCGCGCCCGCCTCATTGCGCGCCTGCTGGCCGGCTATGCCGGAATCACAGCCGCTGAATAGAACGCTGATAAACGCTATTGAACTGATTTGGCTGCTCATGGGAACACTGCTGAGGCAGCTTCTTAATCCTATTGATCAGTCCAATCAGCATCATCAGCGTTCTATTCCTTCGTCCACCGTCCACTTGTAACCCAGCCTGCAGAAACTCTGCGCGCAAGGAGTATGGTTATCGTACCATATAAATGCACCATTCCGGAGGATCATTGTGCTGACTAAAGAACAAAAATGGACCTGGCAAGAAAAGGGCTATATCATCGTGCGCGGGCTCTTCTCGCCCGATGAGGTGGCTTTCTATCGCGAGCATTTCATGGAACTCAATGTGCAGGGCGCGCAGGCCAGCCGGACCGTTGCCGAGCCGAAGCCGGGCGATCCCCTGCTGAAGTATCCGCGCATGATCCACATGCACCGCTGGGACCAAACCAGCCTCGACTGGATGCTCGACAAGCGCATCCGCGATGCGATGGTGGACCTCGTCGGCAAGGAACCGTATGCCGTGCAGACGATGTTCTATTTCAAGCCCGCCGGCGCGCGCGGCCAGGCACTCCACCAGGATAACTACTACCTGCGCGTCCAGCCGGGGACCTGTATCGCCGCGTGGATGGCGGTTGACCGCTGCGATGAAGACAATGGCTGCCTCCAACTCGTGCCCGGCAGCCACAACTGGCCGCTGCTGTGCACGGTGAAGGCTAATACGCAGGAGAGCTTCACCGACGTCACCGTGCCGATCCCGGAAGGCACGCCGGTGGAGGCCGCGGTCATGGAACCTGGCGACGTGCTCTTCTTCAACGGCTCCGTGGTCCATGGCTCACTGCCGAACCGCACCACCGACCGCTTCCGCCGCTCGCTCATCGGCCACTACATCGAAGGTGACGCCCAGCAGGTCGGCACCTGGTACCACCCCGCGCTGAAAATGGACGGCTCGCCCATCGAGCTGGATGCCAGCCCGAAGGGGATGAAATGCGGGACGTGGGTGGACGAAGGCGGCGTGGAGCACATCGAGCTCACCGGCTTCGAGATGGTGGAGAAGGTCAGCGAATGATGGGTCAGCGAATAATGGGTCAGCGAATAGGGGTCAGCGAATAACAATCGCCTTGTAGAGACGTGCCGGCGGCACGTCTCTACATATCCTCAGCCTCGCGCACCCGCTGAATCTCCTTCTCCAGAATACGCCGCGCAATCGCCACGCTGCATGCATACGAGGCATCCATCCCGAAGTAACTCAGGCTCTTGCTCAGCAGGCTCTGCCTGCGGCTGTACGGTGTGTCTGACGCGTAGTGCAATACGCCGATATCATAGGGCGCGTTGATGAACAGGTTGACAATTTCGTTCACCGGATAGCGCTGCGGGTAGATATCCTCATAGATGGCGCTCAGGTAAGGCCCCGCCTCCATCTCCAGGTCGGTGTACCCCTCGCGGTAGAACACGCTCATGAACTCCCGGTTCTGCAAGAACGTTCCGCGTACTGTGACCGCCTTCTGATTGTCGAACACCGTGCCGTAGCGCAGGAAGGGTGCGATGTGCTGCGAGAGGAAGGTGTTCTTGAAGAGGAAGGTGTTGCGCGAGTGTTCGTCATACACGACGTTGGGGATCATCACGTCGCCCACCCGGCCATTGAGTGAGGCCGCCTTGCCCATGACATATACTCCGGCCAGATCCGCTGTACTGGTCGCGACCTGCGACAGCAGGTGGTACGCCGCAAAGCCGAGGGGGTAATCCACGTTGACGATGAGGGCCTTGCTCTTGCGCAGCAGCTCCAACTCAGGCATCGCCAACCGGGGGTCCAGCCGCGCCGGGTCCAGCTCGCGCAGCTCGATGACCTGCGCGCCAATGTCCAGCGCGTGCGGCTCGTCGAAGCGGTGCACGCCGGCCGTGCGCTCGGCCTGAACCCACTCGCGCTGCAGGTCCTCTCGGTTGCGCAGGTACGCGCGCTGCGCATAGTAGAAGAAGTTCGCCCTGGCGCCGGCCGCGGCCATGTCGTCCCCGGTCGTAGTCGAGCTGGTCCGGCCGGCACTGAGCGCAGCCCATTCCTCCGCCAGGTTCTCCGGATTGAGCTCCTGTACGAAGGCAAGGATATCCTCCTGGTGCTTCAGGGCCTGACCCGAGAGCAGGTTGGGCAGGCTGTGCGGGTTGCTGGACACGAAATAAGTGGGCCGGAATTCGACATACGTTTCGTCGGCTGCGCGCACCAGGTCGTCCCACCAGTTCTCGACTGCCTTGCGATAATCGTTGAAGCCACTCGCAAGGGAGTTGAGCCGGATATCAAGCGGCCGGGTGGCAACAGTCCTGATCTTGTCGTCCCAGCTCGCGGACCAGACGAGATAGAGTCGCTCGAAATCCTCGGTTTCGATGCCGAGCGCCTGGCACAGCGCATCGTGTGAGCCGGTGGCCTTTGCCTTGCCGGCGGCCAGGTCGTAGCCGAGCTGCGTCGCGGCGAGCCGCCGGTGCAGCTTGTTCCACTCGATCTGGTAGGCTGTCAGGCAAGGGATCAGATCGTCGATGTCAGACACGCTGGAGACGAACGCGGCCAGCGTCGCCTCGCCATCGAACAACATGCGCCGCCGTCGGGCCGGTGCGTCGGCGCGCTGCCACTGCCCCAGGTCCTGCAGCCCGCCCCGCATGAACACCTCTTCCGACTGCCCCATCACCACCCGCCGGACCTCAGGCATCACCGGCGGCAGCCGCATCGCCGCATAGATGAACGCGCCGGCATCGAAGTCCGCCGACTCGGCTTTCAGGTGCAGGCTGGAGCCCATGCCCTCGTGCGTCTCCTCCAACGACCGGATGCGTATGTCGCCGGAGCTACGAAGGAGGGAATAGTAGGTGCGGATATACAGCTCGATGCCTTCGCCGGTGGTCTCAGGGACGGTCCGAATCATGGGGCACTCCTCAACTGTGCGGGGTAGTTATCAAGGCGATTATACCTTTGTTTCCCGAATTCACCATCGTTTATCCAGGACTTAAAGACCAACCACGGAAGACACAGGATTCCCGGAAGGCGAGAGAGGCCGTGCCTTCCGAAGACTCCATATCTTCCGTGGTTGGTGAGGATTGACCTCGTAGTGATCGCTCTACTTTGATTCCTTTGCTGAAAGGAACCGGGTAACCTTGGTCTTGCACTCGGGGCAGACACCCTGGACCATCTTGCGCCCGTTCGGGGTTTCCTTGACCTCGCCGCCCTTGATTTCCCGCTTGGTGCGGCACTTAACACAATATCCTTCGAAATCCATGTTCATCGCTCCTTTGTGGTGTTCAGACATACCCACATGGTATGTACGCCTAAGCATGCTGCCAACTGCCATGCCTGTTCTGCGTTACAGCTTACAAATAGCCACATTCCCCAGGCGAAAACAGGCGTATACAGCCTCAAATCAGCCGTATATGCCTGTTTTCGGCCCCGAACCGGAGCTTGTGCGCGCTCCCGCGCTACTTCACCCCGACGGTCATGTCATAGTAGACGGTCGCAGGCGTGCCCGCCGGAATGCCTACGCAGACCGTGTAGTCTTGCGTCGCGTGCAGCGGCAGCATGGCGAAAGGCCCACCTACCTCCATGCGCTTCAACGGGACGCCGTCCGCGCCAACTGCAGAGAAACTCGCCGCACTGCCCGATGATCCCACTGTGACGGTCATTACCTGCCCGGCCATCGCACGCAGGATGTAGCACTGGCGCTCCACGCCCGTAACGCTGCCCCGCACTGTAGCCGACGTGGCCCCGGGCGCGAACTGGATGCGGATGGGCGCTCCATCGCTCCGCTGCGGCGGGATGGAGACCGTCAGGTCATAGGTGACCGTGCCCGCAGCCGTCGCGACGCAGATCAGATAGTCGCCGGTGACCGGCAGCGTCACGGTCCAGGTGCGGTCCTCATTTCCCAGCCGCTTGAGCGGCGTGTTGTTGCGGACCGATGTGATCAGGAAGTTGGCGGCCTGGCCCGCCGACGTTACCGTGACAGTCATATGCTGGCCGGCCTGCGCCGCCACCAGGTAACAGGAGCGGTTCGGGAAGGTGACGGTGCCCCTGACAGTGGCGCTGACCCCGCCGCGCGGGAAGCTGATGCGCACCGGGTTGGTCGGTGTGCCGCTGCCGGGAGCCGGCACGCGCAGCCGCTGGCCGACGTAGATGCGATTCGGGTTGGCAATCCCGTTGAGCTGTGCCAATGCTGCGACCGTGGTGTTGTACCGTCGCGCGATCGACGCCAGGGTGTCACCGGCCCGCACCGTGTAAATGATAGTACCGCCCTGCTGGTTAGGCCCGATGGCCGCCACAGACAGGCTGTCGGCCGCGGCTCGCTGCGCCGAAACCCCTGCCATCGGCAGCGCACTCACCATGATGGCAAGCAGCAGCCCAGCATACAATACCCGCTTGCCCAGCCATGCCACACTCATCCGCTCTCTCATCTGCTTCATCTTCTCCATCCCCTTGTCCCTCAGTTTTTCATTCGCTACGATGGGTGCGGCAGCCGCCCGAGCAAACCACCGCAACCCCTTACTCTGGCCCCTGCGTATTGACGTCAGGTCGCCCAGATTTGTTTCCTTCACCTCTGCTTCTTCCTCTCCTTCAATAGCTCCACAACCTCCTCGATCCGGCCCCTGCGCACCTCAGGCCGCCGCGCACCCTCGATCCATTTCAGATATCTCTTTCGATAGAACGTTGCCAGACCCGCGAAAAAGGCCTTACTCGCTGGCTCGGCATCCAACGCGGCCGCAACGTCCGCCGGCAACTCATCGGCCTGCGGCCCCTCAGGCCCCAGCACCACCTCGACCTCCGCGCCGGCCTCCAAGCCCGTGCCCCTGAGCCAAGCCGCACCGAGCGGAAGATAGGCCCCGCTCCCCTCGATGTTCAGGGGACCGCGCACCATGTGTGCGCCCACCGAGCCCTTGATATGGTGCCGCGGCTTCTCACCCCACACCGCATCCGGGCTAAACGGAATCGGGATCAACGTACGGTTACCGTCCCGGATGATCGTTGCTTTGAACCGTTGTTCCGTCATACAATCCTCCCATAGACCCTCCTCTGAGTCGAATCAACAACGATCAGTATACATCCGTCAAGCTACCGTCGC
>CAZTMA010000108.1:17992-18915 GCA_964614645.1 uncultured Anaerolineales bacterium
TTGTTCCGTCATACAATCCTCAAATGCTCCCGCATCGTCTGGACCCATTGACTGTGCGGTGGTTAACCAACTCACTCGGTCGCAAAAGTGCCCGTCTGGAGACCGCCAACGTGACGGTAAAAACTGATGACCACGCCCTTGCTGGTCGTCGTGCCTCTCACGAGCGACAGCGTTGCCGGAACCGCACCGTGCCCGAACAGCCGCTTCCCACTGCCCACCACGACCGGGAAGGTCAACAGCCTATACTCATCGATGAGGTCATTCGCAATCAGCGTTTGGGCCAGCTCCCAGCTGCCGTGGACCTGTATCTCTCCTGCAAAGCGTCGCTTGAGCTCCGCAACGCCGTTCACCACATCGGGCAGATGCTCGGCGCCGCGCCAGTCGAACACACTTCGCGTGCGCGAGGCCACGAACTTGGGCAGCCCATTCAGCTTCACTGCGACGGGATCGTTAGGGTCAGTGATCTTCGGCCAGTACCCCGCAAAGATGTCGTAGGTTCCGCGTCCCAACAGAAACGCCTCGGGTTTTGCGAATATCTCATCCATCGTCCGCCCGAAATCCTCATCAATGTGCGGTACGACCCAGCCCCCATGTACAAACCCGCCGGAGGGATCTTCCTCCGGTCCCCCAGGCGCCTGCATCACACCATCCAGCGTCAGAAACGTCGTCAGCGTCACCTCACCCATTAGACCCTCCTCTAAGTCGAACCAACAACGATAAGTATACATCCGTCATGCTACCGTCGCACAATACATACGCAAAAGAAAGGGCAGGGTTGCGCCTCGCAAACCCGAGCATGCTTCCGCCTCTGCCGCATTGCGACCAATGTGCCTCGGCGCACTGCAGGTACCGGTTGGCCGGCCTCAACGGGTGCGCACAGATGTGTTGGGGTGTCAAGACCCCAAAATGAGCGACTTTTTGAC
>CAZTMA010000109.1:0-18662 GCA_964614645.1 uncultured Anaerolineales bacterium
GGGGAACCAGGTGTGGCAGCCGTAGGGGATGTGTTCCACCCGCTGCCTGGGCCAGCGCGCCTTGAGCAGCTCCGCGCCGCGGCGGGTCAGGCTGACCAGCGCGGAGGCCTCCTGCTCCCAGGAGCGCGGCTGGCTGCGCACCGAATGCTCGGTCACGATGACGGGCACCTTCGCGCCGCGTGCCTGTACGACCGCACGGGCTAACTCGCTGTCGCTGAAGAGGCTGTCCTCGTGCTGGACGTGGAGCAGCCGGGTGGTGCGCAGATCGGGCGGCGCAGCCGTGACCTTGAGCGGCAGCCGCCGGGTGTCGACGTGGGCCAGCAGGTCAGCCGTGTATTCGGCCACCCCGCACGCGCGGCCCCAGCTCGGTGTCCAGAAGGTGTCCGTCCGGCGCAGCGGCCGCGGAGGGCGGAGGTGCGCCTCCAGGACATCCGCGACCGCAGGCCCCTTATCCCAGATGTTGCGGTGCTCGATCGCCCAATCCGACGCAGCCCGGCCCAGGGCACGCGCCTCGTCCCGGTGCTCGGCCACCCAGCGCAGCCGCTCCGCGACTTCCGCCACATCCGGCACGCCGATCACGCCGGCACCCTCATGCGGCGCGACGTCGTACGGCTGGAAGCGGGCGGGCGCGATGGCCAATACGCAGTCGCCCGCCTCCGCGCAGACGTCGGCCTGCCCCTCCGAGTTGAGCGCGATGACGGGCAGGCCGGTCGCCATGCCCTCGACCAGCGGGAGGCCGAACCCCTCGTTGCCCAGGGCCAGCAGCACATCGGCCTCGCGATACCAGTGGGCGATCCCACGCGTCGTCTCGTTGTCGTCCAGGAATACGATGCGCGGGTCATCCGGCGCGTAGTTTCGGTAGTGGAACCGCGACTTGATGATGAGCCGCGCATCCGGGTCGCCGGCGAACGCCAGCTTCCACGCGGCGATGCCCTCCGCCGTATGCTTGCGCAGCGCATATGGCCCGACCATCAGCGTGGTCAGCCCCGTGCGGCCGGGCCGTTCCTCCCAGTGGTAGACCGCCGGGTCGATGCCTTCCGGGATGATCGCGATCGGCACGGTCACACCGCTGCGACGGCAGGTGTCGGCCACGAAGCGCGTGGGCACGATGACCGCGCGGCTGCGGTTCAGCCAGGCAGGCCACGTGCGCGGCAGCTCGCTGGTCTCCCACATCGTGTTGATGAAGAGGTCAGGGGCAGCCAGGTAGCGGTCGATGTCCTCGCGGAGCCAGGAGAAGCACAGCACCGGTGAGTTAGCAGGGGGGGCCGGCTGGCGGGAGAGCGCGAGCAGCTCCGGCGAGAGGCCCTGCGGGTCCAGGCCGAGCGGTGCAATGTGGACGGGCACGCCCGCGCGCGCGAGTCCCAATACCAGGTACTCGGCCAGGCTGCCGTAGCCATCGTAGACCATGAAGGGGGCGACGACAGTCAGGCCGGCGCTCTGCGCCGCGGGTCGCGCGGCTGCACCGTGTTTGCCCTGGCGCAGGTTGACGTAAAATGCACCATCCCCGTTGAGTCGCTGGCTGACCTCGTCGAGCGGACGGCGGCGCCAGCCCAGGGCCGTCAGGCTGCGCGGCGCGGCGTTGTCCGTATGCAGCACGCCCATGTAGAAGGCGGGATCGTGCAATTGGACGACGCGGTCAGATGGGAATTGCGCGCTGAAGCCCGCGGCGTGGGGCGTATCTTGTGCGGGGAAGGGGTGCGCGGCCCAGGCGTCCCGGCGATAGACGAGGGTGCCGCCGGCGAGCCAGCGCGAGCCGTGATTGGGGCAGTAGTGCCAGGCTTCGCCTGCGTTGAGGCGGTAGTAGAGCAGGTCAGGCGCGGCACACAGGTCCGCGTTTGCGGCTTGGAGCGCGGCCACCTGGCGGCTCAGCCGGTCGGGCGCCTGCCAGTCATCGTCATACCAGTGGGCAACCAACTCACCCTGGCTCATCTCGCACGCCAGGTTGAGCGTGTCTCCGAACGAGCGGCCGCGCTCCAACCGGACATAGCGCACGGTATCGCTCGCGGGGATCAGGTCTTCGACTGGGTCCTCTCCGTCGTCCAGGACGATCAACTCACGCGGTTGATAGTCCTGGCGGAGAAAGTACCAAAGAGCCTGACCCACGAAACGGCGGCGATTGCGCGTTGGCATAACGCACGAGACGCGGGGCAATGACATGAGCGCAAATTCCCGGAACGGCTGACCAGCATAGGCGGCCGTGACCATCCTGCATAGCTGGCTGAGTTACGCAGGCGCTTCCGATGAGACTTCGGCGTGACCGCTCAGTAACGTACAAGTTCCTAACTTGCGCTTAACTATAAGCCCGTTTATCTGGCTCTGTCAAGCCCCAAAAGTTGCACTAAAACGATTAACTTACGGAAATGTTTTGTTCGGGAACCGTTGTTGCCAGTTATTTCCTCCTTGCCACGCGAATCGCTTCCAGAGAACGTCGTTCGGTGGCCAGAACATGTTGCAGGATTTCCTCGATGGACCACCCGTCGTCAGGCGGCACCTGGCGGCAATCCTCATCGCTTAGGCCAACGAAAGCAGCCAGCAGCTTGCCCCAGGCCAGCTCGGCCTCCTGCAGCGTGCGCTGGATATCGGTGGGCGCGCGCTGCAGGGCCGCGCGTGTCCCTTCGATCTGATTCGCATGTTCCCGCATGTGGTCGCCGAAGCGCAGCAGCAATCGCTGGATTTCCGCCCACCGCTCCTTCGCGGGGGGCACGGTGAATTCTTCTTCGGCCAGGGCTGCCACTTCGCGTAATGCCTCCTCGCGAACAGCCCGGATCGAAGCCAGGAGCATCTTGTGACCGATGCGCGCCATCATTGCCTCGCTTTCAGTCTACATCGAACCCGTACACATGCACTTGCTCGCCTGCCCAGCCGGTCAGGGGCACAAATCGGACCGCTGAGGTTGTTACTGAGAGGGGTATTTTGACCAGTCGCTGATGGTTGTCTTCGGCGCGGTGGATCGTCTGCCACGCACCCGCGGCGCCCTTCACCTGCAGCTCGAAGGCCCGCGTCATCTGCGGGGGGATGCGCTCGCGCTGGCCCTGCAGGGGATAGCTGCACGGCATCCGCTTCAGCGCGGCCAGGTCGCTGTCGAACGTGAAGCGCGCCCGCTGCAGCGTCACGGCCGCGGGGAACCGGTACTCGACCCAGTCGCCCGGAGCGGCCCACCAGCCGTTGTCCTCGCCTCCCAGCGACCGGTCGATGCCGCTGCGGAGCGGCTCGGGGTCGCCCGTGCTGGCGGTCAGCCGTGCGGCCTGGCTGAGGGCGGGGATGGGTCGCCGGTGCCACGGCAGGTAACAGTCATCGTCCATGAGCTGCGCCTGCAGCTTGTCGATGTGATGGTGGTAGATGTCGCGCGGGCTGCACCCATGTGCGACGGCCAGTGCAGCGGCCGTGCCCGCGGCCTGGCCCAGCAGAGCGCACGTGCCCATGACGCGCGTCGAGCTGAGCGCCATGTGTGTGACCGAGATGTTGCGCCCCGCGCAGAACAGGTTCTCGATGTTGCGCGAGTAGAGGCAGCGGTAGGGGATGCCGTAGGGCGACGGCGCGGGGTGCCAGATCGTTGGCGGTCCCGGCCAGTGGATCGCCGCGGGGTGGTGGTCGTCCATCGTCCAGCCGCCGTACGCGACCATGTCCTCAAACCGGCCCTCCGCCTCGATGTCGTTCTGCGTCAGGATGTGGTCGCCCACGTAGCGCACGCTCTCGCGCTTGCCTGGCAGGCTCCCGATCCACTCCAGCTCCCAGCGGCGGCCGCGGCCGTCCGGGTGGTTCTTGATGTAGTCCCACACGCCGTACGCAATCTTGAGCAGCTCGTCGCGATGCTCCTCCGTCTGGGAGATGGTGTCGCCTGTTCCACCGATCTCGATCCACCAGAAGTTGTTGCCTTCGGGCATGAGGGAGCGGTGGGGCAGGTCGCCGTCGTGGTACTTGTGTGCGGAGGCGGGGGGGATGAACGGCTCGTGCGTGTCCGTTTCGCGGAGCTGGATGAGGACCGAACTGCCCATGGTCTGCCGGTCGGCGGTCTCCGGCGCATACGCCTCGCCGAACTCCGCCCGACCCTCGCGGCCCCAACGGTGCTCCGCGCCGCAGATCCGCAGCACGGAGTCGCCCGAGCAGTCCGCGAAGAAGCGGGCGCGCACCCGGTGGAACGTCTGCGTGGTGAGCTGCCAGCCCGTCACCGCAGTGATGGCTGCGCCATCGGTCGTGACGCTGTGGCAGGTCGTGTTGAGCAGGAGGGTCAGGTTGGGCTGCCCGTGCGCCTTCTCGTACAGCACGGTATCCCAGATGGGGTACTTGAGCGTAGGGTTGCGGTGGCAGTTGTCCAGCATCAGCTCTTCGAGGATGCCGGTCTCCTTATTGTCCGTGCCGTGCGCGCCGCAGACCCACATGCGGATCTCCGACGAGGCGTTGCCGCCGAGGACGGGCCGATCCTGCATGAGCAGGACCCGCGCGCCGTATCGCGCCGCGGCAACGGCTGCACACAGCCCAGCCAGCCCGCCGCCGACCACGCACAGGTCGACATCGTGTTCGAGGGTTTGGAATGAGGTCCGGATGAGCATCGTTGCTCCTTCGGTTTGAGGGTAAGGGTATTATACCTTAAGTTTCTGCAATTCCCTACGAAGATTTGAGGAAGTGGAACACCTGGTCCGCCTCGGCCAGGACGGCCAGCCGGTCGCGGCGGGTCTCCAGCCGGTGCGCGTCGCGCAGCACCTCCGCCAGTCCGGTGTGCCGCGCAGCGGCCAGCGCCATGACCAGGTAGCGGTACGCGTCTATATCCTCCAGTTCGGCCAGCGAGCGGGCCAGGTAGTCTGGCTCCAGCGGGCCGCTCCGGTGGCTGATGAGCAGATCGAACAGGCCGATGCGGATGACCGGGTCGCGGGCCTGCCCGTGCAGCTTGAGCAGCCCCGGCACGAGCGACAGCGGCAGCGTGACCAGCCCGCGCAGACACTCCGCAACCACCTCGGGCGGCGCGATGGATGGCTGGCCCTCGGGCGCAGCCTCGCGCGGAGGGCGCGGGCTGCGGCGGGCTGGCCGGGCCGAGTGTTGTGTCATGTCGCCGTATCCGGCCACCAGATACAGCGGCAGCCACGCACTGAGGTTGGCCAACACGCGCGCAGCCGTCACCGCCGGCTCGCCCGACATACGGTCGGTGTGCAGGTCGGTCAGCAGACGGGTCGCGTGGAACTCCGCCAGCGTTCCGTCCACGTCGGCCAGTGCCAGCAGCCCACCCCCGCGCAGCAGCCCGGCCTCCTCCGTGAAGGCGGGCGGCAGCCGCTCGTAGGTTTCGCACGCGCCCGCCAGTAGGGCCGTGTCTTCGCCCACCGCGATGGGCCGCAGCGCGTCGACGACCTGGCGGCGCATGTACGCACCCGCATCGCGCTTCGGCCCGTCGTGGTCGTAGTAGGCATACAGCTCGCGCAGCGCAGGCCGCGCCGCCGGGTCAGGCGTGTTCACCAGCCCCTTGAGCGCGGCCATCAGCGCATCGCGGCGCCGCTTGGGGTCCAGGGTCTCGGTGTAGGACATGGGAGGTAACTCCAGGAACCCGTTTTCTCACAAGTCTCTTGGTGCGCTTAGAAACCCGGTTTCTCGAAGAAACCGGGTTTCTAGCAAGTCTTCTCCAGGAACGCCTTCACGGCCTTGACGTATGCGTCAAAGCCCTCTCGGCGGATGCTGTGCCCCGTGCGGGGGATCTGCACGACTTCGAGCCCGGGCCAGATGGCCGTAGCTTCTGCGGCCCACTCCGGGGTGATGATAACGCCCTTCTCCGGGTCGCCTGTGATGAGCAGGCCGGGGATGGTGATGCCTGCGACTACGTCCTGCCAGGCGGGACGGGAGCCGTCGACGTAGTCGAGCACCGAGAGGCGCACCTGCTGCTTCGCCTCGACCCACGCCTCCAGTTCCGCAGCGGACCAGCCGGGGTTGTCGCGGCGTCCCTGCACCAGCAACTCGGCAGGCGTCTGGGCCTGCTGGAGCGCCAGCCTGCGCCGCCACTCTGCGGCAAAGGCGGGCCGGCCCTGCCGCATCTCCGCGGTCTCGGGCCGCGACCAAGCCGGGTCCTCCAGCATAACGGCCCGCGCAATATCGGGATGGCGCGCGGCCACGAGCGTGGCGGTCAGCCCGCCCATCGAGTGCCCACCGATGACCGGCCGGTCCAGCCCGAGCGCGGCGATGAAGGCTGCGGCATCCGCCGCGTGGCTTTCAGGGGAATAGCTATTGCCGTCATCCGACAGCCCGTGCCCGCGCGCATCGGGCATCACCACGTCGTACTCGGCTTCGAGAGCGCGTGCCACGGGCGTCCAACACAGCCCGTTGTCCGTGATGCCGTGGAACAATACGACGACCGGTTTGCCGCCGCCCGTCCGATAGTAGTGCAGCTTCAGGCCGTTGGCCCGTACATTCGCCGATTGCCAGTGTCCGATGTCCATGCTTTGCTCGCTCCCTCTGAGGATTCCAGGCAGGGGAAATGCCCTGGGGTTCGTAGTGGGCGCTTGAGCGCCCGTGCTATTGTGACGAGTATAGCATGCGCGGCGCGAAAAGGGTAGGCGCGGCCACGGCCGCGTCCGCCGCTCTCGCCCTGGGGAGACCGTTGGTGGGATGAGGTCCTACCGCTCGAACAGCCCGGCAGCCGCCGCCATGTTGGCCTCGACTGCGACGCCGAACGGGCAGCGCGCCTCGCAATCGCCGCAGACCAGGCAGGCCGAGGCCGGGACGGGCTGGCGGCTATAGGCGGCGGCCAGCGCGGGGGTGACCCTCTGCCGCCGCGCGGCATCGAGCAGCCGGGTCACCGCAGCGATGTCGATGCCGGCCAGGCAGGGCAGGCAGTGGTTGCAGTACATGCAGTCGCCGGAGAGCTGCCAGTCCGTCTTGCCGAGGATCACGCTGTAATCACGCTCCTCGCCGGATGCGGTGAGCCAAGCCAACGCGGCCTGCACCTGCTCCGGCGTCTTGCAGCCCGGCACCGCGACGCAGACGCCCGGCTGCGACAGCGTGTACTGCAGGCACTGCACCGGCGAGAGGACGATGCCACTGGGGTTCTCCGGCCAGAAGACCCACCCTGCTGCATACGGCTTCATGGCGACGATGGCCACGCCGTTGCGCTCGCAGGCCAGGAACAGGTCGCGCCGCGAGTAGACCGGCCGATGACCGGCTGCTTTGAGCCCGGTGTAAGGGTCCGCCTCCCACAGCGCCTCGAGCTTCGTGTCGCCCGGCAAGAGGTCGAACGCGGGGTTGACCGGAAACATGAGGATGTCGACCAGGCCGCTCTCCACGGCGGCCATCGCCGCACCAACCTTGTGGCTGCTCATCCCGACCGCGCGGGCCTTGCCCTCCCGCTTCCAGCGCAGCGCGACATCGAGCAGGCCCCCGGGTGCCGCGACCTCCGCCCACTCCTCAGGTTCGTCGACGAAATGCAGCGCCAGCGTGTCCACGTAGTCGGTGCCCAATCGTCGCAGGAGGTCCTCCGCGTGGCGCTCGGCCCGGGCCGGCTCGCGGGTGCGGAGGTACTGGCCGTCGTCCTGCAGGCACGCGCCGATATGGCCCTGGATGTGAAACCGGTCGCGGCGGCCCCGCATCAGCCGCCCGATGTGGTCCCGGATGTCTGCAGAGGGCATGAACAGGTCCATATAGCGCACGCCCCCGTCCAGCGCGGCTTCGACGGTTGCCGCCACGTCCGCGTAGGGCGCCTTCTCCAGGTGTTCCAGCCCCAGGCCGATCCTGCCGGTTTCGATGCCGGTGCGTCCAAGTGTGATATTTTCCACGAGGCATGATCCTTTGTAGGATGTCCGCACACCCATGGCGGCGGCAACTCTTTCAGACATTGCTGGAATCATATCATAGATGATGCGGTTCTTGAAAAGGTCTTCACATAGTATAATGCCCGATCGATGTGGCATGCTGGTGCGTGTGCATACCCAGGCCAGCGCGATCCCGGAAGGATAGATCGACATGACAGACCAGAGAGCGCCTACACGAGTCATGGCCGCTGTTTCAGTATTCGCCGGGCGATTCGGGTCATCCGAAACGGCGGTGATGATGAGCCTGGCAATCGTCGTCGGCATTGGCGCCGGACTGGGTGCGATTGCCTTTATCGAGATGATCGGCTTCTTCGAAGGCATCTTCTTCGGAAGCGGCGCGCAGGTGCTGGGGTTCCTCGGCACGGCCTACGTCATCGCACTGCCGATGCTCGGCGGTCTGCTGGTCGGCCCCCTGGTCCATTTCATCGCACCTGAGGCGAAAGGGCATGGCGTTCCTCAGGTCCTCACTGCCGTCGCCATTCGAGGCGGCCGGATTCGCCCGGTGGTCGTGCTGGGGAAGGCGCTTGGCTCCGCGATCACGATCGGCGCGGGCGGATCCGTGGGCCGTGAAGGGCCGATCGTGCAGATTGGATCCGCCATCGGCTCAACTATCGGCCAGGCCCTCAAGCTGAACGAGCGCCGGGTGATCAACCTGGTCGCATCGGGCGCAGCGGCCGGCATCGCCGCCACCTTCAACGCGCCGATTGCGGGGGTCATGTTCGCCTTGGAAGTGATCTTGGGTGAGTTCGGCATCCAGACCTTCAGCACGATCGTCATCTCGGCGGTGACGGCGAGCGTGGTGAGCCGCGCCGTGCTCGGCGATTCCCCGGCCTTTGCAATGCCGGCCTATGCCCTGAAGAGCCCCTGGGAACTGGTGCTGTACACCGGCCTCGGTATCGCGGCCGCAGGTGCAGCCCTGGCATTCGTCAAAATTCTGCACTGGTTTGAGGATACGTTCGACCGTTGGCAGTTTCCACCTTACCTCAAGCCCGCGGTGGGCGGGCTGGCGCTGGGTCTGCTGGGCTTTGCCGTTCCGCAAGTTTTCGGGACCGGTTTCTCGACTATCGAGAGTGCGCTGAACAGCCAGTTAGGCCTCGGGCTGCTTGTCGTTCTGGTGTTTGCCAAGATGCTCGCCACCTCGCTGACACTGGGTTCCGGGTCATCCGGCGGCGTGTTTGCGCCGGCCCTGTTCATCGGCGCCGTGTTGGGCGGCGCCTACGGCGAACTCGCACACCTCGCCTTTCCAGGCATCGTGGCCGCCAGCGGCGCCTATGCGATGGTGGGCATGGCTGCCGTGTTTGCCGGCGCCGCGCGTGCGCCGATTACAGCGATTATTATCCTTTTCGAGATGACGCAGGACTACCGGATCATTCTGCCATTGATGTTTGCGACGGTTGTCAGCACTGTGCTTGCACAATGGCGGGAGCCGGAAAGCATCTACACGTTTAAGCTGAAACGCCGTGGTATAGATGTGCGGGCGAAGCGAGACACAAATCTGATGCGGGGGATCCTGGTGCGGGAAGCCATGACGCCCATCGAGGAGTTTCCGACGGTCACCCCGGAGACTTCCCTGAGTGAGGTCGCACGCCTGTTCCAGGAGACCGGCCACCACGGTCTCCTGGTGCTGGACGCGCAGCACGAGCTCTACGGTGTGGTGACACTGGCGGATTTGGAGCGTGCCCTGACAGGCGGTGGTGCGACGGCGGTCGCGGACATCTGCACGCGGGAGGTGCTGACGGCACATCCGGATGAAACGCTCGACGATGCACTGCGGCATTTCGGCGCGCTGGACGTCGGGCGCATCCCGGTGGTCGACCGGCGGCGCCAGCGCCGGGTGCTGGGAGTCTTGCGGCGGAGCGATATCCTGCAGGCGTATTCGCACGCGTTGGTGGACAAGAGCAAAGCCGACCAGCACATTGAACGGCTGCGACTCGAATCCCGCATCGGCGCGACGTTGGTAGAGATCGCGCTGCGCAGCGGCGACACCGCAGTCGGGAAGCCTCTGCGGAAACTCGGGTTGCCGCCGGATTGCGTGATCGTCGCGATCCACCGTGGCAGCCAGGTGGTAGTGCCGCGCGGGGATTCGGTGCTGCTGCCCAATGATCGTCTGACCGTGCTCACGCGTGCTGACTCGGTGGATAGCCTGAGCATGGCGCTGCGTGCAGGGATGGCTGGCACCGCTGATGTCCACAGTAGTGGTTCAGAGGTATCGACTGCCGATACGGTCGAGGTGCTGGACCAAATCAGAGTCAGCGAAGTCATGGAGACCGACCTGGTGGCTCTGCAGGAGTCGGATTCGCTGGCTGCCGCAGCGGACCTCCTGACCCGCACGCACCATCATGGATTACCGGTGGTCGACGACGCGGGTGGGCTGACCGGTATTCTTACGATACAAGATATTGAGCAGGCACAGGTCCGGGCTGCCGGGCTTGCGCGGGTGGTGGGTGAGGTCTGCACGCGCGATCTGCTGGTGGCCTATCCGGACGAGAGCATCGGCGCCGCGCTGCGACGTATCAGCGGCCGCGGGGTCGGACGGCTGCCCGTGGTGGCGCGCGACGATACGCGTCGATTGCTGGGCATGCTGCGCCGGGCCGACCTGCTGCGGGCCTACGATATCGCCCTCACGCGGCGCGCCGCGCTGGCACAGCGTGGCACGCAGGCCGGCCTGAACGCCTCTACCGGCGCGCTCAGCGTCGAAGAAATCGATGTCCAGGCCGGCGCTGCGTGCGATGGGCGACGCGTGCAAGAGGTCCCCTGGCCGCGGGATGCCGTGATTGCCAGCCTGCGTCGCGGCGGCGAGGTACTGATCCCTCATGGTGACACGTTGCTTCAAGCCGGCGATGTGCTGGTCGTGGTCGCTGATGGCGATGCGCGCGCGGCAGTGGCGCGCTTATGCAAGGCGACTCTGCCCTGACTGCGTTTGGACGCCGAGTGCCTGGTCCTTCGCCTCGATGTGTGCGCGCAGTTCCGCGTCCCACGCCGCGCAGCGGGCCAGCACGGCGCGCGCCATTTCGCTGAGGTCCGCTGTCCGCCCGAGCTCCGCGATGTCGTCGTAGAGCACCTGCCGGGCCAGCGTGAGCGCGGGCCGGTAGAGCGGGGCATCGCCGGCTGTTGCGTCGTACATCGCGCGGGCGAGCGTCTCCATGGCGGCCAGCGCGGCTGTCACGTCTCCCTGGTCCAGCAGCCGCTCGATGGCCGGCCACTGCGCGTCGATGAGCGCGCGGGTGCTGGGGGCCGGTGCGTCGCTGCGCTCCGCGGCCGGCAGGCCGATCGCGTTGGGCGACGTCAGTATGCGGCCGCGGCTCATGGCGGTGGACTCCAGGCCGGGTCCATGGGCATCCCGGCCTCGAACCAGAGGAAGATGCTCCGGTTCATGGCGCTCAGGCGGTCCGGGTCAGTGAGGTAGAGCGCGTAGCTCTCGGCAAAGAACTCGTCGTCGCCGCCGCTGCGCGCGTAGTCGGTGAACGGCGTGAAGCCGAACGTTCCGGCCAGCGCGATGAAGGTCGGGATCTGGTCCTGGGCCGCGCCGATGGACTGGGTGGCGGTCAGGAGCGCATCCATGGCCGCATCCATGGCGGTCGCAGCCTGCACCATGGCAGCCGGCACGCCGCCCGCGGCCAGCGTGGCGCGGGCCTGGTTGCGCGCGGTTACCGCGGCCTGTGCGGCCTGGAGCAACACGGCGCGCTCTGCAGGGGTCGCAGGCGGCGTCGCGATGATCGCGGCGTTAAGGGCCTGGATGGCCTGGCTCGCGGCTGTCCGTGCCTGGGCGTAGGCCTGACGCAACTGGTGCTGCGCCTGCGGCAGCGCGGCATTGAGAGCGGGGAGGCCCGCGTTGGCCGCGATGATCTGCGCGTTGGCGGCCGTCACCGCGGCGTTGGCATTCCGTACGGCCAGGAAGATACGCATGTGGCCGACCTCGTGCGCGATGGTCCAGTCGGCGCCCGGTCCGGTGCTGCCCGGCGGCCCCACCGCCGTGACCGCGTTCTGGTTGAACGCGGCGTCATAGTAGTGGATGTGGGGCGGCCCGTGGTCGGCCGGCCCGGGCTGGTCATGGGCGGGCGAGGCGTCGGTATGTGCGAAGCCCATCAAGACCTGGCCCGCGACGCCGCCCGCCGGTCCCTGGTGGTCGCGCACGAGCGTGACCCCACGCAGCGCCGGCCGATCGCGCGCCGGAATCAGGTCATACGCGGCCTTGATCTGGTCGAGCTCGGCCGCGGTCCAGCTCGCAATGGCCCGGGTGCCCGACGCAGGCCGGTCGTCCACACCCGCCAGCCCGAAATCCGCGACCAACTGCGCCTTCTTCTCGTCGACGGTGAGCTGTGCAAAAGCCGGCGCGACCTCCCGGGGCGTGGCGTCGCCCAGGCGCTCGACCCGCACGTTCTTGTTCGCGTCGAAGATGAGGTCGTAGCGCACATCCACCGTGTTGCCGCCGCGGCGCACATGGAAGACGAGCGGCCACGACGCGTTCCGGAACTGAATGGTCGAGGTCGCGGGAAAGACCGTGCTGGCGGCGTTGAGCACGCCGTGCCGCACGTAGGGCAGCTCGCTCGCGGGCACGCGGCTGAAATCGACCGCGCCGATGCTGGTGAGTGCCTTGAGCTGGGCCGTGACGTCCGGCACGGGGTCGGTCGGGAGGGTATAGGCCGGCGGCGCGTCGGTGATGATGTCGAGCTGCGCGGGCCGGGTGGTCATTGCCGCAGAGAGCAGTTCGACGACGCGGCGGTACTTATCGACGATTGCGGGGTTGCTGATGCGGCGGACGTCGATCGTGCCCGCCGGGCCGGCCTCGATCGTGACGAACGCGCGGCGCAGGCCCGCGCTGATGCGCTGGAGGATCGCGTCGCGCGCGGCCGGGTCGAGTGTCTGGCCGGGCAGCGCACGGATCAGGTCGTCGAGGTAGGCCTCGATGAAGGCCTGGTGGGTCGTGCCCGCCGCGGTCTCCGCCGCGCCGAACGCGGGCGTGCCGGCCAACCCCGCGGACGTGAAGGGATCGGTTTCGATCATCTCGGCCACGAGCGAGGCGTACCGGTTGCGCTCCTCGTCCGGAGTGGGCGCGGGCATGACGTCAGAGATGGTGAGCGCGGCGGCCGCAGCCTCGCGGATCTGCCGGATGACCGCCAGGAGCGCTGTGCGCAGCCGCGTGCCGTCGGTGCTCCCCGCCTGCAGCGCGGGAGCCTGCACCGCGAAGACGGCGCGCGCGTTGGTGAGCATCCCGCTGAGCCGCTGCTGGTTGAGCACACGATGCGCCCGCGGTGCCTCGGGCGCCGCCACCGTTTCCTGCGCCATTTCGGCCACGGCTGCTATTTCGGCTGACATCGGCTCGGCAACACTGCCTCCGGCGGGCTGGCGGGGCGGCCGCATGATGGCGAGGGCGAACTCGCGCTGCCTCTCGAGGAACGCGGCCATCTCTTCGAGGAATTCGGCCGCCTCCGCAACCGTGGCCTGGCGCACCGGCGGTTGCGCGGGCTGGCGCAGGTAGAGCCCCGGCGCGGGCCGGCCGTGCTGCTGGACGACATGGGCCAGCTCGTGTGCGAGCAGCCGCTTGCCATCCTGTGTCCCGGGCGTGTAAGCGCCCGCGGCGAACACGATGTCGCGGCCAGCCGTGAATGCCCTGGCCTGCAGCGCCTGCGCTGTGGCGGCCGCCGCGGGGTCCGTGTGCACGCGCACGTTGCTGAAGTCGAAGCCGAAGCGCGGCTCGAAGTAGGCGCGCACGTCGCGCGGGAGGGGCCGGCCGCCCCCCGTGCCTGTGACGGGCGCGGACCCACCGGCCTCTGCCGGGCCTGCGGAAGCCGGCTCCGCCTGGCGCAGGATGGTATCGGCGGTGGATTCCGCCGCGCGCTCGATGTCATCAGTGGGCGAAGTGACGTTCAGCCTGCTATCCGGTGCAGGCGCGGGGGACGGGTAAATAGGCGCGTGGCTGAAATCGTGGACGGCACCGGACGGGGCCGCGGTTGCTTCGCCATGCTCCGCCGAGTCTGACCGGCCCGGCATCTGGGGTGTGGTTGATTTGGTCGGTTCAGCGACCTTCGGCGCGGGTGCGAATGTGCGCATGCTCAATCGCCCGTCCTTACTGAACAGATGCCTGGCCGGTCCTGCAAGTCCATCGTGGACGGATCGACCGGGCCGGTGCTGTACTGTTCACGGCATATTTTACTGCCGGAGTGGGGGCGTGTCAACTGGTCGCGAACATGCGCATACCCACCAGGAATACAAGATAGACCCGGAGTCGAGGCTTCAGCCGGTGGGCGTGCTTGCACGCCTGGGGGCGTGTGTGTACACGACAAATTCGGCTAAAGCCTCGAGTCTAATCTCTCTTTTGCCCAATTCTGCCGTCAGACGCCGGGCTGTGGGGTAGTCCGTGCCACTTGCTCCCCAGACAGGCCGAGGAAGCGCCGCAGGTTCTCGCCCCGCACATTGTCCAGCACGTCCTGGCCCAGCCCGAGGGAGGTCAGGATCTCCTCATCGCGCTGCAGCCATTCGCGTGCCCACGCGGCGTTGTAGCCGGGCGCGCGGCAGTCGCTGCCGAAGATGACGTGGCCGGCCACGTCGTAGCCCGTGCCGAAGAGGTCGGTCAGCGCGCGGCGGCGGTAGATGGGCGGGGTGCCGGGGGTGATGTCCACGAACATCTCCACCCCTGACGCGTCCGCGCGGTGCTGCCCCAGCGCGTGGAGCATCTTGCCGTAGACGGCGATCAGCTCGTCGCACCAGGGCCAGCCGATGTGCGCAAGCGCGAAGCGCAGGCCCGGCACGTCGAGCAGCGCCTCGAACCCGGCCGGCCGGCAGTATTCCGACGACGGCTTGCCGTCCCACAGGATGCCGGAGTGGAAGAGGATCGGCCGCCCGGTCGCGGCGATGGCGCGGAAGGTGGCCAGTGCGGCCGGATGGCCCGGATGGAAGTGGTCGCAGATGACCTTGAACCCGGCGACGCCGTGGCCCGCGGCCAGCGCGACCTGGTCGAGCGCATCGGGCTCCAGCGGGTCGATCCAGAAGAGCGGGTGAAGGTCCGGGCTGAGCGCGCACCAGTCGAGGACCTGCCGGAGCCGGTCCGCGGCGGACGTCCCGCCCCACGCGCCGCTGCGGTCGAACGAGGCCGGCGGCTGGGAAATGAGCGCGCCGCCGCTGACGCCCGCGGCCTGCAGCTCGGCCAGGAAGCCCGGCGCGGCCGGCTCAGAGCCCATCAGGTGGATGTGTCCGTCGAGGGTGTGTGTCATGGTTGTGCCTCCGAGGCGGGTGGCTGGAGACTGGCTGACGGATTGCGTCAGTTGAAAGGTTTAAGGTGACAGGTATACCAGTTCACGCTCGGAAGTGTTGCAATTGCAACGTTGCAGCACTTTGGGGCCGGAGTCCGGTTGCCGGTAACGGTTCGGCTGATTGAATAATAGCACGAGTGTTCTGAGTTGTCAAATTGCAGAATCTCGCCTATACTATTTTTACAATATTTATACAAACAAATATACATTCCGCTGAGTGTGCTGCCGCCACTCAGTTGCGAATAGGGAGCGCAACATGCAGATCAAACTGGCAAGCATCTTCGTCAACGATCAGGAGAAGGCCCTTCAATTCTACACGGACGTGCTCGGGTTCGTGAAGAAGGCGGACGTGCCGACCGGTGAGTACCGCTGGCTGACCGTCGTGTCGCCCGAGGGCCACCAGGATGTCGAGCTCCTGCTGGAGCCCAACGACAACCCGGCCGCCCAGCAGTATCAGAAGGCCATCTACGACCAGGGCATCCAGGCCACCGTGCTGTTCACTGCGGATGTGCAGGCGGACTACGAGCGGCTGCGCAGCCGGGGCGTACGCTTCCTATCAGAGCCGGTCGTCGCGTCCTGGGGCACCAACGTCATCTTCGACGACACCTGTGGCAACCTGATCAACCTGGTGCAGTTGTAGGGCCGGCCATTCATAGAGTTTTGTCGCGGCAGGTCTCGGCAACTGGACAGTGCACGCTTGGGCCAAGAGACCTGCCGTAACCGAATGGCGCTACGGCGCCTGGAAAAGAGTATGCGAAACGCCGTCCCTGCGCAATTCGCTCATTTGTAGTTCTAATTCGTTGACGGAATCCCCCTTACCGCCGCCGGCCAGCGCGGTCGGCTTCCTGCCGGTGCGTGCCGTCGCACAGCGGCTTGATGCTTGACAGCCCGCAGTTGCACAGCGTCACCCGGTTGCTCGGCTCGAACGGCTGCCCATCGGCCCGCTCGATGGTGACGCTTCCCGTCACCCACAGCGGGCCGGCGATGGGGCCTTCCGACGTAATCTCGATCGTGTCAGCAATCTGCTGGGGCAGGTCCGGCTCGATCTCGGCGCCGCCGGGCTCGATGCTGTAGGTCAGCGCGCCGGAGGGGCAGCGCTCGACCATCGCGATGACCAGCGACCGCACCTCGCTCTCACCCGTTGCCCGGACCAGGTCGGGCAGTGCCGCGCGGTGCGTGCCGCAGAAACCTGAGCTCATGCACCGCGCCGGGTCCTTCCGCACGACGATGCGCGTGCCGCCGCGGAAGGTGAACCACTCGCCCGCACCCGGCCCCGTATCGGCCGTCTCCGTGCCGTCGAACGGAACCACGCGGTGCGTGCCGTCACAGAAGGGCATCTCGCTCGACCGCCCGCACCGGCACAGCTTATACTCCCCACCGGTCGCCACCGTGCCCAGCTTCTGCCAGGTCAGCGGTTCACCGTGCTCTGAGACCACTTGCGTCTTGGTCACCAGCGGGATATCGCCCTGGACCACATACGGCCCGTCCGGCCGGATGATGATGCGCCTCGCGCCTGGGCCCTGGTTCGCTCCGTCCATCCCATATCCCCTTTCAGTCAAATTTGCTATCCGGGATTATAGGCGGCAAATCGGTGCGTGTCAATCGGATGGAGCACGGGGGTGCGCGTTCCGGCTTGGGGTGAAAGGTGCACGCAGCTTTGTCGCGAACGCGACGGAGGACGTGAAGCGCGAGGTGCCACGGGCGCTGGCCGCGCAGCCGTGCGCTATCTATCGAAGTAACTCCTCCCAGAACTGCAGCGCCCGCGCAGGCGCATCAGCCTGCCAGGCGCCGCCGGTTTCGGGCAGGACCGCGGTTGCATCATCCGCCCACAAGCCGCCTGCCGGCGCGACGGTGAGCCCGGCCAGCTCGCGGTAGAGGGCAAAGCGCCGGTCGCGGTCGCCTTCGGCCAGGCACTGACGGAATAGGTCCAGGTAGCCGGGATCGTGCGCCCGCAGATAGCGCACCTGGGCCTTCTCCCCGCGCTCGGGCAGCCCGCGCAGCAGGAAGTAGTGCCACCAGCAGTCGGACAGGCAGTACAGCAGGCGGATGTCGAGGGCGGTCAGGTAGGTTTCGTCGCCCGACGCGGCCATGCGCAGGTTCTGGCGCAGGTTGTAGTTGATGCTGAACCAGGCGGAGAACAGCCCGCCCTCATCGGGTGGCTCCGGCGGACGCGCACGGGCTGCAGTTTGCGCGGCCGCCAACTGGCCCGTGTTGTCATAAGCGATGGTTCCTCCGCTCAGCCAGCGCACCAGCGCGGCCTCGCCCCAGACGACGTGTCCGGCGGGCGGCGGGCCGCCGGTGAACGCTGCCAGCTCTGCGGCAGCCACGAAGATGATGTCTGCCAACCGGCCGTCGATGTAGGTCAGCGCGACGCGCAGCGGCAGGGGCATGCGGTTCAGCACGAGCACGAGATCGTAGTCGCTGGCCGAATTGAGCTGCTCGCCGCCCGTCGAGCCGATGAGCAGCAGGCCGTCGACTGCATCATGCCGGGCCAGCTGGGCGATGACCTCCGCCAGGGACAAGTCGTTGGTGGGTGTGGGAAGGGTCAGATACATGATAACCTCAGCAGGCGATCTCAGGCATATTCCCTGACCAGGTCGGCCACTGCACGCAGGTTCTCGACCGGCGTGCCGAAGGCCGTGGCATCGCTCGTGCAGAGTAGCAGGTTGCGCCGGTGGGGGACGCGGCCGAACAGGTCCAGCACGTGCTCGCGCACCTGCGCCGGCGTGCCATTCGCCAGCACGATGGGGCTGACGCCGCCGATCAAGCAGACGCCGTCCCCCAGCTCCGCCATCGCGACCTCGAAGGGCGTGTTGCCCAGCGGCGGCTCGCTCAGCGAGTCGATGCCGTCGATGCCCGCCCGCCGCATCATGGGCAGCAGGGCGCGCACGTCGCCGCAGGTGTGGATGATGAACAGCTTGCCGGCCGCGTGCAGGATGGCTGCGTACTCCTGCAGGTAGGGCAGCGCGTAGCGCTCGAACATGCGCGGGGAGACCAGGCGGGTGGTGATGTCAGCTGAGTAGGCGATGACAACTTCCGCCGGGGCTGCCGCCGCAGTCCGGCACATGGCGAGCTGGTGCTCGTGCACCGCCGCGGCCAGCTGGTCCAGCCGTTCCGGGTGGTCGTGGGAGCCGTAGATGACCTGTTCCTGCGACAGGTAGCGGAAGAAGGCGGTCAGCGGCGGCGCGCCCGCGTTGATGGTCACCAGGCCATCCTCGCCAATCTCGTCGATCGTGCGCTGGTTGGTCGCGTAGTCGGGTGTGATGCGCTGGTGGCGCAGGATGTAGCAGACCGTCTCGTAGTCTTCAGGCGTCTTGATAAACGGCTCCGTGATGAAATCCGTCTCGGCACCCGCAATGTGGAGGCTGTCTTCGATAATCGTCCCCACCGGCGTGGTGACCCGGCGCATGATCTTGTCGCCGTCCCGCTGCTCGTCCACTGTGACGCCTTCCGCGGCCACCGCGCAGTAAGGGCTGTGACGCAGGAGGATGTCTGCGCCGATGCTGCGCAGGAAGGCCGGGATGCCTCCGGCGGCCTGCTCCGGCGGGAGGCTGTTCATGAAGTAGTCGTCGAGAAGCGGCGCCCAGCTATAGCGGTCCGGGGTCTCGTGGCGGAGGGTGGCGAGCAG
>CAZTMA010000110.1:0-18563 GCA_964614645.1 uncultured Anaerolineales bacterium
GGCGCGCAGGCGCTCGGTGCGCTGCCGGTGGACGTGCATGCGATGGGCGTGGATTTCTACACTTCGAATGCGCACAAGTGGCTGAGCGGGCCGAAGGGGACGGGCTTGTTCTACTGCCGGAAGGACCGGCTGGATACCCTGAACATGGCGCACGTAGGCGCGGGGAGCCTCAAGGCGGCAGACCTCGCCACCGATGTCTGCGAGCCGGTGGATAATGCTTCACGCTTCGAGTTCGGCACGCGCAGCTATACGTTGGCCGCCGGTCTGAACGCAGCGCTGGATTGGTTCGAGGCGCTGGGCTGGGATAATGTTTATGTCCACATCGCAGAGCTTGCCAGCTATGCGAAAGCGCGCATCGCGGAACGCCCGCACCTGCAATTGCTGACGCCAATGGAGGCCGAGGGCTCCTCCGGATTGGTGAGCTTCACCATCCCCGGCAAACAGGCCCAGGAAGTCGCCAACGGGCTACGCGAAAAACACTTCACCGTACGGGTAGTCGACCATTATAACTGCATCAGAATCGCGACCGCGCATTTCAACACGGCAGACGACGTGGACCGGTTCCTGGCAGCGGTGGATGAGCTGGCCGCAGCCTAAGCGCCCTCACCCGCGCAGCTCCCGAGCCGTCTCGTACATGGCCCTGACATTCTCCCACGGGAAGCCCGGGTCCACCTCCAGGTAGAGCCACGAGCCGCCGCGGAGCGTCTCGAATTCATCGACCAGCCGGAACAGGTACGCACGCACCTGTTCCGGCGTCGCGCGCTGCATCAGCTCGCCCCGGTCCGGGTGCAACTGCACGGCCAGCCCCAGCTCGCGGCAGCGCCGTGCCAGCTCCCGATGGTCGAACAGCGGGAGCTGCGGCCAGACAGCCGTCACGCCCAGCTCCGCCAGGTCCTCCAGGATCGGCCCCACGCAGCCGCACGAGTGAAACAGGATGTGCTTGCCTGCCGCGCGCACCGGCTCGAACAGCGCCCGGTAGCGCGGCTTGAAGAAGCGCCGCCACGTGCGCGGGGCGATCATCATGGCCTTCTGCGTGCCGTAGTCATCGCCAACTGAGATGGCATCCGCGCCCGCGGCCAGCGCATTGTCCACGACCACCGCGTAATACTCCACCAGCATATCCGCCAGCCGATTAATGCCCCCCGCGTCCTGACTGATCTCGATCAGCACATCCTCGAAAGGTCGCAGGCTCTGCATGGTTTCGAACAGGCTGACCCCACCGGAGACTTGGTAATAGGTACGGCGGTGTGCAGCGCCCACGGCCTGCGCATGGGCCAGCGCGTCACCCGTCAGGCGCGCAATGGGAGGCGGCCGCCAGGTGTCCAGCTTCGCCAGGTCGGCCAGGGGGTAGCCGGTCCGGTGGCCCCACACGCCGTACAGCCGGTACTCCCACGAGGTGCCCCACTCGTCCGTCGCGAACCGGTGATACCGGCCGTCGGGGTCGAAGTCCGCCGCGGGCACGTCTGGCAGCCGCACACCGTCCAGCGGGCCGAAGTCATGGCTCAGGGCGCACATCCGGTCGAGCATCTTCTGGCCGTGCTCGAACAGACCGCCGGGCGAAGGGTGGAGTTGCAGGGGAATCTTGTCGACCGGCTGGAAGGCCAGCGCGGCCAATACGCGTTCACGTGGCAGCATTGCATTTTCCTCCGAGTAATAGAACGCTGATGACGTGTCAACCTGCGGTTGACCCTGATGAGACTGATCTAAAGGATCATTTTGAGGAATCCTCTTGACCCGATCATCCAAATGAAACCAGGCCAATCAATTCGATCAGTGAAATCTGTGTCCCATTTCGTCCAACCAAACGAGCACTTCATTCGACTTTACCTGCTCCGGGTCGAGCCAGCGGATGGCGGGATCGTCCAGCGGGAACCAATTGTACTGCTGCTGGACGAAGCGCCGCGTGGCCTGCTTGACGAGTGCAACGGCTTCGTCCAGCGCCGCTTCCCCGCGCAGATAGAGGCCGATCTGCCGGTAGCCCAGCCCAGTCATCGCAGGCAGGTTCCAATCGTAGCCCGCGTCCGCCAGCCGTTGCACCTCATCCACCAGCCCCGCCTCGATCATCGCATCGACACGCGCGTCGATGCGCTCGTACAGGACGGGCCGCGGCCGGGTGACGCCGATGCGCTGGATACGGTAGGGCGGCGGTTCCTTCCCCTGCAGCTCGGAAATAGGCCGGCCGGCGACGAGGCAGACCTCCAATGCGCGGATCACGCGGCGGACATTGCGATGGTCGATTCGGGCGGCCGCGGCCGGGTCCAGCGCGGCCAGCCGCGCGTGCAGCGCCTCCGCGCCATGCGCTGTCGCGTCCGCGGCCAGCCTTTCCCGCAGGTCGGGCTGCGGCGCGACTTCAGGAATGCGCCACCCCTCCAGGACCGCAGCGACATACTGGCCCGAGCCACCGACAAGCAGCGGCAGCCTCCCGCGGGCGTGAATAGCGTCGATGACGCGGTAGGCAAGCCGTTGGTACTCGGCGAGCGTGAGCACCTGGTCCGGCTCCACGAGGTCGAGCAGATGGTGCGGGACACGCGCCTGTTCGGCGGGGGTGGCCTTCGCGGAGCCGATATCCATGCCCCGGTAGATCTGCCGGGAGTCGGCAGAGACGATTTCGCCTCCCAGAGCCTCGGCCAGCTCGAGGCTGAGCGCGGTCTTGCCTGCGGCTGTAGGGCCGACGATGGCAAGGAGCGGGCCGTGCACAGACTGAGCGAGCATGTCAGCCGCCGACCGCATCGCGGTAGTGTTCCTGGCTGGTGACCCGGTCATCCGGCCCAAATTCGAGGGCAATCACGTCGATGCGGGTGAAACCTCGCCAGGGCATCTCGGCCAGATAGGCTCGCACGAGGCGAACGAGCTGCATCTGCTTGCGCGGGGTCACCGAGTCGGCCGGGTAGCCGAAGGCCGGTGCCCCGCCTCCACGCGCCGCGCGGCGGCTGCGCACCTCCACAAAGACGAGCCATTCCCCCTGCCGCGCGATGATGTCGATCTCGCCGGCACGCGTGCGCCAGTTGCGCGCGAGTAGCGTATAGCCCTGCGTTTCGAGATAGGCCGCGGCCGTGTCCTCACCGAGCCGGCCCAGGCTGCGCCGCGGGTCGCGTGATGTGGGGCTCATGCCTTACTCTCCACTTCCTCGAGTTCCTCACAACCTGCAACCTGCAACCTGGAACTTTCAACCCGTTCCGTCAGCGGCGCGAAGCTCATCCGGTGGAGCACGCAGGGACCGAGGCGCGCGATGGCATCCCGGTGACCTGCAGTGCCGTAGCCCTTATGCTGCGCAAACCCGTAGCCCGGATAGAGTGCATCCTGTTCCGCCATCCAGCGGTCCCGGGTCACCTTTGCAATCACGGACGCGGCGGCAATCACCAGGCAGAGCGCGTCGCCGTGCGGGATGCCGCGCTGCGGGCACGCCACGTCGGGCAGGGTCAGGTAGTCGAGCAGGATGTAGTCGGGCGGGACGGCCAGGCCGGTCAGCGCCTGGCGCATTGCCAGGCGCGTCGCCGGCGCGATGCCGATGCGATCGATTTCTGCCGCCTCGACGCGGCCCACGCCGACCGCGAGTGCACACGCCAGGATCGGCTCACACAGCTCTTCCCGTGCCGCCGGGGTCAGCCGCTTCGAGTCATCCACGTGGCCGAGAAGCGGGGCGAGGCGCGTGATATCCGGTGGGAGCACAATCGCAGCCGCAACCACCGGTCCCGCCAATGCGCCGCGCCCCACCTCGTCCACCCCGGCGACGGTCCGGTACCCGCCGGCCCATAGTTCCTGCTCGTATATCAGCCCGGCACGCTCATATTTACGCATCCGCAAACCTGCTTAACCATAAAAGGCGCAGGAGATCTTCCTGCGCCTTGTCTGCCCCATTGGATTGTCAACGAACCGAGCTGTTAGTTGACCCGGCGTTCCTTCAGGCGGGCAGCCTTGCCGGTGCGGCCGCGCAGGAAGTACAGCCGTGCACGGCGCACCTTCGCGTGGCGCAGGATCTCGATCTTTTCGACCCGGGGGGAAGCAAAGAGCCAGGTCCGCTCGACACCGACGCCGTGCGAGGCGATGCGCCGCACGGTGAAGTTCTTGTTCATCCCGCCCCCGCGCACGCGGATGACGAGGCCCTGGAAGACCTGGACGCGTTCTTTCTCGCCTTCGACGATCAGGCTGTGGACCTTGACGGTGTCGCCGGGCTCCAGCTCAGGCAGGTCCGTGCGAGCGACTGCCGCATTCAGAGAGTCAATTAAGTTCGCCATCGTAGTTATCCTTCATTTGCTAATCAATCGACCGGCCTGCCGTCGCTCGAACTGGGCTTTGCCAGCTCATTACCTATCGGAAGCACGGAGCGCACATGTCACGAAGAGCCATTTTAGCACAGATGGACGCACGGACCAAAAAGGGAGGGCACAGGTTTTTAGTCGGGTTGGTTTTCCGCCTCCGCCTCCAGCCGGGCCAGGTACGCGCGGTCAGCGTCGGAGAGCGGGGCCGAGTTCAGCAGGTCGGGCCGGCGCTCCCACGTGCGACGCAGCGCCTGCTCGCGGCGCCAGCGCGCCACTTTCGCGTGGTCGCCGGAGGAAAGGATGTCGGGCACGCCTTCAGCCCGGTAAACCGCGGGCCGGGTGTACTGCGGATACTCCAGCAGGCCCGTGGCAAACGAGTCCTCGTAGGCACCCACTTCACAGCCGAGTGCACCGGGCAGCAGCCGCGTCACCGCGTCTACGATGATGGCCGCAGCCAGCTCACCGCCGGAGATGACGAAGTCACCGATCGAGATTTCGTCGGTGACGAGCCCCGCGCGCACCCGCTCATCCACCCCTTCGTAGCGACCACAGATGAGCGCGATCCGTGCGTGCCCGGCCAGTTCCTCGGCCACGACCTGCGTGAAGGTCCGGCCTTGCGGTGAGAGCAAGATGACCGGCATGTCGGGCAGGAGCGGCGCCTCGCTCCCCGCCAACGAATCCGCCGGCGGACGCGCGTCGGGCGTCTCTGGCACGAAGGCCCAGCCGGGCTCGTGACGCAGCACCGTCTCGACCGCGCGGAAGATAGGTTCCGGCTTCATCACCATCCCGCCTCCCCCGCCATAGGGCGTGTCATCGGTCACCCGGTGGCGGCCCTCCGCATAATCGCGGATATTGTGCAGCGCGACGGACACGATGCCCGCCTCCTGAGCGCGCTTAAGAATGCTGTCGCCCAGGAACCCGCTGAACATGCCGGGAAAGAGTGTAAAGATATCGAAGTGCGTCATGTGGAGATTCTAGCACAGATGGGGTAGAATGGACGAAGAGACGGACATGATATCCTCGCAGGCGGGTTAGTTGCAGCTATTCAAATTTACCGGTTATCGGCGCGGAACGTTGATCCTCTTGCTCGCCGCATTGTGGCTGGCAGGCAGCAGCGTGCCCGCACTGGCGCGCGAGGCGGAGCCTGTCCCCGCTGCGCGGCGGACGGGTCCTGCGAGCCGGGCAGCCGGAGCGCCTGCCGCACGGCCCAGCGCGCGGGTGCTGCCGGCGGGCGAGCTGCCTGCGCCACACCTGTGGCTCGCGCGACCTTTCTCGCCGCACCGCCAGCAGACCCCCGCCTACACCTTCCCCTACGGGAGCACCGGCGGCGGGCGCTACGCGCTGCACACGGGAATCGACATCAGCAATCCCCTGGCCACGCCGGTCCTGGCGATGGCGGATGGTGAGGTCGTCTACGCGGGGAGCGACCAACTCCGCACCTTTGGCCCAAAGCTCTCCTTCTATGGCAACCTCGTTGTGGTGCGGTTGGCGCGGCCAATAGGCGAGACGGCGGTCTACATCCTCTACGGCCATTTGAACGAAGTGCTGGTGCTTGCGGGGAAACATGTCCGCGTCGGAGATGTTATCGGCACGGTCGGCATGACCGGCATCGCGATCGGGCCACATCTTCACGTCGAAGTCCGCGCCGGCGGGCAGGATCGCTGGCACACGCGCAACCCGGAGTTCTGGCTAAAGCCCCTCCCGGGCAGCGGGGTCGTCGCCGGACGCGTGCTGACGCTGGACGGCAGGCCTGTCCCGGGCGCGTCCGTTCACCTTTACCGCGGAGACACCCTTTGGCGCATCGGCACTACTTACCCAGACAAGGATAGCATCAACCCTGACCCCGAGTGGCAAGAGAACTTCGTGCTCTCCGACATCCCTGCGGGCGCGGCGCGGCTCGTCATCCGGGATGGGACGCGCAATCTCTCGCTGCCCATCCAGGTGCAAGCCGGTGGCCTGACGTTCGTGGAGTTCCGCATGGGAGGCCGGCCGTGACGCTCATCCATCCCCCTGCATACCGTCTGCCCCTCATCGCCCTGCTCATCCTCGCGACGCTGGCCGGCCATGTGATGCCGCAGCAGGCGATGGCACACAGTGCGGCGGCGCCGGCTGCTGTCTGCGAGACCGCCACCGGAGTGCCGCAGGCCGAATGCGAGGCCCTGGTCGCGTTCTACAACGGCACCAACGGCCCCGGCTGGGCGAGGCAGGACGGCTGGCTGGTGACAGAAACGCCGTGCAACTGGTACGGCGTGCAGTGTGCGGACGGCCACGTGCAGGAACTCGTGCTGGTCGACAACAGGCTGCTGGGGCCGCTGCCCGCGGCCCTGGCCGACCTGACGCAGCTCCAGCGGCTCGACCTCTCCCGTAACTACCTCAACAGCGAGATCCCCCCTGAGCTGGGGCAGCTTGCCGGTCTGCAGGTGCTCGACCTGAGCCGCAACGCGTTGAGCGACGGCATCCCGCCCGCCTTGGGTGCGCTGACCAGCCTGCAGAGCCTTGACCTTTACGGCAACGACCTGACCGGTGCGCTGCCCGCCGAGCTGGGCAACCTGGAGAATCTGGAAATCCTGACGCTAGGCGGCAACCAACTCACCGGCAGCATCCCCGCAAGCCTCGGCACCCTGACCCGGCTGACCTGGCTGTTCCTGGACGGCAACGAGTTGAGCGGCAATGTCCCGCCCGCGCTGGGCAACCTTGTGAACCTGGAGCTGCTTGGGCTGAGCGACAACCAACTGACCGGCCCGATTCCTCCGGAGCTGGGCCAACTGACGCGGTTGGACCGTATGTACCTGGGCCATAACAGCTTGACCGGCGGCATCCCGCCAACGCTCGGCAACTTGCGGAACCTGTGGCGGCTCGACCTGAGCAGCAACCAGTTGACCGGTCCCATCCTGCCTGAGCTTGGCAACCTCCTGGGCCTGGACGCGCTGTACCTGAACGACAATGCGCTCAGCGGACCGCTGCCCGCCAGCCTGCTGCAGCTCGGGCTCTACGAGTTCTATTTCAACAATACGCAGGTGTGTGAGCCGGCCGGCGCGGATTTCCGGGCCTGGCTGGCGGGCATCCCGAACCTGGGACGGACAGGGGTCTTCTGCGGGGGCTCCCGGGCGTTCCTGCCCTTGTGCCTGCGCTAGGGAGCTACCAGAAGAGAGGAGTCCGCATTCTCAAATGCGGACGGGACTACCAACAACTGGACCGATCCGCATCTGAGGATGCTTCACTCCACGCTTTTTCAAATTCCCTCACGGCGCGACCAGCCAGCGGTCGTAGATGCGGTCGAGGGTGCCATCAGCCTTAAGCGCGGCTAGCGCCGCGTTTACCTCGGCCAGCAGGTCGGGTGCGCCGACCGGCAGCACAATCACATAGGGATCGCTGATGAGCGGCTCGCCCGCGGTCTTGAGACGGTCGGCCGCAGGATGCAGCGCCAGGCTGATGGCATCTACCAGCGCGGCTTCGGCCTCGCCGGCCAGGACCGCGTCCAGAGCCGCGTCGACCGATTCTCGTACGACAGGCGTCAACCGGCCCTCCAGCTTCCGCATCAGGCGCCGCGCCTCCGCATCGCCGGTGCTGCCCCATTCGACGGCCACCCGCTTGCCCGCCAGGTCCGCCGTCCCCGTGATCGTGCTCGCCAGCGGGACGGCCAGCACCGTGCCCGCTTCGATGTAGGGATCGGAGAAGGCGACGTCGCGCGTCCGGTGCTCGATGACGGGCAGCGCGGACACCGCTGCGTCAATCCGGCGGGCCGCCACCGCATCCATCAGCTCATCGAAGCCTACGCCGACAAACTCCACTCGCACGCCCCAGCGCGCGGCGATTGCCTCGGCCAGGTCCACGTCCAGGCCGACCGGCTGCTGCGTCGTGCCATCCAGGATCTCGAAGGGCGGGAAGCTTGGGTCGAGGCCGACGCGCCACACACCGGCCTCCTGGATATGCGCCCACAAGCGGTCACGGCCCAGGACGATACCGCGCGCCAAAAGGGCCACGGCAGCCAATCCAACCACAATGAGCAGCCCCAGCCACACACGGCGCGGCTGTAAAGGAGGATGCGTCATGGCAGGTCCTCCCACGGCTCGCCCGCGGCGTACCGCTGCAACGCCAGGTAGATAGGCTTCGGCTGAAACTCACTGTCCACAAAGGTGTAATAGTCCTGGTAGGTGGCCGCGGGGCGGGGATATCGAAACGCCCACAGGCAGAGCGCATCCACCCATGGCCACTCGCCCAGCACCTTCTCGTAGGCGCGCACCGTGTAGCGCGTGCGCTGCAGCGGCCGGACGGCCTTCGTCCAGCGCGGGTGATCGTTCCACCCACCCTCGGTAATCATGATGCGCTTGCCGCCGTCGCCGTTGCGCACCATCAGCTCGCGCACTAAAAGGGTGCGGTTGAAGTTGACTGCGTCCTCGCTGGCCGGCTCATCCGGGTCAAAGGTCCAGCCGTAGGCGTGGACGGCCAGGATGTCGAAGGAGTCCGCCGCGCCGGCATCGTACATATCCTGCAGATAGAGCAGGTCATTCAGGCCCCATTCGCTGCCGCGGGGCGCGAGGGTGGGCGCGAGCGCGCCGCCGAGCACCTGCACTGCGGGGTTAGCCTGCTTCGCGGCCAGGTAGGCCTGACGCAGCAGTTCCGTGTACCCCGCCGGGTCCGGCACCCGGTAACCCCACTCCTGGCTCAAGTTCGGCTCATTCCAGATGATGATATAGTCCACCCGGCCGCGGAAGTGCGTGGCGAACGCGGCCACGAAACGGGCAAAGTCATCGTAACCCCGCTCATCCAGATAAAGGGGCGAAGTTTTCGCGGGCCGCGCCCACTCCGGTACGTAGCCCAGGCGCGCGATGACGGTGAGGCCCTGGTTGACCGCGTGGTCCACGACGAGATCCGCATGGCTCCAGTCGTAGACCCCGCGCGCCGGTTCATGCGCGGCCCACAGGAAGTACTCGACCACCCAGGACGCGCCCATCTCGCGCACCATCTGAAGCGAACGCTGGATTTTCCACGGCTCCACCTCGTCGGTCAGCCGGGTGTGCATCCCCATCTTCGGGTTTACGGAGACCACGTGCTGCGGCGGCCCGAAGATGACGCGCGGCCGCGTGGCGGCGCTCGCAACGACCAGCGTCACGCAAAAGATGGCACAAAGTTGCACCAACTGGAGCCAGCGTTCCTTGCTCATCCCTGTCTTCTCTGCTAGAATTCCGTCCGTGCGGGACAGCGCATGGCGCGATCGCCCGCAGCGGCCGCTGCCGGTTCAGCGGATAGAGCCTGCGTGGACGAGGACTGAATGGAGGATGCTTGTGACATTAGCGAACTGGCGTGACCTGTCTATTATCTGGCTGGCACTCCTGGCCTTCATCTTCAGCCTGGTGCCGGCAGTGATCTCATTCTTCATGGTCAAGGGGATGCTCGCCCTCAACCGTAAACTGCGCGAGGTCTTCCCCAAGGTCTATGGCTACTTCCGCAAGGCCGACCAGATCACCGATCAGGTCAGCCGGAAAATCATCGCGCCCGTCATCGTGGCGCACGAGAAGAATGCGCAGGTGCGCGGGTCAGGCTATGCACTTGCGGCAATTGTGAAAGGGCGAAGAGAGGTACCAAGGTGATTGACAAGAAGACAGCCATCCTGATCGGTGCAGCCGTCGGCGCAGTGCTGGGCGCCACCGCTGCCTATGCCTATGCACGCGTCGACCTGAGCTCAAATGCCAGTGGACTCAGCAAAATGCAGTTGATGAGCCACCATATCGACTCAGCGGACTATGTCAAGCTCGGCGTGGCACTGGTCGGCGTGACGCGCATGGTTGCCGGGATGCTCAAGCCCGTCTAGCAGCCCCAGGCAATCAGACAATCAATCAAACTATCAAACAATCACTCAGGTGAAACGCCGGTGGACGCGGGTGGGGCCGTTGACTCGTCTGCAACCGCCGGCGTTTCCGCGTCTTGGGACACCCCCGTGGTATCCGCCAGCTCGCCTGCAGTTTCGCCCGGCAACTCGCCCTCGGCTGTCCCGTCCTCGACCAGCTCCTCTAATCCTTCGTACTCGGTTGCTGCCAGGGCTGTCTCCACAACAGGCGCCACGGCAGGCACCATGCTCTCCGCGGCCATGCCGGGTTGGGGCCAGGTGTCCGCCAGCGTTCGGCGGCTGCTGTAGAGCGAAGGCAGATAGCTGGCGAACAGTTCCACCGGCATCTTCTTGCGTACCGGTTCCGGCCCGCCCTCCCACCATTTACCGAGCGTTACCTGGTCCAACTCCGCGGTGACCAGCCCCTCGGTGTCGTCCGTGCCCATCTCCACCAGGACGCCGGTGTAGCGCGGAGTCATCTCCAGCGGTGCATAGATGCCGGACTTGCCGGTAAACGCCGCGCCGGAGCCTTCCTCCCGCGCCAGGTGGTTCTTGCCGATCAGGAAGCTGGTCAGTGCGAAGATACGGTTCGCCTGGGCCTGCGCCAGCGTCGCCTGGCGGATGTGTGCGGCGAGCGCGGGGTCGCTGGCCGCGGCCAGCGTGACCAGGATGTCCGCGCCCTCGTAGGCCAGCACCCGGCCCGCTTCGGGATAAAGCGCTTCTTCGCCCAGCAGGATGCCGAGCCGGCCCACCGGCGTCGAGATGACATGCCACACATCGCCCGGCCCGGCGAGGCCCTCATCCTCAGTCGAGAGCGCCAGCTTGTCGTGGCTGCCCAGGGCCTTGCCGTCCGGCCCGAACACCGTCACCCGGTGGCGCAGCAGCCCGGCCTCCACCGCCTCCGGCAGGTACGCGCTGCCCGCCACGAGTGTGACTTCGTAGCTGCGCGCCAGGCCGCTGAAAAGCTCCTCATACAGCTCGGCCACAACTTGGGGCTCCGCGTGCAGCATCTCCACATAGGCGTGGCGGTAGGTCGCGCCGATCAGCGAAGCGGTGCTGCCCGCGAGCGAGCTGCGGGCGCGTGCCCAGAGGGACTGCCCGGCCCGCCGGCGTTCCTCCGCCTGCCGCAGCAGCCGGGCCTGGAATCCCTGCACGAGATGGCTGGCGGCCAGCGCACCGGAGAGCGCGGGAAACACCACCAGCTCGGCGCCCTTGATACGCGCCATGTGCATGAACCGGCCGAGTTCCTTGCGATAGCTCTCGACCGAGTCGAACAGCCGCATCTGCTGCTGTGTAGTGGCAACGACCAGTTTGCGCATTTATCTCCGCCTTCTGCTGCACAGCCGGTCCGTCATGCACCGGCACGGTCACTCTTCGGGAGTCGATAGTGTGTCGTAGTATAATGCACGGATTCTACTTTCAGCAAGGGACCCCGCTACGGCGCAGGTGGAGGAATTGTGAGCTACGAAGCACATGCAGGCGCGGCCTCGGCCGCTTTGGAGAACGAGCAGACGCTCCGCGAGGAGATGGTGCGCATCGGCCGGCTGATGCACCAGCGCAACTACGTGACTGCGACGGATGGCAACCTGTCCGTGCGCCTCGGAGAGGACCGCTTCCTGGTGACGCCCAGCGGGCTCAGCAAGGGCTATATGGCGCTGGAACAACTGGTCGTCATTGACTGGGATGCGCGGCCGGTCGTGTCTGGCGGCAGCGATACAGCACCCTCACTCAAGCCATCCTCGGAGATCCTGCTGCACCTGGAGGCCTACCGCCAGCGGCCGGACATCCGCGCGGTCGTCCACGCGCACCCGCTGCATGCAATCATCCTCTCGATGGCCGGCATCTCGCAAATGGCCTGCCCGCTGCCCGAGAGCATCGTGACCCTGGGCATCATCGCGACGACCGAGTATGCCACCCCGGCCAGCCCGGAAGGCGCGGCGGTCATCCGTGACCTCATCCGCCAGCACGACGCGATCGTGCTCCAGCGCCACGGCAGCGTGACCGTAGGCTCCTCGCTCTTCGATGCGTATCTCAAGCTGGAGAAGCTGGAAAACGGGGCCGAGGTGACGTATAAGATGCACACGCTCGGCCAGTGCCTGCCCTTCCCGCCCGGCGCGCTCGATAAGCTGATCGACAAGCGGGAGAAGATGGGGCTGCTGCGGCCGGGCGAGCGGGAGGCCATCCGCCGCGCAGTGGGGCAGGATTGAAGCTGCGGAGCGCGTGGGGTTCTATTTGACCGGTGGGGCTGCCTCTGGTAGAATCGTACTTGCTCATTGCGGAGCAAATGTATCTGCCCCCATCGTCTAGTGGACCAGGACACAGGCCTTTCAAGCCTGGTGCAGGGGTTCGAATCCCCTTGGGGGCACTCTCTTTAAGCTAAAGTCCAGCATCCAACGATGCTGGACTTTTGTTTTGCCCGCGCAGGATGATGCCCAATAGTTTAGCCCCCAACCATGTTGAGAAGGGCAGCGCCGACGTTAATCACGAAAAAGCCCACATGGCCCGCGGCATGGGCGACTATGGCCGTTTCCAGGTTGCGCCGCCAGAACAGCCAGCCGAAGAGCAGCCCGCCCAAGGCGTTGAGCAACACGGTACGGAAGACGATGAGCGGCGTCAGTGTGACCATCCCGGCCAGCGCGGGCAGATGGCCGAGGCCAAAAAGCACGGCCGCCAGGATGATGGCTGCCCAGACTAAACGTGGACGCCTTTTGGGGGGACGCCTCACAGATCCAGTACGCCCTGGTGTCCGGCCTTGACCGCCTCGATGACCTTCGCGGCCACGGTCTCGGGCGCCAGCGCGCTGCCCGGCAGCTTGAACGGGACCTTCCGCCAAAACCCGGTGTTCATCGCGCCCGGACGCACGACGATGACCTGGCGCTTCCGCTCTTCCTTGCGCAGCGCCTCGGCGAACGCTTCGAGCCCGGCCTTAGCAGCCGCGTACGCGCTCAGCCCCGGCAGCCGCATCCGCTCGCTCACCGCACCGAGAAACACCAGGGGTGCGTCTACAGCCAACAGAGGCAGGCTGTGGTGCACTGCGTTGTACGCACCGAACAGGTTGGCATCCATAATGCGGCGAAACGTTGCCGGCGTCATCGTCTCCACCGGCTCCGCCTTGATGTCTCCGGCTGCATAGATGAACAACTGCGCCTCGCCGACCTCCTGCACCGCTGCCAGGACGGCGCGCTGCACCGCAAACGGGTCGGCCACATCGGCCGCGAATACGTGATCGGCCACACCGGGCAAGTCATCCCCCTGCCGGCTGATGCCGATGACCTGCCAGCCATCTTCCCTGAGTTTGCTGCCGAGCGCGCGTCCGACGCCGCCTGCCACACCCCAGATCAAGGCAACCTTTGTCATTGGGTCGCTCCTCTGAGTCGCATAACGAACTGCATTACCACTGCCAGGAAGGGATGGACTTCTGCTCGTCCACAACCAGGATACATCGTACCACAAGATTCATGAGGGGCTGTCAAACCGAACCGCGCAGTAAGCCGGTCGCTCGACGGCGGCTTCGATCCGATGATCGACGGTGTCATCAGCCCCGAGCACCTCATTGAACGAAAGCGGTCGGAAGATGTATAATCAACGTGGGAGACAGCACGATGACCTACCAGATTACGGAACCCATTGACGTCACGCGACTCCAACAAGTCCTGGATGAGTTGCAGGCCGAAATTGACGAGCGGGAGCGCGCGACCGCGGAGCTGGCGCAACAGAACACCAGACTGTATAGCGAGTTGCAGCGGCGGCTAGCCGAAAGCGAGAGCTTCAATCGCGTTCTGGTGAGCTTGCTCCAGAAGACCGTTTTGGGTCAAGTGCTGGACATCGTCTGCACCGAAGCTCAAGGCCTGGTCGGGGCTTCCGCCAGCGCGGTCCTGCTACTGACTGATCAGGCCTGGCTGGAGGTTAAGCATCGGTTGGGCAATCCACTGGCAGCCGTTGAACCCGTGCCCGTGGACGGTTCAGTGGCGGGCCAGGTGGTGCGGCAGGGTACACCGGTGCTGCTAAACGATCCAATCCACCTGGAACAGGCCCATGTCTACCAGTGGCCGACGGATCTCAACGCACTGCTCGCTGTGCCCCTGCGCGTCAACGGTGGAATCATCGGCGTGCTGGACGTGGTGAACAAGCCCGGCGGATTCACTGAAGACGATGTCCCCGTCGTGTCCATTTTCGCCAATCAGGCCGCGATGGCCATCGAGCACGCCCGGCTCCAGCAGCAGGCTGAGGAATTGGCGGTGCTGGCCGAACGACAACGCCTGGCCCGTGAACTGCATGATTCGGTCACCCAATCGCTATACAGCGTGACCCTCTACGCCAACGCCGCGGCCTTGGCCTTGGCGGCGGGCAAGGATGATGTCACGGCAAGCTATCTGCAGGAACTGCAGGCGACTGCGCAGGATGGCATGCGCGACATGCGGCTGCTTATCTTCCAGTTGCACCCGCCGGTGCTGGAGACCGAGGGGTTGGTCGCGGCGCTGCAGGCGCGCCTGGCAGCCGTCGAGGGTCGCGCCGGGGTGCAGACCGAGTTTCGCGTTGAGGGCGAGCGGCGGCTGCCGATTGCGATCGAGACGGAGCTTTACTGGATCGCCCAGGAAGCCCTCAACAACGCGCGCAAACATGCGGCGGCCGAGAATGCTATCGTACACCTGGACTTCACCGATGCATCCGTCTGCCTGGATGTGCGGGATGACGGCATAGGGTTCGATCCGGGCGCGGTGCCGGCCGAAAGACGAGGCGGGTTGCGCACCATGGCCGAGCGCGCCGCGCGCGTCAACGGGGTGCTGACCTACCAAAGCAAGCCAGGTGAGGGGACACGGGTGAAGGTTGAGGTAGCGTTATGATTGACAAAGGAACGCGCGACGCGGCGGAGAACATCCGTGTCTTGATTGTGGATGACCACACGATTGTACGCAAGGGCATCCGCGCCCTGCTCTCGGAAGCGGGTGGCTTCGAGGTGGTGGGGGAAGCGGCGGACGGACAGACGGCGGTGCACGTCGCGGAGGAAACCCGGCCGGATGTCATCCTGATGGACCTGCTGCTGCCTGAGATGGACGGCATCGAGGCAACGCGCGAGATTTCCCGTCGCCTCCCGCAGACCCACATTCTCGTGTTGACCAGCTTCGTTGCGGACAGCAAGGTGTACCCGGCCATCAAAGCGGGCGCCCTGGGGTACTTGCTCAAGGATTCCACGCCCGAAGAACTCGTACGGGCCCTTCGCCAGGTGCACCGCGGCGAGCCATCGCTCAATCCCGCTATTGCCCGCAAACTGCTGCAAGAGATCGCGCGTCCGGTCGAGCGGCAACCTGCCCCCGAAGCCCTCACCGCGCGCGAGATGACGGTGCTGCGGTGGATAGCCCAAGGCATGAGCAACCAGGAGATTGCCGACCGCATCAGCGTCAGTGAATCGACCGTGCGGACACATGTGAGCCGGATCCTCGGCAAGCTGCACCTGGCCAGTCGCACCCAGGCCGCGCTCTACGCTGTACGGGAAGGATGGGCGGACGGGGACGCCGAAGGCGCACAGGGGCAGTAGACACCGAGCGTGGCGCTGCATCTGGCGCCATAGCACAACCGCATACACTAAATGTCGCAGGGACCGCCTATGTGAGCGGTCCTTTTGCTATTAAGAAGCTGGCGCTTGCGCTGACGACAAGACGCCACTCTTATGTCAGACTATGAATGGGAGGAAAAGCGAATCCTCCAGGTTTTTGTCAAAGCTAGTCGTTTCACAAAGAGGAAAGGGTGACACAATGAGTATTCTCGCATGGCTCGTCGTCGGCTTGATCGCTGGCTGGTTGGCCAGCCGGGTGATGCGCGGTGGAGGCTACGGTCTCATCGGCGACATCGTGGTTGGTGTGGTGGGCGCGCTGCTCGGCGGCTTCCTCGCCACAAACTTTTTGGGCATGGCGAACCCTGTCAGTGGCATCAACATTCCCAGCATCTTCGTGGCCTTCGTAGGCGCAGTGATTCTGATCGCCATCCTGCGGCTGGTTTCCGGGCGCCGGCGTTAGGCCAAATACACCTGGGCAGGTTCACCATGCACCCGCCCAGGTGTACCATGAGCCGTTGGAAAAAGTAATCGGAGGATAAACCATGACAGTCATACGAAGCGAAGAGCATACCGGAGTGATCGGTCCCACTGCCGTGGACGGGAGGCCCGTGGACGTGACGAGTAGTCCTGCCCGGACGACGGCGCACCAGACCGAGACCGTCACCAGCGACCCGTACGCTGTGCGTCGTGAGGGGACTCTCAGGATCCAGAAGGGTATTTATCTGCTGTTTGGAATTCTGGAGGGGTTGCTCGCCATTCGTTTCGTGCTGCCACTGCTTGGCGCGAACCCGGACGCAGGCTTTGCGCAGTTCATTTACAGCATCACGAAGCCATTCCTCGCTCCTTTCGCGGGGCTGTTTGGGGCGGCGCGCTTTGGGGGCAGCGTGTTCGAGGTGAATCCCCTGGTGGCCATCCTCGTCTACGCCCTGATCGCGTGGGTGTTGGTCAAGGCGGTGGGGCTGGTGTTGGGCGACACGCGGCGCGGGGTGCGGACGACATCCAGACATATCGATACCGCATGAAGCAAGCATGAAGCAGGTCTATCCATGGCGGAATTTCCGCCGATTCATCAGGAGGAACATATGTCGAACATCGAACGTAAGCTCAAGGACGCAGCTCGCGACGTGAAGAACGCAGTCCAGGACGCGGCGCACGACACCAGGCGCAAGGCTGAGGACGTCGCGCACGATGCCCAACGCAAAGTCGAAGACGTAGCACACGATGCCAAGAACGACGTCGAGGATGCGAGGCACGATGCCAAGCGCAGGGGCCAGGCTGCAGACGCGGCGCATGAGGCCCAGAACCAGGTCGAGGACTCGGCGCACGATGTGAAGAATGCCGTCGAGGACGCCGCGCATGAGGCCCAGAATGAGGTTGAGGACGCAGCACAAGATGCCGCGCACAAGGTTGAGGACGCAGCACGCGCAGTCAAGCGCGGATTCGGCCAATAAGCGGAACTGAGATGATGCCATGCGGGCCGATGAGAGAGTAACGTGCCAGCTTACCGCCTCATCGGCCCGCCGCAGCATTTGAGGAAGGTGAAACATGGCACGTTATGAATTCGTGAAGGGACTACCCGTCATGACGATGGCGGAGGGCAAACAAATTGGCAAGATTGACGACCTGGTCGTCGACCCTGAAAGCAAGACTGTGAGCTGGCTGCGTCTTCACAGCGGGGGAATGCTGGGCGGCGAGCGGCTGTGGGTATCGACTGAGGCGGTGCATGGCGTGGGTGAGGATGCTGTGACGATCAATGCGGAAGCCGATGTCCGCACTCCTGCCGACGCGCCCGAAGCTGTCGCCCTGATCAAAGCCAAGCGTGAGCTCATCGGCGGCAAAGTGATCACCGAGAACGGCGAGCGCGTTGGCGAGGTGCGCGACTACGAGTTCGACCCGGAGACATTCGCCATCACCTCCCTGTCTGTCCCGCCGGGCATGAACGTTGTGGGCGAGACCCTGACGATTACCGGCGATAAGCTGCTCACCATCGGCGAAGATGTGATCGTGGTCGCAATGGACGCGGTGTCAAGGCCGGAAGAGCAGGCAGACGATCCCCAATAGGAGCAACACCATGCACTTTTCGCTCGTACTGGCTGTTCTGGCAAGCCTGACCCTGGTGCTGCTGCCGGTGCTGGATCACTTCGCCAACTCTGAGACCAACAGCAAGCCCCTGCACGCTGACTTGACCTGGCTCGCCCGTTGGGTGCAAAAATGAGCCATCCATGCAGTGAGGCCTGCTGAGCCAGGTGGAAACGGCATATGATAATTGGAATTGAGCCCAAAGATGTGCGGACTATCAAGAAATTCGTATAGATTTACGCGAACCGCCATACAGGAGAAGCACAATGAACGAACACGACTACGAACGCGAGAATGACACGTATGGGCCTGGACTGCTGTTGGTCGGCCTGCTGATTGGCTTGCTGATGGGCGGCTTGGCAGGCGCGGTCGCCATGCTGTTGTTGGCGCCGCAACCGGGGAAAAAGACACGGGCCAAGCTGCAACGGCAGAGCCGCAAACTGCGCAAGCAGACGGCCGAGACCGTAGAGGACGCGGTGTCACAGGCTCGCGGCACCGCCCATCAGATCACAAAGGATGTACGCAAGCAGGCTAAGGAACTGCAGGAACGCGGTCAGGCGCTGCTCGACGGGTAGAGCAGACGCTACACTGCGGCAAGCAGTTCAGGTCCCTTCCGGAGCAACCAACCGCGACTGGAACATGCGCGTGCCCGATTCGCGCAGGCGATCAGGTCGCGGTATGATTGGCCGCAGCCACGCAAGTGGGTGCCGTGCGACACAACGGCCACGGTATTCGTTGCTTTGAGGAGGAGGGCCGGTGACAAACAAAGAGTGGTTTCGACAGTTGAAATTCGGCATGATGGTCCATTGGGGGCTGTATTCGCTGCCGGCCGGCGAGTGGAACG
>CAZTMA010000111.1:0-18543 GCA_964614645.1 uncultured Anaerolineales bacterium
TGTGGAGTGGAGCGTCCTCAGACGCGGAACGGGCCCCGTGAAAGCATCCCGTTCGTCCGCATTTGAGAATGCGGACTCCTCTCTTTGAAATAGCTTCTAAATGTGCAGCCAGCAGGCCACCCGGTGGCCCGGCTCGACTTCAGCCAGGGGCGGCATCTCGTCGCACTTATCGAACCGGTATTGGCAGCGCGGTGCGAACGGGCAGGCCGTGACGGGCTGGGTCAGGTCCGGCGGCGAGCCGGCGATAGTGCTCAGTCGTTCCGGCTGATATTGCAGGCTCGGCACGGACGCCAGGAGCGCCTGCGTATAGGGGTGGAGCGGCCGGCGATAGATGTCGAACACGCTGGCGCTCTCCACGACCAGGCCGGCATAGACCACGGCGACCTTGTCCGCGGTCTCCGCGACCACGCCGAGGTCGTGCGTGATGATGATGACGGACGTGCCGGTCTCGCGGCGCAGGTCGTTGAGCAGGTCGAGGATCTGCGCCTGGATGGTCACGTCCAGCGCAGTGGTCGGCTCATCTGCGATCAGCAGGCTCGGCTCGCACGCGACGGCCATGGCAATCATCACGCGCTGGCGCATGCCGCCCGAGGTTGAGCGAGGTCATCGTGTCCTGGAAGACCATCGAGATTTCGTCGCCCCGAATCTTCTGTAACTCCGACTCGCGCAGCTTGGTCAGGTCGCGCGGATTGCCCGAGGCGTCGTAGAGCAGCACCTCGCCGCCGACGATATGGCCGTGTGGCTTGGCGACCAGGCCGGGGATCGAGAGCGCGGTGACGCTCTTGCCGCAGCCGGACTCACCGACCAGCCCGAGCACCTCCCCGCGCGCCACGTCGAACGAGACGCCGTTGACCGCGTAGATGGTGCTGGTGGGCAACTGGAACTCGACCTTCAGATTACGGACTTCCAGGAGTTTGTCGGGCACGAGATTACCTCACCCCCCCGACCCCCTCTCCTGAGGACCAAACTGCCGTCCTCAGGAGAGGGGGAGCAGAGACACCTCACCCCCCGACCCCCTCTCCTGAAGCACCGCTTTTCGTGCTTCAGGAGAGGGGGTGCGAGCTTCGCTTGCATTGGGGGTGAGGCCAGTAACTACTACGCCGGCGTAGGCCGGTATTCTTCCACGTCGTTGCGGATGTACATCTGGTAGCGCGCGATGTCCAGCCAGCGGAAGATGACGTTGCCGGTCTTGTCCGGGTGCATGCCGGTCAGGAACGGCCACCAGATTTGGTAGATGACCTCATGCTCGATGAAGATGCCGCCGACGTCCTCGACCAGGACGCGCTCGGCCTGCTGGTACAGGTCGATGCGCTTGGCTTCGTCGGCCGTGCGGCCGGCCTCGGTCACCAGCTCGTCGAATTTCGGGTTGATCCAGTTGTGGCGGGGCGATCCCTTCTCGTTAACGCTTCTCCACAGCCCGGTGAGCATGTTCGCCGGGTCGAGGTAGTCGTATTCGTACTGGCCGCGGAAGATCTGCATGCTGTGCTCGGCCCGGCGCTGGCCCCAGACACCTGGTTCCAGCACTTCGAGGTTCACCTTGATGCCCAGGGTCTGTTCCCACTGCTGTTTGATGAATTCGGCCTCCAGCTCGCGGCCGTTGGAGAACATGTTCAGCTCGAGCTGCGCGCCCGAGGCGTCCTTGCCCTCCGGATACCCGGCCTCAGCGATCAGGCTCTTCGCCAGCTCGGGATCGAACTTCTGCACTTCCTTCAGCTCGGGGTTGTAGGCCGGGAAGTCGGGTGGCAGCATCGAGTAGCCCGGGATCATCGTGCCCTGCATGACCTGCTGCGTCAGGGTCTCGCGGTCGATTGCGTGCGAGAGCGCCTGGCGGAGCTTCAGGTTATCCAGCGGCGGGTTAAGCGTATCGAGCTGCAGATAGCGCGACTGGAAGTTGTTGGTGAAATGGAGCAGAGGCGCCAACTGCGGGTCGGAACGCGCCTGCATGACCATCTGTGGGGTGAGCAAATGATGGATATCGATCTCGCGCGCGAGGAACTGCGGAAACGCGTCGAAGGTCTGGCCGGCCGCGACGAGCGGGTTGATGACCTTGCGAATGCCGCCGGGGTGCGGGCCGTTGTACATCTCGTTCGGCTCGAAAGCGATCATTTCGTTGGCCCGCCACTCGACCGGCTTCCACGGGCCGCAGGAGACATAGTCCTCGACGGTGTCCGCCCAGTGCGCGGGATCAGCCTCGGCCTTATGCTTGGGCACCGGCACCGCGGCCTGGTAGGAGAGCAGGTTCAACAGGTGCGGTGCAGGGCCATCCTTCCCGTACACGCGGAAGGTGAAGTCGTCGATCTTTTCGCACCCGATGCCCTCCGGTCCGGCCTTGCCCTGGTTGTAATCCTGGAACCCCTTGATGTCGTAGTAGTACCAGGCCCACGGGTTAGCGAGGTCGGGGTTGGCGAGGTGCTGGTAGGTGTAGACGAAGTCATCTGCCGTGATGGGCACGCCATCGCTCCACTTGGCGCCGTCGCGGATGTGGAACTCGACGTAAGTCGCATCGTCGGCCACCTTCCAGCTATCGGCCAGCGCGGGCACGATCTCCTGGTTTTCATTGCGGCGGACGAGTGGCTCAGTGCACCAGTTGAGGCAGGCGCCGCCGTTGTAGATGTCGCGAGCCGCATCCAGATGTACCGGGTTCACGGCGGTCTCGTGCAGGTGCACGGATTTCTCCCAGGGCGCGGCATCGGGCGGGAGTACACGGCCCCACGGGGTCGTGATCCCGGGCTCGGGAGTCGCGGTCACGACTTTCTCGACCTCGACCGCTTTTTCTACCACCGAGGTGACCTGCTTCTCGACCTCGACCTGCTTCTCGACGACGACCGTCTCCTTGACGACTTGGGGAGCGGCCGGCGCAGCACAGGCTGCGGCGGTGGCGCCGACGGCGGCCGCGCCGCTCAGCTTCACAAAGTCACGACGTGAGAGCTTCTTGAGATTCATGTTTGCTTTCCTCCCTGAAAACGTGTCCGGTGAATCTGCAATGTGCATAAGTCAACAAGTCTGACTGAATCACCTCCTTTGTGACTACAGCAGTGTTGCTTCTTCCAGGAATGCGCGGATGTTGCCCGGCGGCGTCTCCGGCATGATGCCGTTGCCTGCGGCCAGAAGCAGTCCGCCTTCCGGCCGCCGGAAGATGCGTGCCACTTCGCGGACGCCTGCGCGTACCTCCGCCTCGGTGCCCTCCGGCAGCAAATGCTGGACATCCAAGCCCACGAGAAAGCTGATCTTGCCGCCGAATCGCTCGGCCACATCGGCATAGTCCATCGTATGCGCCTGTATGGGGTGCAGCACGTCCAGCCCAATCTCCACGAAATCACCGATGATGGAGGTCAGGTTGCCGCACGCGTGCAGCCAGAAGTGCATGCCCAAGCTGTGTATCTCGCGGATGAACTCGGCGTAGAACGGCTTGAGAATCCTGCGGAAGACGGCGGGGCTCATCATCAGCGCACGCTGCGAACCGAGGTCGTCGGAGGTGAAGATGCCATCGGCGCCCGCGGCCCTGAACTCGCGGACGGCCTTGACGTGATGGTCGAGGAGCGCCTGTGTCAGCCGCTTGAGCTCCACCGGGTGCTCGAGGAAGTCCAGCAGGACATTCTCCATGCCGCGGATGGCCCACAGTCGCTCGTAGAAGCAGTACCACCAGTGGCCGAGCACATACTGGTCGGGATGGTCCGAGACGAACGCGCGCGCCTGGTCGAACAGGCCGGTCTGCCGCGCCAACACAGGGAACTCCGCCAGGTATGCGTCGAGGTCGCGCCAGTCAGGCAGGAGGATGCGGGCATCCAGGCCGCCGGTGCTGGGACTGGGGCTGCCCGAGAATGCCCAGCGATAATCGGGGTCGGGTGTGGGCGACTCGTACGCACCGGGCGTCACGTAGCTGACAGAAGGCACGTCATCGGGGATATCGGCGCTGATCGCGTCGAGCCGCGCGCCATATTTCGCGTAAGTGCCCTCTCCCCACCACTTGTGGAAGGTGAGCGGCACACAGTCTGCGCCGCGACGCTCCACAACAGCCCGCACGATTTCCTTCGAATACGGTTCTCGCAACACTGCGTATACCCCTCGACTGCATCCGCGGTGCAACCTGGATAGCAGGGGTTGCCCTGGAGGCAAGATGTGAACGACGACGCCAGAACCGTGCCTGGACGACTCAGGCGAAGCAGTGGTGGCAGCAGGAAAAGTGATGCAATTCTAGCACAAGGATTCCGCGAGTGCAACTGAACGAAAACGTTTGTTCATTACATTGTTCACATATCGCTCGGTCTAGCGCGCGACGCGCTTGCCCCCGCCCGCGATGTCGGCGCGCAAGAGGTCCTGCACCTCGGCCTTTGTCACGACCGGCAGGTCGAACATGAGTGTCTGCTTGAGGCGGGTTGCAGCGTCACCAACCAGCACACCTTTCTCCAACCCCTCCGCCCCGAATCCGGCAGTCAGCAGGCCGTAATAGAATCCGCCGTTCCAGGTATCCCCGCCGCCCAGCCGGTCGAGCAGGACAATATCGCGCACTGCGGCCGACCGCACGAAGTTGCCCGCCGCATCGAGCGCCGCGGACTCCCAGCGGTTGACCTCAAAGCTGTCGGGGTAGCGCAGGGTGAGTGCGACAATCTCCGCATCGAACAGGCTGCGCACTTGCTCTGCGAAGCCCTGCAGGTCCGTATCGCTCACCGGGCCCAGGTCACCCCGGTCGATCTGTTCCGCGCTGTACGGCCCGCAGCCCAGCCCGTAGAGCACTGCCATGTCCTCGATCGTCGTGACGACGATGCTCACATGCTGCTTGATGAGCGGAGTCAGCACCGCGCGGCACTGCTCTGCCGACCACAAGGTCGCACGGTAGTTCAGGTCCAGCCCCACGCGGCAGCCCTCCGGCATGGCGGCCACGGCCTCCTCGAACGTCTCCAGCAGGTAGTTGCGTTCGTACCCGCTGTGGGCGGCCAGGCCGAAGGTGATGCCGGAAGTGTGAAGCAGCTGGCAGCCCGCCAGCGCGGCGCGCCAGTCGACCATGCCGGGTGCCAGGCGGCTGGCCGCCGAGTACATGCGCTGATACCAACCGACGCTCTTGCGCGGGGTCCGCCCGATCTCGTAGAGAAAGCGGCCTACCGGCTCGCCTTTCGGCGCCCAGGCGAAATGGTCGGTGTTGACGCCCTGGCCCCGTGCGGTGTCGCGGATGAGCCAGCCGTAGGGGTTGTCAGGCACGCGCGTGATGTAGGCGCTGGGGATGCCGAAGCGCGCCAGCACCATCGCCAGCGTGTACTCGCTGCCCGCCAGCGAGACGTGCACCTGCCGGGCCATCTCGAGACGCTGCAGGTCGGCCGGCGTGTCGCGCACCATCGTCTCACCGAAGGTGACGAACGCGGGGCCGCGGCCTGCGAAGCCGGACAGGTCGTCTTTCAGGATGTTGAGCATGGAGCCTCCAGGAAGGAATTACGAATTAAGAATTGAGAATTACGATTGGCGCCGGTCGAGCAGAATCATTCTTAATTCGTAATCCTTCATTCGTAATTCCTACTTCGCGCGTCCGCGGGCAACCTCGGCCATGAAGCGCCGTGCGCGTTCGGTCAGGCTGGACCAGTTGGCCGCATCGAGCAATTTCTGGTTGATCAATTCGCCACCGACGCCGACTGCGTCTGCGCCGGCCCGGATGAAGTCCGCCGTGTTGCTCAGGTCCACCCCGCCGACGGGGACGAGCGATACGTGGGGCAGAGGAGCGCGCACGGCCTTGATGTAGGCTGGACCGCCGATGCTGGCCGGAAAGACCTTGACCATGTCCGCACCGGCTTCCCAGGCAGCGAGGATTTCCGTCGGTGTGAATGCGCCCGGCAGCACGGGCACGCTGTATCGCTTGCAGAGCGCGATGATGGCCGGATTGAATGTAGGACAGACGATGAACTGCGCGCCTGCGAGGATGGCGGCGCGAGCGCTCTCAGGGTCGAGCACGGTGCCTGCGCCGAAGAGTATGTTGGCGCCGGATGCACCGGCGGCGCCGAACGTCGCGACGGCTTGCCGGATGACGTCGAGCGCGCCGGGTGTGGTGAACGTGACCTCGATGGCCTGCACGCCGCCCGCGTGGACGGCCTCGGCCGCGGCGAGCAACTGGTCAGGAGCTTGCGCGCGCATAATAGCAATCACGCCGGTCTGGCGGATAATGGTAAGCGCATCGTCGCGTAACATGGAGAGTCTCCAGTGTGTTGATGGATTAGAGGCCTGCACTGACACCCGCGATTCTAGCACTGAGGCGGGCATGGGGTCAAGCCGCCAGAAAATCCTGCACCCATGATGAAACGTTTGTACCCTATTACTGCTCCATGATACACTCAGCGTGCAAATTATCAGCGTCCCATGCAGCGGAGGAAGTGTGATCAACCGTGACCTGGCCCTCTACGACGTGCGCGATTTCGGCGCAACCGGCGAGAAAGACTACAATGCCCAAGCCGCCATCCAGCAGGCCATCGATGTATGCGGCGCGGCCGGCGGCGGCATCGTCTACTTCCCGCCCGGCGCGTACACCTCCGGCACGCTGCATCTGCGCAGCCACGTGACCCTCCACCTGGAGGCGGGCGCGATCCTCTATGCCAGCAAGGACCCGGAGCACTTCGATCAGCGGGCCCTCATCTATGCTGAGGATGTGGAGAATATCACGCTGGAGGGGCGGGGCACGGTCGACGGCCAGGCAGAGTACGAGTGGCGGCTCAGCGACATCGAGGATCGCTACATCTACTCCAACCAGGTCCGCATGGAGCAGGCCAAACTTCCGCTCCGCCGCGCATTTCCGACGGCGAACTCAGTCGGCCACCTGGTCCTGCTGGTGCGCTGCACGGACGTGCGTATCACCGGGCTGTCGTTCATACGATCTCCTTCGTGGACCATCCACCCGTGGGGCTGCGAGCGGCTGCTCATCGACGGCGTAACCATCCGCACAAGCCAGGAGACCGGTGTCTGGGCGGACGGCATCGACCCGGACGGCTGCCGGGACGTGTACATATCCAACTGCACGGTCGAGACCGGCGACGACGCCATCGTGTTCTATTCCTCGGCCATCTACGGGCCGGCGCGCGCGTGCGAGAACATCATGGTGACCAACTGCCGGTTGTCATCGTCTTCCAGCGCCATCAAGTTCTGCGACGGCAACCTTGTCGCGGTCCGCAACGTCGTCATTGACAACTGCGTCATCACCAACTCGAATCGCGGCATCGCCCTCATGGTCTTCGACGGCGGCGTGGTGGAGAACGTCGTGCTGTCGAACCTGACGATCGAATGCAGGACGTTCGACTGGTTCTGGTGGGGCGAGGCCGACCCGCTGCATTTCCGGCTGATTCGCCGCAGCGAACTGGACCCACGCGTCGATAAGAGCAACGAGCCGCCCATCGGCGCGATGCGCAACATCACCATCCGCAACGTCATCGCGCGGGGGATGGGGTCGAGCATGATCGAGGGGCATGTGGCCTCGCCGCTGGACAACGTCACCCTGGACCACGTGCGGCTGGCAGTCGCGTGGAATCCGGACGAGCCGCTGCAGCGCACGCGCGACGCGTTGACAATCCGCTATGCACGTAACCTCCAGGTACGGGACGTCGAGATCGTGTGGGAAGGGCCGGTTGCGGGCCGCGCAGAGAGTGCGCTGGTGATCGATGAGGTCGAGGACCTGGTACTCGACGGCGTGTCAGCCCGGCAAGCGCAGGCCGACAGCGGCGCGCCCGCCATTAAGCTGCGCAATGTGCGGTGGGCTGCGGTGCGCAACTGCCGGGCGCAGGCAGGCACAGGGGTCTTCCTGCGATGCGAGGGGAAGCGCACGCAGGAGGTCCGTCTCGGCGGGAACAACATGCGCCGCGCGGCCTATGGCGTCGTCCTGTCTCCCAAGACTCCGCCGTACGAGGTCCACGACACCGACGTGGCGGAGCAGCCTCCTTCAACCAAGCATGAGGAGCGCAAAGTATCATAGCGAGGTCCGGGGATAGGGACGTCCACGGCTTGCCGGCCTGCTCCTCAACGGCACCCCGGCAGGCGGATAGCACGCAGAATCACCCTGTACGCGCGAAGGCCCGGAACGGGTTGTCGCGCGTCAGCCGTGCAATCGTTGCCACGTCAATCCCGACCTCTCCCAGCCGCGGCAGGAAGGTTTCGGTCAGGTATGTGAACGGCTTGGGTGTGCCGCCGCCAGGCTGAGCGGGATCGTACCAACCGCGATCCATGCTGAGCAGGATGTGCTCACCAAGACCCGCATCGAGCATGTGCTGGATCATCGCGACTTGGGCTGCATCACGACCACTGCCGATGCTGTCGAACTCGATCCAGGCCCCGCGGCGTGCCAGCTCCTCGTGCAGGACCGAATCGCGCTCCTGGTCGGCGTGAATCCAGATGAAGCGATCCGCGCGGTAGCCTGCCTGCTCGATGAGATCGAGCGCCTCCCTCGCCACGCGGCCGCGGACGATATGGGACCCGATGACCGCGCCGGTCGCCGCGCCGGCGCCCGCGGCCGCCCGGAGCGCCTTCCGCTCCTGTTCGGTCAGCCCACCATCGCTGCCACCAAGCTTAATCCAACCGGCCTGCACGTCTGTATCCTTGATCCTGCCCGTCAGCTCGCCGATCATCCAGTCGCGCAGTTTCACTTCGTCTGATTCGCGCGCCCACGCTGGGATCCACGCGTCGCGATAGAGGCCGGTGGGCACGAGCACCGGCAAGCCGGCAGCGCGTGAGACGGCTGCGACGATATCCGCCCGCCGTCCTACCCCCTCGGGAGCCGCGTCCACGAGCACGGCAACGCCGGCCGCGCGCGCTCGCTCCAATTCCGGCTGCATCAGCTTCAGGACGTCGGCGGTCTCAGCCTGCCCCTGTTCCGAATCGGACGGCGGGCGCAGGTCCACGAAGATGTGCTCGTGCGGCAGAATCACACCGGCCTCGGGCAACGCGAGCGGGCCGAGCGTCGTGATGAGGCCCGGGGCCGGACCCGGCGACGAGTTCGGCGGCACACACCCGGCCGCGGCCAGTCCGGCGGTCAGACCGAATCCGGCGGCCACGCCGGACGTGAGCCGGAGGAATTCCCGACGGCTGAAACGTTCGAGACCAGTCATAGCTCGCTCCCTGCTTCGCACAGTCACCTATTCGTCTCTCCCCATTACTTCAATACATATACTTCCCGGCATCCACCACGAGGTTCTGGCCGGTGATGGCTGCGGCTGCAGATGACAGCAGGAACAGCGTCGCGGGCGTCACGTGCTCTTCCGTCAATAGGAACTTGAGCGCCTGGTCAGACAGCAGGGACTCGCGGTCGCCGGGCTGGATGCGTTCGGCCAGCTGCCGTTCGGTCATGATCCAGCCGGGGGAGACGAGGTTGGCGCGGATGCCGAGCGGGCCGACCTCGCGCGCCAGCGCGCGCGTGAACCCCAGGATGCCCGCCTTCGCGCTGCTGTACAGCGTGAACGGCGCCTCGCCCAGCATCCAGTTGGTCGTGCCGATGTTGACGATGGCCTTGCCCGCACCCGCCTGAAGATAGGGCAGCGCGGCCTGCGTCACGAGGAAATACGAGCGCAGATTGACCGCGATGATGTGGTCGAAGTCCTCGACCGTGGCGGACGCGAACTCGATGCGCGGGTCGATCGCGGCGTTGTTGACCAGGTAGTCGATGCACCCGCGGAGCGCGCCTGCCTCCTCAATGAACGCGGCCGCCTGGACCGGGTCCGCCAGGTCGCAGCGCACGAAGTGGCCCCTTGGCCCCAACTCCGCGGCCAGCGTCTCGCCGGCTTCCGCGCCGCGTGCGCAAAAAAAGACCTCGGCGCCCAGGCCGGCGAGCGCGGCGACCAGGTGGCGGCCCAGCCCCGCGGAGCCGCCCGTCACGACCGCAACGCGATCGGCGAACTCGGCCGGCGGCGGCAGCAGAGGCACGCCCATTGGTTCAGGCAGGGGTTCGGCCGCGCTCACTGTATCATCCATCATGGGTTGATGATGATCTTGTTGCGGTCGGGCAGCGCCTGGACTTCCAGGGCCTTGTGTATCTCGGCCAGCGGGAAGCGGTGCGACACGATCTTCTCCGGGTCCACGAGGCCGCGCGCCATCAGGCGGATCGCGTGGGCCATCGCGACGGGCGTCGTGCCAAAGGAGGCATCCATCCGGCCCTCCAGGAAGTGCGTCAGCCCGCCGTCCAGCTCGAACTTCTCGTGGGTCGTGATGCCGAAGACGTTCCAGCGCGTCCCGCGACGGCGCAGGTCTACCATGAGCCTTACCGCTTGGATCGGTCCCGCGGCCTCGACAATGAGGTCCGGCCCGTCGGGGATGATGTCGTAAACCCGCTGCCGTGCATCCTCTCGCGCAGGGTTGACCGCGTGGGTTGCGCCAAGCGCCAGCGCATTCCCCAGCGCATAATCGCTCGTGTCCACCGCGATGAGGCGGCCGGCGCCTGCAGCCCGTGCGACCATCAGGCAGAGCAGGCCGATCCCGCCCGTCCCGATGACAGCCACATCGTCGGCTACCTGCATCTCGCTGTACTGGATGACGCCCTTCCACGCGCCAGACAGCGGCTCGGTCAGCGCGGCCGCATCGAAGCTGATCTCCGGCGGCTTGTGAAACAGGCAGTTCTCGTGTGTGAGCATGTACTCGGCGAACGCGCCCGGCCACACGTCGGTCGGGCCGTCACCGCCGGTCGTGAACGCGGTCTCGCAGTAGTGGGTGTTGCCCTCGCGGCAGTGCCTGCAGTACCCGCAATAGCCGGATGGCTGGCAGATGACCTCGTCGCCAGGCTTGAAGTGGATGACGCCTGGCCCAACCTCCGCGATTACCCCGCTCGGCTCGTGGCCGGGGATGAAGGGGAAGGTGACGTTGCGGCGGATGCCCTTGATGGCCTTGTAGTCGGTCGCGCAGATGCCGCAGGACTTGATGCGCACGACGACCGTGCCTGGTGCGGTTGGCACGGGCCGGGGGACCTCTTCGAGGCGCAGGTCGTTGAAGTCATGGAGGACAGCGGCGAGCATATTGGGCATGTCGATCTCCTGAGAAGCAAGAAGGGCGCGACGAGTCTGCAGGTGCAGGTTCCCTGCTGTTGAAAGTGTAGCATGGAACACCTATCTGCCACAATGGCTCTGGCTCTCTGTTCCTGCTCTACCACATGGCAGCTTCGATCCCACGAGCGCGGGCTGCCTAAGTCGGACTCTTCACTGACCTTCGTAGCTGCGCCATGCTTGAGGCTTATTGCCCTAATACTACTGTGCCTACCGCCAGTGCGCACTCCAGCACCTGCCCACCGGTAAAGCCGCGCTCCGCTGTCACGTGCAGCCGGTCACTGGTGAGCGGTCCCTCGATGACGTCCTGCGCGGACACGATGATCGTTGGGATAGGGCGCAGCGCCGGAATCTGCTGCTTCGCAGCCAGCACCTCCCACCCACTCAGGCCCGGCATGATGACATCCAGCAGGAGCAGATCGGGCTGGTTGGCGGTGAGTAGCTCCAGCGCAGAAGGCCCGTCCGCTGCGGCCATGAGGGAGATTCCGGGAACGAGCGCCAGTAGCGCCAGTTGCATGACCTCGCGCGCGTCCGGATCGTCATCCACGATCAGGACTCGCTTCGGGGCTACGGGGAGTTTGCCCACGGCCCGCTCCAGTGCGGATAAACTGAGCGGCTTGGTCACGTAGGCCAGCACGCCTTGACGTTCGGCATAGGCCTCGCGGGAGAGGAACGTGCAGCCGAGTACCGGCGCATTGGGCAGCGTGGGCCGGGTTATGGCCAGCAGCACCTCGAGGTCGGCGGGCGGGTAGGCGTTGATGATGGCTGCGTGCACCGTCTCGCGCGCCTGCGCGCCCAAAGTCGCGGCGTCCTCAACTCTGACGATCTCCACGTCGTCAACCGATTCGGTCGCGTCCGCCAGGCCCCCCGTCGTATCCCACAGCAGGAGCCGCGGACGGTAGTGCCGGTCGGGGAGCGCCGGGCGGCTGTGGCCCTCCATCCACTTCCATTCTTCCATGCTCCAGCGGGCCGGCCCGTCCCGCGGCGGTGGCGCATCCGTCAGGGGCAGCGTCACATAGAACGTCGTCCCGCGCCCCAGTTCGCTCTCCAGCCAGATACGCCCCTCGTGCAACTCCACGAACTGCTTGCTGATGCTCAGCCCCAGTCCGCTCCCCCCGCGCGTGCCACCTGGATCACTGTGGCCCTGCACGAACGGCTCGAAGATACGTGCCGCATCCTCCGGGGCGATCCCTGTGCCCGTGTCGGCCACGAGCAATAGTATGTGGCCGCCGTCCACTGACACGCTCACGGTGATGCTGCCCCGGTCCGTGGCGCGTGCCGCGTTGCCGAGTAGGTTGAGCAGGACCTGGCGGATGCGGATGCGGTCGCAGGTGAGGAGGGGCAGGTCCGCGGCCATCTCCACGTTCAGCGACAGCCCCTTTTGTTCCACCAGCGGGCGGATTACGTTAACCGCAGACTCGATCAGGTCAGGCAGGCTGACACACTCCTTGTGAAGCCGGACTCGACCTGCCTCGGCCTGGCTGAGGTCCAGGACATCGTCGATCATGCTGGCCAGGTGGCAGCAGTTTCGGTAAACGGCTTTCAGGTGTTCCATCAGCCGCGGGGGGATCGCTGTACCATACTGGTGGGGCCGCTCGACCATCAGGCTCACCATGCCGATGATGACGTTGAGTGGAGTGCGGAATTCGTGGGAGACGCGTGCGGCGAAGCGTGCCTTGTCCTGCCGTGCGTCATCCGCAGCCTGGCGAAGTGCGGCTTCGCGTTCATGCGCGAGGCTCAGCTGCCGGTGAGCATGGACGAGGTCTGCGACCGTGCGTTCCGCCTCTGCCCTGTCGGTCTGTGCCTCCTCAAGCCGTGTCTGTGCATCGCGATAATACTGCCAGCTCCACGAGGCAAGATGTCGTACAGGCCCGTATGCTGCAGTCATAGCCCCATACGCAGTCCATATCGCGATGGCCGCGATGACCGCGCGCACGGTGGACACGGATGGCACTGCAGCCACGAGGACCAGCAGGCCTGCGCTGTGCAGGATGGAAAGGAGCAGCGCGGCAGGCAGACTGATGAGGGTCGTACCGAGAACGATGGTGATGGCCAACAGCGCCAGCAATTCGTCCCCTCCCGGTTGAGTGCTCGCATAGAAGATGATTGCGGCCGGCCCTGCGGTGGCAAGCCAGGCGGCGGACCTCGGCCGTGCGGCAGTCAGCGCCCAGCCCAGGCCCGCCGTCAGCATGAGCAATATGACCGTGCCCAGCATCCAGGCGCGCGGGGCAGGCTGCAACCCGATGAGCAGGCTCAGGAGGAGCGAGCCGCCCAGCAACAGGCCCAGAACCCAGCGCGGTGATGCGGCCAGCTCTGCATCGAAGGGGGAACGTTCGAGGTGGGTCATGCCTGGTCCTTCCGCACAAAAGTAGAAACCCGCTTTCCGAGCGAAACCCGTTCCGCACGGAAACGCGGTTCTGAGAATGTGCGTATTATAGCAGAATGGAGAGCCCTGTTCTTCGGGCGAAGCCTCTGTCGCACGAAACTGGGTTCAGGAAAGTGGGGGCCGGAACTGAGGTTAGAGCCGGAAACGGGTTCGAGACCGGCTGAAGCCTCGATTCCTGGCGGGAGGTGGTTATTTGAAGACGCCGCTGGTGATGCCTTCGACGATCTGGCGTTGGAAGACGAGGGTTACGATGAACACCGGCACCGTCGCAAGGATGGCGACTGCCGACATGTTGCCCCACGATTGGTAGAACTGGGTGGAACTGCCGATGACCTGTGCCTCGGACAGCGCCATCGTGATGACCTTTGCGCTCGGCCCGCGCGCAAAGACCAGTGGGATGAAGAACTCGTTCCAGCCGACGATGAAGTTGATGACAAACATCGTCGCGATGCCGGGGCGGATGAGCGGGAGCACGATGTTGAACAGCAGCGGCCAGAACGCCGCGCCATCCACCTTCGCCGCGTCCTCCACCTCGATCGGCACCTGCTTGATGAACGAGACCAGCACCCACGTCGTCACAGGTAACAACCCGCTCCCGTATAGCAGCAACAGGCCGGTCAGCGTGTTCATTAGCCCGGTCTTCTGGTACAACTGGAACAGCGGGATGATGGTCGTCACGCCGGGCAGCATGGTGGAGGCGAGCAGGCCCATCATGATCAGGTTTGAGCCGGGGAACTGAAGCCGCCCGATGGCGTAGGCGGCCATGAAGCTGAACAGCAGCGCAAACAGCGTCGAGACGGTCGCGAGGAAGATGGTGTTCAGGAAGTAACGACCGATAGGCAGCGCGGCGAAAATCTGCCGGTAGCGCGTCAATTCAAACGATTGCGGCAGGTAGTTGAGCGGCTGCGAAAACAGCTTGTCGCCGGGCGCAAAGGCCGTCAGGAAGATATAGTAAATCGGGAGCAGGATGACGAGCATGAACAGCGCCAGCACCAGATAGAACGGCACGTGGCCGAGCGCTTTCGTGAACTTCCGGCGCAGCGCGGGGCGTGTCAGCGCGGTTGTCATGGATCCCTCCTCACGATGACCTGGCCCAGGCGCGGCGCACGAACCCGAAGCCGACGATGCCGACTATGAGCACGATGAAGAACAGTCCCATGGCGACCGCGGATGCGTAGCCGAAGTTGAGTACCCGGAAGGCTTGCAGGTAAACAGTGTAAGACATCAGCGCGGTAGACATGCCCGGCCCGCCCTGCGTCAGTGCGTAGACAATCTCGAAGCTCAACACGCGGGCAATCGAGATGAAGATGGTCATGGAGAGAATCAACGGCATGAGCAGCGGCAGCGTGATGTGGAAGAACGAACGCCAGCGGTCCGCGCCGTCAATCTTCGCAGCCTCGTACAACTCCTCGGAGATGCCCTGCACCCCGCTGAGGAAGACGACGGCCAGAAAAGGCGTGTTCTTCCAGACATCGGTGAGCGTAACGGCCAGCCGGGCCAGCGTCACATCTACAAGCCAGATGGGCCGTGCGCCGGAGATGCGCCAGATGATGTCGTTGACGAGACCGTAGTTCGTATCAAAAATCCAACGGGCCGCGGTGCCCATGACGATGCCCGACATGGCCCAGGGGAGCAGATTGACGGCCCGCGCCAGGTTGCGCATGGCGAACTTGCGATTGAGCAGTTGCGCGATGGCAAGGCCCAGGATGACCTGGAGCGATACTGACGCGACCACGAAGAACAGCGTGAACGCCAGCGTATCCTTGACGTTGCTGTCTTTGGTCATAGCAATGTAGTTTTCGAGGCCGATGAACTTGAACGTGCGCCGGATTGGGCTGTTGTCGAAAAAGCTGAGGTAGAAGGTGTTGAGGAACGGATAAAACGACGTCAGCACGCGCCAGATGACGACGGGGGCCACCAGCGCATAGGCCAGCAGGACCCGTCGCACGCCCATGCTCTGCAGGGGAATGCACCCGCGTCTGCGCGTCGCGCCCTCCGCCTGGGAGCTGTTTGCAGTAGCCAAAGTCATGCCTCCGGCCGAAGTCGCTCTTCTTCTCTCACGTGAGCATCCTGAGCGGATGGACGGCTCAACGCTGAAGGCGAAGTGTCACCGGTCGAAGGATACGGCATGAGGGAGCGCGCCGCATCCTTCGACTGGGAGTGGCTGAGTGACGCCACACTCTGCCCAGGACGCTCCGGGTGTCAGCCGCCCAAGTCGCGTTTGAGAATCGGGCCAATCTTGTCCATCGCGCTTTGCAGCGCAGTGTCGATATCCACCTGGTCGGTCAGGTACGCGTGGATGTTCTCCTCCGCCGCGTCGTAGATCTCCTGAATGCTCGGCGTGATAGGCCGCGCCTTGAAGGAGGTCGGGTCCTTTGCCATTTCCGCCAGGAACACCGCGGAAGGCGCGAATTTCTGCACCTCCGGGTCGGACCAGAGCGACATGCGCGTGGGCACGCGGCCGCGCTCGATCTGCGTCTTCATGTTCTCCGGCTGGTTGACCCAGGCAATCCAGGATGCGCTGAGTTCCTTCTTGGTCGAGTAGTTGCTCATCGCCCAGCCCCAGCAGCCGGTGATCGTCTGATTGTTCTCGGGGCCTTTGGGCGGGGTGAACACGGAGACCTGCTCCTTCCAGAAGTCCTCATTATCGCGGAACTGGCCGAGGTAGCCGTCCCAGCACCACCACATGGCGTACTTGTTGTCGAGGAAGCCGTTAAAGATCGTGCCGTAGTCATCCTGCGGCGCGGATGGCTGCGCGACCTTGTGCGTGGCGAACAGGTCCTTGTAGAACTGGATGGCCGTCTTCGCGCCCGGATGGTCGAGTTGGTTGACGCCTGCGCCGGCCTGGTTGGTCCAGTGCTGGATGTCGTTCCCCAACATGCCGCCCTTTACGGCGCTCAGGGCGATGCCGTAGCGTTCCTCGCCCTGGGTCAGCGTCTTGGCTGCTTCCAGCAGTTCGTCCCACGTAGTCGGCGGCTTGAGGCCCGCTTCTTCGAACCAGTCGGTGCGGTAGAACCAGATCTCCGTGTCGTTGCCCCAGGGCAGGCGGTACAGCTTGCCATCCCACACCGAGATGTCTGTGACCAGTGTCGGCGGCCAGTCCTTCAGGTCGATGTTGTTGGCCTGGACGACCGAATCCAGCTCCGACAGCCAGCCCGCCGCTCCGTAGATGGCCGCCTGGAAGTCGTCACAGTGGAAGACATCTACGCTCGTGTCGCCAGAGGCCAAGCGGGTGGTCATGAACTGCTGCCACTCGATGTACGCGGCGGGAGCAATCTCGTAATTGATGCCGATGTCGGTTTCGTCGCTGAACTTCTGGATGAGCTTCTTGAAGTGATCGTTCGTGTCGGCCCAGAAGATGCAGTTGATGCTGCCCTTTTCGCCCTCGCTCACGAAGCCCTGCGGCACGGCCTCTTCTTCGGCAGGTGCGGCAGGAGCGGTGGTGGCGGGTGCGGCAGGAGCAGCGGGTTGGGCAGCCGGGGGCGCAGTACAGGCTGCCAGCGTAGCCATGGCGCCGGTGGCGCCAAGTCCCTTGAGGAAAGAACGCCGGGAAACTGGGTGTTTCATGATCGTGCTGCCTCCTTGTAAGACACGATGCCAGAGAGGAGAAATCTCGTAGTTCGATTATAATGCCGCTATCTGCCGCGCCACACGCCATCATGCCGCCAATTTGCCGCCAGGACCTACAGGCGATACTGAGCGGCGTTCTGCCAACACCCATACTGCGCCCCGTTCCGCTCAACGCAGGGTGGAGCTAAGTCGAAAAATGTGAGAGCCATGCCAGATTTCGAGACCTTCAGACAGCACCTGCAATCCGCGCTGGCCCACCTCCATGATCCTGACTTCCGCAGCGCGGAAACAGTGTATCACGCGCTCGGTTGCGCGGAAAACGATCCCGAGTGCGAAGTGCAGGCCGCGCTGAAGACCCGCATCGGACAGCTTCGAGAAGATGCGCCTCTTGCGGGCAGCCACGCGCAGCAGGCGCAGGCCGTCCTTCACGTGCGTTTTGTCCTCGGCCTCACGCAGGAGGAATCTGCGGCGCGTTTGAATATGAGCCTGCGAACGTTACAGCGGGCGCAGCGGGAGGCGGTTTACCTGCTGGCCGCGGAGTTGTGGCGCGGATTGGCCGGAAGCACGCTGCCCGATTCGCCCCTTGACGACGCAGTGGACTGGCGCTCTCAGGTGCGCCATGAGATGGCTGCACTCCAGCGGGAGTCGCCCGATGCAGAGGCCGACCTGGCCTTGCTGTTCAGTGGGGTGCTGCGGGTAGCCAGTGCAGCCGTGCGGGGAGCGGTGCAGGTATGGGTGCAGCCTGTCGATCCTGACCTGAGCGTCCGTTTCCACCCATCGGTGTTGCGTCAGGCCGTATTGTCCATCGTCTCAGGCCTGCAGGAGGAGCTTGAGGAAGGGGACATCAGTCTCGAAGCAGAGCGGCTAACCGAGCATGCGCGTATCACAATTACCGGTACGCCCTTATCCCCTGACACACGACTCGACCTGACGCTCGTGGAGGAGTTACTGGCCGCGGGAGGCGGCGCGCTCACGACAGCCGCCGCAAATGACGTATTGACCTTCACACTCGAGCTGCCTCTGGCTACAGCCCCATCCCGCCGCGTCGCCGTCCTTGTCATCGAGGATAACGCGGACTTGTTCGCCCTCTATCGCTCCTACTGCGCAGGCACGCCCTATGAGTTACTGCACGTGCGCGAGGGCCGCCGTGCGCTGGCTGCGGCCGCCGAATTCCGGCCCGATGTGATCCTGCTCGATGTCATGCTACCCGATGTGGATGGCTGGGACCTGCTGCTCGACCTCCGCGCCGACCCTGCAACGAGCGCTATCCCGATCATTGTCTGTTCGGTCGTGACCGATGAACGCCTCGCGTTCGACCTCGGCGCGGCACTGTATCTGCGCAAACCGATCTGGCCGGAACGTCTGCTGTCCGCGTTTGAGACGGTGGTTCGTTGAGCGGCAGAACGAAGGGCGCAGAGGAGGCTCCGTGCAGAGGCCCCCTTTGCGCCCTTTGCGTCTTAGCGGTTCAGTTTACCCCAGCGCGAGCAGCTCCCGCTCCAGGTCCTTCATGCGGTCCGGCGTGAGCGCCGGGTTGAAGCGGGCCAGCGCGTCGAGCGGTTGGTTGCCCGCGCCCCGGCGCAGGAACGGGTGATTGAGCAC
>CAZTMA010000112.1:0-18401 GCA_964614645.1 uncultured Anaerolineales bacterium
CGGCCAGCCCCTTCTCCTGATGAATGCGGGTGTTCGCCAGAACGATCACTTCTTGCCCATCGACGGTCCAGATGCCGCGCAGCCCAATCTCGGGCAGGGCTTCGATTTCGCCGGCGAAATTGGCGGGTGGCAGGGTGCGATCGATCCAGGCCGCTCTGAGCAATTTCGCGACGAGTGTCCCATCGTCCTGCAGCTCGGCTGCCGCGTGGCCGATTAGCCCCACCATCGACGTGCCCGAGATCAAGGTGTCGGCATTGATGCTGAGCGGGATGCCGCTGATGACCCATGCGCTGTCGCTGAACTGCTGGATTTCGCCGGAGACCAGGATGGCATCCTGTGCGCCGATCCCAACGATGTGGGTGGCCGTCAGAATGCCTCCGTCCTCGGTCATGACCGCTTCGACCCACTGGCCTTCGGCGACCTTGCCGCTGCGCTCGCTGATGCGGGTATCCTCGGTCACGAGGACCGAGACACCTGCGATGCCCCATGCGCCAGTGGTGATTTCCGGAATATCCGTCACGACACCGCGCAGCCGCACTTGCTCAGGCCGCACGGTGATCTGCTTCGCCAACAGGGAACCATCGTCGAGCTTCGCCGCGGCGACCTCAGCACCCACGACTCAGCGGTTGTATTGTCTACAGCCAGCAAGGTAGCGACCCGCGTTGTCCCATCAAGCTCATATAGCTCAACGCTCAGCCGGTCGAACGCTGCGCCGGCTTCTTCGGTCTGCAGCGCCCACCAGTACGTAAGCGTGACCTGAGTTACATCGACGGGCAAGGTAATTACCTGGCTTAACCGGTCGGTTGCGTTATTTACCCCGCCCAGGTCGGCGGCATATTGCCCACTCTTCCAGTAGAAGTCCGTGATGAGCAGCCGCCCGGGTGGTTGGGCGGCCTGCACCCAGCCCTGCCCCTCCTGCTCGAATCCACCATTGGCCACCAGCTCACGACAGCCAGCGAGCGTTCCGGCAGTATCAGCCCCTTGCGCCATCGCCAACGGGACCGCGGCGAGCAGCGCCATCGCGCACACTGCCATCAGCCCAATCAGCCGGCCAGTCACGTGCGGCCCGTGCATGGCAGGAGACCTAAGGTCGCTCGCGGCGCGGTTGCGGCGTTTCCACGCGGCCCGGCCGGTCCGTCGCGATGGCCTTCCAGGCCGCGCCAGGTATGTGTGGCAACTCCGCGCCGATGCGGGTCGGTTGGCCGACTATTGTCGGCTGGGGCACACGCGTCCTCGCGGCCAGCGTTTCCAGCGGCGGAGGCAGCGTCAGTTCGGGCACGCTGAGCGTCGGCGCCGGCAGCGTGCCAGTGATGGGCACAGCCGGTGTCTCGGCAATCTCGGATGGCGTCGCCGTTGGTGTCATCAGCCCGGAGACGCTGGACGTGACCGTCGGTCCAACTGTCATGCGCACAGGACGAGTGGGCAGGACGACGGTCGGCACCCGAATCGTCGGCACAACGACGGTCGGCATCACGATCGTCGGCACAGCCACGGTGGGCTGCTTCCCCGGCGGCAGGGCCGTCACCTGCAATGTCAGCTTTGGCCCGATGATGCGGATGTGTGTGGGCCGCGGCGTCACAGTGGGCTCGACTACAGGCGGCGGGGTGGCGCTGGGCACGACAACCGGCTCGTGCGTAAAGTCGGCGACAACCGTCGGGGCGGCAATCCGCGCATGGGTTGGCAGAGCCGTCGGACTGGCCGTCACCGTCGGGTCGGGCGGCGCCTGGGTCGGTGCAGCGGTGTGCGTCGGCGCCGCCATCTGCGCCGAGACGGATGTTCTGGTGGGCGCAACCGTCGCAGCTGCGCTGACCCGGGAGGCCGTCGGGCTGGGCGTCGCTGACGAAGGCGGCGGCTGCGGCGTTGCGACCCCCGCGGGAGCCTGGACAAGACGAGCCGAAATATCACGGATGCGTTCGGCAGCAGCCTGCAAGCTGGCTTGGGCCTCATCCTCGACCGCGACGCCTGCGAGGGCGGTCAGTTCCTCCGCGTGGCCGGCCACCGCGTCCAGAATCGCCAACTGCTCCTCTGCACTCAACTGCTCGGCCCGCCGCAAGGCGGCCTCGTCGCGCGCCAGCAGCTCATTCAGGGCTACGGGCTGGACAGCACCCCCACGAATCAGGTACTCGCGCACATCGGACAGCCGCCGTCCGGCAATGTCTACTTCCTCCGCGGCGCGACCGGCCGACGAGAACTGCACGAGGATGGGTGCGCGTTCAACTATCACACGCAGGGGGTAGGCGAAGTCTCCCGGCTGGCTGGCGGCAATCGCGGCGCCTGTCACGCTCGCAAAGAGCACAGCAGCGAGCATCACGGCCGCCGGCAACATGCGCAGCCAGCGTCTTGCCAGGGGTGTCTGGGGCTGGTTACGTTCGGCCAAGGCTTCGCGCAGCGCAACCTTGGCACGCAGCCTCTGCCCCTGGCTCAGCCGGACAGCAGCCAGGCTGTGCAACTGGGTCGCGGTAACCAGGAGCGGGGCCAGCTCAGCGGCTCGCTGCGGGTAACGCGCCAAGCAGGCCTCGATGCTCTCACCGGCGGCCATCCTTGCCAGACAATCATCCACCATCCGACTCAGGTTCATCGTAGCGCCCCGCGGCCTGTTTCCGATCCGATCAGGCCACCATCTTCCATCCCCAGAAGCCGGCTGAGAGCCTGCAACGCACGATGCTGCAGTGACTTGACGGCCCCTTCGGACTTGCCCAGCCATGCCGCCACTTCCGCGTTGCTCATGTCTTCGCCAAACTTCGCCAAAATCACCAATCGCTGCTCTTCACTCAACGTTTCGATTGCTCGACCCAGCCGCCTGAACAACTCCTGCTGCTCGGCCTGGCGGTGCGGGCTGGCATCGCGGGCCGGAAGTCTCAGCTCCTCGGTCAAGCTCATCTCTGGCGCCCGGCGTGCCTGCCGGTGATGATCGTTGACCAGATTTGCTGCAATGCGATAAATCCAGGCACTGAACGACGCTGCTGGCCGCCGATGATTGATGCGAAAGCCGGCGATATGCCGGATGACCCGTACAAACAACTCGGTCGTCAGGTCCGCGGCAATCTCAGGGTCGCCCACGCGCGCGTAGATGTAGCGGTACAGCCTATCTGCATAAAGGTCGTACAGCGCCTCGACGGCAGGCGATTCGCCGCGCTGACATCCAGGCAGCAGCGACGTAATCTGCTCGTCGGTTATCGCTGGTTGCATGGCCATGCTCGTTCTAATTAACGCCGAACGACGCGCGGAGGTACGGGCTGTCGCACAGTACGAAATGTCAGTTTTTTCATATTCGAGAAGCCTGTATTGCCTGGCGTGCCAGCGCTTCCTCGTCGGCGCGTGTCGTGATAGCGCCATCCAGGCGGGCAGTCCGGATGCGGTCGAGGACCGCGCGATAGATGCGCCCGGGCGGCAAGCCCAGCTTGCGCAGGTCGTCGCCTGTCAGCAGCGGGTGGATGTGCTGCCACTCGCCCTCGTACCGATCGAGGTTCCGGCGGACGACCTCATCGTCAGTCGCCACGCGCAGCACCAGCCGGGCGTTTGCACTGGATTCGTCCAGCACCTGCACCACCTCGCTGGGCCGGGCGCCGGGCGCGGCGAGGTGCGGCAGACCGACGGCCAGCCGATGCACTTCCAGCGCCAGGTCGCGGTACTCCTTGCGAATGCGGAGCTTCTCATTAAACTCGACCAGGTCGGCGACCTCCATGCCGTACGTTAGCAGGGCCAGATAGAGCCTGGGCAGCGCCTCTGCGGCGACCTCATCCTCCGCGACAAGCCTGTCATGTAACCGCGCATCCCAGACGGCGCGCAAGTCGGCCGATTTCTCGATGAACCAGACGTTGCAGCGCAGCGCAGCGTGCAACCGCTCCAGCACGCCCAGCTCGGCCAGGCGACACAGGCTGCGCTCGGGCTGGGCCTCGTCCAGGATCAGCTCCAGCTCGTGACGGATGCGTTCGGCGCTGACCCGTTCCAGCAGGTCCAGACCGCCGCCGATGAGTTCCTCGGTGCGTGGCTCAATGTGAAACTGGAACCTCTGCTCGAAGCGCGCCGCGCGCAGGATACGCGTGGGGTCTTCCACGAAGCTCAGGCTGTGCAGCACCCGGATGATGCCGTCCTCCAGGTCACGGCGGCCGCCGTAAGCATCCAGCAGCTCACCCCACCGGTCAGGGGTCAGGCGAAGCGCCAGCGTGTTGATCGTGAAGTCGCGACGGTGGAGGTCCTGCTTGATGCTGGAACGCTCAACCGTGGGCAGAGCCGTCGGATGCTCATAGAACTCGGTGCGGGCCGTGACGAAATCGAGCGACTCCGGCAGGATGCCATCCGGCTCCGTGCCGGCCTCCGGCAGGATCCACTTGGCAGTGCCGAAACGGCGATGGCTGCGCACGCGGCCGCCCGCGCGCTGGGCCAGCAACTGCGCCAGGCGAATGGCATCGCCCTCCACGACCAGATCCACATCGAAATTGGGCTGGCCCAGGAGCAGGTCGCGCACGAAGCCGCCGACCACATAGAGCGGATAGCCCAGGTCGCCCGCCACTGCGCCGACCTGGTGCAGCAGGTCCAGCAGGGCCGGGGGGAGGGCGCGCTCCATCGTGTCGGCCAGCGATTCCGGTCCGACACTGACTGCGGAGCCCTGCTTGATGAGGTCGGTGCGCGTTACGATGCCCAGCAGGGCGCCGGTCTGCGCATCCAACACGGGTACCTGGCCCCAGTCGTGGTCTGACATGACCTTACGCAGCGTTGCGACCGAATCCTCCGGCGTCACGTAGACCTCACCGACCCGCATGTACCGCCGGACGGTATGCCCTTCCAGCCCGTGATGAACGGCCCTGTCAATCTCCCGGCGTGTCAGCATGCCGACGATGCGCGACCCTTCCATCACCGGGAAGCCCTCGAACCCGTAACGCTGCCCGCGTTCTGCCGCGGTCGCGATGGTGTCCGTCGGCGCAAGCGTCTGCGGTGTACCATAGGACATAATCTGGCTCACGGTGACGTTGGGCCGGATATGGCTTTGGAGCGCGTAGACGAGCGATTCGAAGACGCTTGCCAGCGAGCTTTCACGCACCAACGCGGCTGCTGCACGGCTGTGACCACCGCCGCCAAACGCCGCAGCGATTTTGCCCACGTCAATCGCGTCGCTGGTGCTGCGCGCCACCATCTGCAGGTAGTTGCCCATCTCCACCAGGATAAAGAGCCCATCCGGCTCGTACAGGTCGTACAGCTTGTGCGCCAGGGTCGAAATCTCCTCCACCGGCGCGGCGACGCTGGCGCCGGCGATGATCACCGCATGACCCTGAAACTGGTAGGGTTGCGCGCTGTCGGCTAACTGCTGATAGAGCTGCTGCTGCTCATCCGTCAGCGGATGGTGCAGAAACCGGTTGACGACGAGCAGATTGGCCCCGCGTTCGAGCAGCCATGCGGCTGCACGCATATCGCGCGGGGTGGTGGTCGAATAGCTGAGCGCGCCCGTGTCCTCATAGATGCCGAGCATCAGCAGCGTGGCCTCGATGGGACTCAGCGTGCCGCCGTGCTCTGCGAGCCGTTCGACCAGCAACGTCGTGGTCGCGCCCGTCTCCTCGCCCCAGAAGCTCCAGCCTGCCGGCAGCTCCCGCATGAGCGGGTGGTGGTCGATAATCAAGCCGGTTGCCTGGGGACTCATGCCGCGCACCGGCTGGATCGTCTGCGTGTCGACCGCGATAAACTCATCGATGCGGCGCTTGGGCAGGTCGTCCTGCCGCGCGAACGGCAGCAGTTCGGCGTAGTCCGCGAGGAAAGCTTCGAGATTGCGGTTCATCTGGCGCGGGAGGACGGGGACTCCGTGCGGGTAGAGCCGGGCGGCCGCCAGCAGGCTCGCCAGCGCGTCGAAATCGGTGTGTTCGTGGGTCAGGATCACAACGAGGGGCTGAGTCGAGGGCTGCATCGTTTCCGCCTCACAAGCACACGTTTGACATACACGTCTGACTCACAGGTCAGACACAAACGCCCGGCACAGTGCCGGGCGTCGTATGGTTGTGCAGTGGCTGGGACAGGATCAAGTTAACGCCGGCGTTGAGCACATTGGCTGCATACGGTTGTGTGGCTCAGCACCGCCAATCGTTCAGGTTCGATGGGACGCCCGCAACGCTCACATCGCCCGTAGATGCCCATATCGAGTTGTTGCAGTGCTTCCTCGATTTCCGCCAGATGTTGCTGCGCGCGATCGCGCAGGGCGAGATTCAACTCCCACTGGTAGATCATGGGGTCGCCTTCGCCCAGCTCATAGTCGCCTTTGGTTTCCAGGCGATTGGTGAGCTGCTCTAGCTCCTGCAAGACCGCGGCACGCTCGGCCTGAAGCCGGGTGCGCGCCTCAGCGGCAGATTCCTGTTCGGTGTTCATCGCGCCCTTACGATTGTCTCGGGAGATAACCTGCACGCGGCAAACAGGGAACAGCCGGTGTAATGGGCCGTTCCCTGGCTCTATCGCTTATGCCTGCTCTGCGGCTTCGTCATCTGCCGGCGTCGCGTCGTCGTCCACTACGTCGTCAACGGCTTCAGATGCGGCGTCCACTGCGGAGTCAACAACGTCAGTCACGACGTCGGTTGCCTCGGTTGCGATGTCTGCTGCGGAGTCAACAACGTCAGTTGCGACGTCGGTTGCCTCAGCTGCGATGTCCGCTGCGGAGTCAACAACGTCAGTTGCAACGTCGGTCGCCTCTGCTGCGACATCCGCTGCGGCATCCGCGGCAACGTCCACGGCTGCCTCAGCCGTGTTGGCTGCCTCAAGCACCTCGACCGGCAGTGCATCGGCAACAACGCCGCCTTCGGCCTCGAGCACATCAAGGGCCTGCTGTTCCTCGACCGGCAGAGCGTCCGCCTCGGCAGGGATCGCGAACTCCTCGACCTCGACTGCTGTCTCGGCCGCAAGGTCAGCGACCTCGGCCTCAACTTCCGGCACGAAGGGAGCTTCGGGTTCGATGACGAACTCGGGCGCCGCGGCCAGCGGTTCCTCGACTACCTGCTCGGCTTCCGCAACCAGGTCGGGCTCGACGGCCAGCAACGGCTCTCCCTCGATGGCCTCTGCCGCTGCCTCGGTCTCGATGTGCGCCTCAGCTTCCGGTGTTCCTTCGGCCTCAGCTTCCGGCGCACCCTCAGCCGCTTCAGGCGTCTCGGCTTCCGGCGTGCCGTGCTGCTCGCGGTAGCTGGCGGCCCACTCAGCCCACTCGGTCTCGGAAACCTGGCGCAGGCTCAGGCCGATGCGGCGGCGGTCCGGCTCGATGCGCAGGACGCGCAGCAGGAGCAGGTCACCGGGGGAGACCAGGCTCTGCGGATGGTCGGGGCGGATGTCAGCCATCTCCGACACGTGCAGCAGGCCTTCGACGCCGCTGCGCAGCCGCACGAACGCGCCGAAGTCGGTGACACGAGTCACGACAGCCTCGACCAACTCATTGACGTTGTACAGCTCATCGATGTGCGTCCACGGATCGGGCTGGACACGCTTCAGGCTCAGGCCCACGCGCTCGCGCTGCTTGTCGACGCGCAGCACCTTGACCTCGACCTCCTGGCCCACTTTGAGCACCTCGCTCGGATGGGCGACCGGGAACCACGCCAGCTCAGAAATGTGCACCAAGCCGTCGGCCCCGCCGAGGTCCACGAACGCACCGAACTCCGACAGGCTGCGCACGATGCCGGTGCGCGTCTCACCCACCTGGATTTCATCCAGCAGTTGCTTGCGATGCTCACGCTGCCAGCGGCGGCGCGCGGCGCGCTCGGACATAATGAGGCGGCGGCGCTTGCGGTCAACCTCGACAATCTTGACCGGGATCATTTTCCCGACGAAGGTGGCCAGGTGGGCCTTGCGCTCATCCGGCGACATTTCGCGCGGCAGGGTCGAGAGGTGTGAGGCAGGCACGAAACCGCGCAGCTTGCCGAAGATGACTTCCAGGCCGCCGGCATTGTAGCCGCTGACCTCGGCCTCGAACATCTCATTGCTATCCATCACCTGTTGAGCAACGAGCCAATCTTTTTCTTGCAGCGCGCGCGAGAGCGAAACGATCAGGTTCCCTTCCCGGTCGGACGGTTGGAGAATGTAAACCGGCCAGGTCGTGCCTTCCTGAATCTCCGCCAGGGTGGATTTCTCCAGCCGGCTCAGGTCATTAGCCGGCACAATTGCCTCTCGTTTCAGGCCGAGGTCAATGATGACCTCCTGTGGGCTGACCGAGATAATCGTACCCTCGCGAATATCGCCTCGCTGGGGCATGTCATACCCTCCCTGGTCGAGCAGGGCCTGCATGGGATGAACCTCAGCGGGTGGCTTGGTGGGCGGCAAAGACGTAGACATGGGAAAGGAACCTCCGAACGATGGGTTGAAAAGATCGAAACTTATGGCGGGACACACTCGCCATAAGGCAAGACCAGCCCGGCGGCGACCAGCTCGAGGCGCACCAACCAGACCTGTCCGCGATGTGCATCCCTTAACGCGGTCAAAGGCGCGAGCGCCTTTGGTTTCACCCGCGCGAAACTGCCCGCTATTTTGGATGCTGAACCAGTATAACGAAAGAACAGAGGTTTGTCAATCGTGGCGCGTGCGCGTGTGCGGCCTGCGCGCGCATACGAGGTGGACCGTAGGTCCGCCCCGCAGCGAATTGATACGTAAACGGAGTCGAGGCTTTAGCTGAGGCCTCGACTCCTGTGCTGTGGCACGTTAGGCGGCCACCACCGCTTCCGCTGTCAGCGCGGCAGGCGCCGCAACCTCGACCGTTTCCGGTTTTAGCTCCAGCACGAGCGGAGCCTTTCTCAGCACGTCGGCGGCCTCCTCCGGTGTGGTGGGGTTGATGTAAAACCCCGATCCCTCTTCAAATCCGGCCGCCCGCGTCAGCCGCGGAAGAATCTCGACATGCCAGTGATAGTCATGCTGGATCGTCGACCAATATCCTGCGCGCGGTCGCCGGAAGGGGGCCGTATGAATCAGGTAGTTGAACGGCGGGTCCAACAACGCAGTACGCATCTTGAATAGCGTCGTCTTCAGGGCTTCAGCCAGCCCTGCATACTCCGCTTCGCTGATGTTCACAAAGTCGCAGTTGTGCTGCTTCGGCACAATCCAGGTCTCGTATGGGACGCGCGCCGCGAACGGCGAGAGCACCACGAATGTGTCATTCTCGAAGACCAGACGGTCACGTGTCAGCCCCGTCTCCTGCTTGATGATATCGCAGAGGACACACCGGCGCTTGAACTCGTAGTAACGCTGCGAGCCGGCAAGTTCCTCTTTGACGCGCTTCGGCGTCACGGGGGTTGCGATGAGCTGCGAATGCGCGTGCGGCATCGTTGCGCCGGCGAGGTAGCCCTGGTTCTTGAAGATGAGCACATACTTGAAACGATCATCGCCGCCCAGGTCGTGCATCCGATCGCGATAGGTACGTAAGATGTTGCCGATGTGGGGCTCCGGCAGATCCGCCAGTTCCACCTGATGATCCGGCGTCTCGACAATCACCTCGTGTGCGCCGACGCCGGCCATCATATCGAACATGCCCACCCCTTCGCGGGTCAGCTTGTCTTCGATGCGCAAAACCGGGAACTTGTTGGGCAGGACGCGTACCTGCCAGCCCGGCGTATTCTGCAGCGAACCGTTAGAGCGTATGGCATAGATTTCGTGGGGGTCCAGCCCTTCCTGGCCGCCACAAAAGACACATGGCCCAGCTTGCCTGACCGTGGCCGGCAGGCCCATCTGTTCGGGGCGAATCCTGCGCTCCGGCGCAATAATGACCCACCGCCCCATCACCGGGTCACGACGTAACTCTGACACCCTTTTCCTCCTGACGCCAGGCTCCTGCAACCGCGATGTTGCTTGCTGGCGAAGCCTGACTTTTCGCCCAATACAACATTCACGCGCCAACACATTACGAACCGCATAAAATTGCAACGATTCCTTATATCTGACGCACAAACGCGCGAAAAGACATGCTAGAACGCGATATTACAGCACCCATTATTCACGGACTGCCTTTAATGTCAACGTTGTCATCGCCGGCTTTGTTCCTTCTGAGCCCGGGCTGTGGTCGATTTCGGCTGTGGCTTCGCCTCAGCACACCGAGCCACGTCCCATCCGACCCGGGCAGGGGGTTTCAGACGGCGTAGGGGAGGGTATTCTGGTAGACCCAGGCGAGGGTGTGGAGGGCCTGCGCAGCAATCAGGGCCCAACCCACCACGCGCAGCACGGCGCGGTCGGGCAGCACCCGTCCGAGCACATAGACCAGCAGGACAGACGCAGGGAGCGCCGCAGGCGAGAACAGGTCCCAATCGCGCTGACCGCCATAGTCGGGGTTCCAGACCAGCGTGAGCAGCAAGTACAAGAGCGCCAACGCCACCAGCCAGCGGAAATTGACATCCTCCCGCGGCAGCGCACGCCGGCCGAACACGGCCACCAGAAGGAGCGCGGGCCAGATGGCGGGGGCCGAGAGCAACTGTTGATTAAGAATGTCGAGCGCGTGCCGGAGCGAAAACATGGTGTAGTGCTCCCAGCGCGTGGTCACGGCAAAGAGCGGGACCAGCCAGCGCCGGTCACCGCCGCCCGGCGCATCGACACTCATCAGGGCATCCACGCCATGCTGCCCCGCGGTCATCAGCGCAACGACTCCGGTCAGGACGATGACATAGGGTACGGCCATGCTTAACAGAAGCCGCCGGGCCGATGCCCGCCCTTGCCGGAAGAGCAGGTATGCAAGGTACAGCAAACCGGGCGCCAGGATGATCGTGGACGGGTGGAAGGCGTGGGTCACCGCCAACGCCGTGGCCGGCCAGACGAGCGCCAGGTCGTTGCGCAACGTGCGCAAGCCCAGCCAGATAAAAACCATCACACCAACGGCCATGACCGAATAGTTCTCGATATAGCCGAAAAACAACTGCATCGTCCCCAGGGTCAGAATCAGCCCGACCAGCAGCAGCCGTTCCGTACGGTCGCGGCCCAGGGTCGCGGCCAGCCGCAGCACGACCCACACGAACACCGCCCCGCACAGCGCACTGACAATCCAGTAGACCGGGATGGGGTCGGGCCAGCCCCACAGCCGGTTGGCGAGCTGCCACAGCCGCGCGTGGAGGTAGACATCGAGCGGGGCCTGCCACACATAAGTGAGCTGCACATCCGGATGCGGGATCGCACGGCTGAGGATGTAGGCATCGCCCCACCGCAGGTGGCGGATGCGGAAGAGGTAAAACGGAATCAAGCTCAACGCGGCAATGGCGAACGGGAGGGCCCGGCCGAGCCAGCCCGGCCAGGCCAGGATACGGGCAAACGCGGGCCGGGTGCGCTGCCACAGCGTATCGCCCCAGAGCGCCAGTCCGGCGGCGGCCAGCGCGAGGCCCCACCGCCAGCCTGCGGGCAGGTAGACCGCCGGCCACACACCCCACGCCAGTTGCTCCGGCAGCAGCGGCGCAGCCAGGTGTAGAGCGATGAGCAGCAGGGCCCATAGGCGCAATGAACGGACGAGGCGTGTCATAATGGTTGGGATGGTGTATAATCTGATCCAGGAGGCGACATGAAAGCACGCGACATTATGACGACCGAGGTCATCACCTTTGCACCCGATACCGGCATCAGCCACATTGCGCGCGTGTTCGCCCAGGAAGGCATCAGCGGCGCGCCCGTGGTGGAAAACGGCGAAGTTATCGGCATTGTCACCGAACTCGACCTCATTTCCCGCCAGGCCCGGCCCCACTCACCGGTATACCTGCCCCTGCTGGGCGCACAGATTCCACTGGGGGGCCAACGCGAGTATCGCGAGGTCGTCCGCCGCATCCTCGGCCTGACGGCCCGCGACATCATGACCGCACCCGTCCATGCCGTCGGTCCGGACGCCGACCTGGAGGAAGTTGCGACCCTCATGGTCGAGAACAAGGCCAACCCGATTCCTGTCCTGGAGCGGGGTCGCCTCGTCGGCATCATCGGCCACACCGACCTGATCGTGCACCTTGCCGAAGCGACCGAGCCGGCCGAATAACTGCGGCGGACCTCATTCGACCAGCCGGTTTTCGAGGACCATGCTCGATTCCAGGTTGTGCAACTGGAGATACCACGCCGCCGCATCGATGAGCGCCTGCTGGGGGATCATGCCCACCAGTTCGCTGGACTCGACCGTGACGCCATAGCGCGCGGCCTCCAGCCGTACTAGTTCGACGACGCGGTGGACGGGCGTTCTGGTGAAGTCGGTCAGGTTCATGCTGACCTGCGCCTTGCCATTGACCGACAGCCCCAGGGCCTTCACATAGCGCAGGCCGCCGTTGGAATGGCGGATAGCTTTGGCAACGGCCTTAGCGATCTCCACGTTAGAAGTGTTCAGGTAGACGTTGAAGGCGATCAGCGGCGCCCGCGCGCCGATGACCGTGGCCCCCGCCGGGCTTAGGCGAGCCGGACCGAAGTCGGGCGCCCGATCCGCGTCCTTCTCGATCTCCACTTTCAGGCCCTCATACTCGCCCCGCCGGATATCGGCCAGGTTGGCGCGCTCGGGCCGCGTCGCGGCCTGCTCGTACAGATAGACGGGGATGGCCAGTTCGTCCCCCACCCGGCGTCCCAACTCCCGCGCCAGGGCGATGCACTCCTCCATCGTGACCCCGCGCACCGGCACAAAGGGCACGACGTCGGTCGCGCCGATGCGGGGATGTTGGCCCCGGTGCTGGTCGAGGTTGATCAGGCCGGCCGCGGCCTTGATGGCATCGAACATCGCCGGGACGAGCGCCTCGGGCGGCGCCACCAGCGTGAACACCGAACGGTTATGATCCGCATCCCGCTCGATATCCAGCAGGCGCACATCCGCATGGCTGCGAATCGCCTCCGCAATCGCGTTCAGCACCTCCGGCCGCCGGCCCTCGCTGAAGTTGGGCACACATTCGACAATCCGTTGCATGGCATGCTCCTTGCACCCACCGTGGTCTCTTGCCCGGCGAGCATAGCGCCGCCATTATAAGCCAAAGGCAGGCGAGACCCAAGGCGGCGCATCGCATTTTGGTTATTCGCCACGCAAGCGGTAAAATGGGACGACTTTCTGAACATGATGTTGAAATCCCTCCTCCTGCAACCGCTTGGCCCTGCGCTCGTCCTGGCTATCGCTGGTGTCATACTTGCGCTGGCGCGACGACTCAGCCGCGGGGCCGCGACCTGGGCCGGCGCGCAAGCGATCCGGCCTGCCCGCTGGCAACCGTGGCCCTACGCACTGCGTCTGCCGTTCGCTCTGCTCGGCATCGCGGTCGCGGTGGTCATCCTGGTGTGGTTCCGACGCACCGGGGCAGAGGCAGTGGCCGGCTGGCAGTGGCAACCTCTGACCGTCGCCGGCAGCACGCTGGAGTGGCGGCTGGATGGTTGGAACTGGCTCGTCTCCGGGCTCATTCTCCTGCTGACCGCAGTGGCATTGCTGCTCGATGAGGAACATCTGCAGCCGGCCGGCCAGTTGCGCAGCCCCGCGGCCGCGCGCAGCCAACGCCTCGACCTGCTAGGCAGCGAAGTTGAGCGCACGCTCTGGCTGGCCGCAGGCGCGTTGGTGTTCGTCAGTTCGGCCAACGTACTGACCCTTGCGTGCAGTTGGATCGTGCTGGACGCTGCGGTGGCAATTCGCCTTCGTCCCGGGGTCAGTGCCGAGCCTGCCGCCCGCGCCTGGGGCCTGTTGACTCTGTCCGCCATTGTGGTCCTGCTGCTGCTGATCACCCTGGGGGAAAGCGGGCTGCGCGCTTCGCTCGTGGGCCACACCTTCACTACCGGGGAGCTCACGCTGCTCTGGGTGCTGGGCCTCATGCGGACGGGCGTCTACCCGCTGCATTTCTGGCTCACCGGGCCGGGCAGCGCGCCGCGTGCGGTACGCGTGGCAATGTCGCTCATCGTGCCGGCGGCGGGGCTATGGCTATCGGTCCGAGTCTACCAACTGGCTGGGGCAGACTGGTTGCGCCGGCCCGAATGGGTGGCCTTGGGCGCACTGGCACTGCTGGGCACGGCGCTGGTCGCCTGGACCACCGAGGATGAGACTTGGCGCTGGCGCTGGATTGCGCTCAATCGCAGCGGGCTGGCCATCATGGCAGCCTACGTCGCGGGGCTGGCAGGCCCGCAGGCGCTGGTGTGGGCACTACTGGCGTTCACGTTAGGCTGCGCGTTCCTGCTGGTCGCGCAAGCCTTGACGCAGGCCACCGGGATCCGCGCGTTCGCATGGCTGGCCGCGTTCTTCATCTGGGGCTTCCCCGGCACGCCCGGTTTCCTGGCCCGGACGGGTCTGGTCTTTCCCACAGGCCTGGCGATGGCCGTGCCGCTCTTCGCGCTGGTGCTGCTGGCCGAAGTGCTGCTCGTAGCCGCACTCTGGCAGGCTGCGGCGGCCGCACCGGGCGCGTCTGCACCGGTACGGCTGAAGGACATGCCGCTGCGCCTGCTGCTGGCCTTCACCCTGCTCCTCGTGTCGCTGCTGGCCTGGGGGTTCAGCCCGCGCCTGATTGAGCGGTTTGTGGCGCTGCCGGAAAGCGAGACGCTGCGCTCGCTCGGCGGCGTGATCGTGGGCGCGCGGCGGTCCGTATGGGCGAGCTTGGGGCTGTCCGGCGCGCTGGGCGTGGCTCTAGGCGTGTTTCGCCGGCGCGTATTCGGCCAGATGCGCGGCTGGCAAAGCGCAATTACCGAGATTGTCAGCCTGGATTGGCTGTACCAGGGCGCTGTCGCAGGGCTGGCCGTCGTCGGGAACGCGCTGCGTTACTTCGCAGTCCTGGGCGAAGGCGAAGGCTACCTGGGCTGGCTGGCGCTCGCGGCACTGATTCTGTGGGTGCTGTTAAGGGGATAATGTCTCTCGACGATCTGTTTCGCCAACTAAGCATCCTGATTGGGCTGCCGTCCGTCTACGTGGCCGGCGCGGCTGCGGCCGTCGTCGTGGTAGCGCGAGACTGGCGCGCCGTGCTATACGGCTATGCGCTCGTGTCTGTCATGCTGGCGCTGCTGCTTTCCCAGGTCATTCCTGCCGAATGGGCGCTGCAACAGGCCATCATCGGCGGCATGGTAGCCGTGATGCTCTACCTCTCGGCTGGGCAGTTGCGCGGTCATCGCAATCGCCATCAGTCGGCCGAACTGCGCTGGCCGCAGATGGCCTCACTCAGCAGCTTCCGGCTGCTGGCCGTGGCTCTCATCGCCGGCATCTTCATCGTGGCCCGCGACAATATCAAGCTCCCGCTGATCGAGCCGGTGCTGCGTGACGCCTTCTTATGGCTGGTGTTGATCGGGCTGCTAGGCCTGGCGCTGCACGAGGAACCCCTGCATGCAGGGTTGAGCCTGCTCATTGTGCTCGGCGGCAGCCAGTTGTTCCTGTTCACGCTCACGCAGCAGCGCGTGCTCGTGGGCATCATGCAGGGCGGGCAGCTCCTCCTGGGGCTGGCCATCGCCTATCTGATGCTGGCGCGCGGCCTGGCAGTCTTCCAGCCGGAGCTGCCGCCGGGCGAACCGCGGGGAGGTCGAGCGTGATTCCGGGGCCCTGGCTGCTGCTGGGCGTATTACTGGTCGGCGCAGTCATCGTCTATGTGCTGCGCCGGCTGGAGCCGGTGGCATCGCTGCTGGCCGCGGCCATCTCAGCCGCGCTCGGCCTGGCCCTGTGGCGCTTCCCCCTCGCGTCGCCGGTCAGGGTGATGGGCCGCGCAGTGCGGCTCGGCCAGGAAGTCGTGCTGGATGAGCTTTCCCTGCAAATCACGCCCTCCGTGCGGGCGCTGCTGATATTCCTCCTGTTCACTGCGGCGGTGACCTTCGTGCTCGCCTGGCGCACTTATCAAGGTCGGACTTTTTATCCCTTCGGCCTTGTGCTGCTCGCGCTGTGGAGCACGATTGCCATGCTGCAGCCGCTGACCTTTGCGCCCGCGGCCATAGTGCTGGCCTCCATGCTGGCAGTGTTCCTGATTCAGGCGGGCAGCGTAGGCGAGACGCGGGGAGCCTGGCGCCAGTTGATGTTCCCGGCGCTGGCCGTACCCCTCTTTATCGTGGCCGCCTGGTACATGGATCAGGCGCCGCTGAATCCCGACGACCCTACTCCATACCGCATCGCGAGCTGGTTGCTGGTCGCCGGCTTCGTGCTCCTGCTGCAGCCCGCACCCCTCCACGTAGCCCTGCCCGCGGTCGCGGGCCAATCGCCGCTGGTCGTCGCGGCTTTCCTGTGGATCGGCGGCCAGACGGTCACGCTGTTCCTGCTGCAGCGCTTCCTGGTGACGTATCCCTGGCTGAGCGCTTCGGTGGACAGCGCGCGCTGGCTGTTTTGGCTCGGCATGTTGACCGCGGCGCTGGGCGGCGCGCTGGCCGCGGTCCAGAACCGGCTGGGGCGGTTGACGGGCTATGCTGCGCTCTACGACTACGGCATCCTCATCGTCGCGCTTGGCCTCCGCGGGACCGCGGGCCTGCCGACGACCATCTGGCTGCTGCTCACCCGCACCTTGTCGCTGCTGACGCTGACGACCGGTGCGGCCACCCTGCGCCACCGCATGGCCGATGACCGGCTGGACGGTCTGATGGGCGCCGTGTCCCGGCTGCCGGTCGCCGTCATCGCGCTCATCATCGGCGGCTTCGGCTTGGCGGGATTGCCATTGACCGCGCAGTTTGCCTCGCGCTGGGCGCTGCTCCAGCTCGTCAGCGAGACTGACCAGCGCTGGTCGCTCCTGCTGTTGCTCGGCGCGCTCGGCGTGCTGGTTGGTACGGTGCGCGCGGCCCGTGCCTGTTTCGGTGACCTGAAGGGCTCGCCCGTTGAACGCGAATCCCTGTCGCTGATCGTGCTGACAGTCGGGCTCGTCGCTATGAGCGTGCTGCTCGGCCTGTTCCCGCAGCTCCTGACGGGACCGGTCGCCTCGGTCATCCTGCCGCTGTCCGTGTTGGAACCGTAAACAGGTGGGCGAGACGTTTTGACGAAAGTCCCGCCCGCGTTGTTTCTGATAGGTTTTGACAGAGTTCTCCATCTATAGTCAAAAGGTTGTCTGAGCAAGTGGCGAGAGGTCCGTCCTCAATGGACGGCTCGCCGATTTTTTCGCGACTTTGAGATATGTGAGACATGCCACAAACATCCCGTATCAGTGGATTCTATAACCTGACCCCGGCCGCGCGCCGCGCCATCGTGACCGATTGGGCCGACTTGACGCCGGAACAGGCCGCCGGCCTGGAGACGCTGCTGGCGAGCTCCGGGGGGCTGCCACTCGAACAGGCCGACAAGATGGTGGAAAACGTGGTGGGCACGTACGCGCTGCCTCTGGGCATCGCCACCAACTTCGTCGTCAACGGCCGGGACGTGCTCGTGCCGATGGTCATCGAAGAGCCGTCCGTGGTCGCGGGTGCGAGTTTCGCTGCGAAGCTGGCCCGCGGGGGCGGAGGTTTCCATGCGGAGACCACTGAGCCGCTCATGATCGGTCAGATGCAGGTGCTGGAGGTTGCCGACCTGCCCGAGGCCGCGGCCCGGGTGCGCCGGGAGAAGAAGCGGCTGCTTGACCTCGCCAACAGCACCGATCCGGTCGTGGTCAGCCTGCATGGCGGCGCACGCGACATCGAAGTCCGCACCATCCCGGACAGCCCCATCGGGCCGATGCTGGTCGTTCACCTGATCTATGACTGCCGCGACGCGATGGGCGCGAACATGGTCAACACAGCCTGCGAGGCGCTTGCGCCGCTCGTCGAGGAGATGACCGGCGGCCGCGTCAACCTGCGCATCCTGTCAAACCTCGCAGACCGCCGGCTCGCGCGGGCGCGCTGCGTCGTCCCGGCGCAGGAACTGGCGACCGAAGGGCTGCCCGGCGAGGCAGTTGCACAGCGCATCGTCGAAGCATATGCCCTCGCGGCCGTGGACCCCTACCGTGCATCCACGCACAACAAGGGCATCATGAACGGTGTGGACGCCGTGGTGATGGCGACGGGCAACGACTGGCGCGCTATCGAGGCCGGCGCTCATGCCTACGCGGCGCGCGACGGCCTATACCGGTCTTTGTCAACCTGGAGCTTTTCACCGGGCGACCCGGCGACCGGCGCGCGTCCCGCGCTCGTCGGGAACCTCGAGATGCCGCTCGCCGTCGGCACGGTGGGCGGCGCAACGCGCGTGCATCCGCTGGCGCGGTTCGCCCTACAGGTGCTGCAAGTCAAGAGTGCACGCGAGCTGGCTGAGGTCATCGTCTCGGTGGGCCTGGCCCAAAACCTGGCCGCCATCCGCGCGCTGGCGACCGAGGGCATCCAGCGCGGGCATATGGCGCTGCACGCGCGGCAGATTGCGATTGCCTCGGGCGCGCTGCCGGATGAGGTAGACCGCGTCGCTGCGCGGCTGGTCGCTGAGAAGCAGGTACGCGCGGACCGAGCGCGGGATATCCTCGCCGTCCTGCGAGGACAACCCACGACAAAGTATTGACAAAGCCTATCCAAATTCTATACAGATAGTAATATACCTTACATTATGGCTGCACCGGTAGGAATAAAATATACGTGTGCAGCCG
>CAZTMA010000113.1:0-18155 GCA_964614645.1 uncultured Anaerolineales bacterium
AGTGCATAGCCGACCAGTTCGGTGAAGTAGTAGATCGGCAGGTGGTAGTCGCCCAACCCTGCGCGGCGGATCTGTCCCTGCCGCGTGTCGAGGTTGCTGTGGCACATGGGACAGGCCGTGACGATCGCGTCTGCGCCGGCTTCAATCGCCCAGGCCAGCAGTTGGCCGCTCATCTGCCAGACCAGCTCGGGGCGGCTGATGGGCAGACTGGCGCCGCAGCAGGAGGTCTTGCCCGGCCAGGTCACGACCTCCGCGCCCAGAGCAGCCATCAGGGTATCCAACGAACGCGGGTCTTCGGGGTCGTCAAACTGGGCCACCTCGGCCGGCCGCGTCAGCAGGCAGCCGTAGTAGGGCGCTACCTTCAGCCCGGCCAGCGATCGCTGTTGGCTGGCGGCCACCCTGGCCATGTTATCGGGCTGGCAGAGCACACCCAGCAGCGGCTCGATCTTCAGGTCTGCCGGCACATCGCCGCCGGCCACGTACGCGATCTTGGCAGCCATCTCCTGGTCGCGGAGCGCGTGCTGAGTCTCTTTGAATCGCGCATAGCAGGCTGCGCAGGGCAGGACCACCGTATCCAGTCCGGTTTGCTCTACAAGGCGGAAATTGCGGCCCACCAGGCCCAGCGCAAGCCATGGGTTGGCCATGTGCGCGGGCGATGAGCCGCAACAATTCCAGTCTTTCAACTCTCGCAGCTCGATGCCCAGCCGCTCGCACATCATCTCTGTGGACTGGCCATAGTCGCTCGCGGGGAAATACGCGTATGCGTTAGCCGTAGCGTTAGCCGTAGCGTTAGCCGTCAATGCCCGCCTCCTTGCTCCCCTTTGGAGCGTTCGGGCTGCGCCTCGCGTTCCTGGAGCTCCCTGGCGCGGCGAAAAATGCCCGTTACCTCGTCCATGGCCTTCACCCGCTGCGGAATCGGCTTGATTTTCCCCTTGAGCACCATGGGTACGGCCAGGTCGAACGAACTGAAAAGATGCCCCGAGGTCAGGTTGTAGCCGCCGATGAGGCCGACTTCATAAACACGGCCGGTTAGCTCGATCGACTTGAGGAATGTGCGCTGGAACGCCACAACCTCGCGTTGCGCGGCGGTATGGTGGTGCACGACCGCCCAGGAGCGCAGGGCGTCCATCACGCGCGGCAGGTCTACCTCGCAGGGGCAGCGCGTGACGCAGGTCTGGCAGCTCACACACAGCCAAAGCGTGTCACTCGAGAAGATGAGGTCGGTTTGGCCCAGCTGGAGTGCACGGAGGATCTGTTGGGGCTGGAGGTCCATGGCGGCAGACAGGGGACATCCGGCCGCACATTTACCGCATTGGTAGCAATTTCTGACGTTTTCGCCCGTCGCGTGCTCGATGTAGGTGAGTAGATCGGGTTCGTGGCGGAGGGAAAGATCAAGTGCAGCCTCGGGTTGCGCTCTACGCCGGCTGCCGCGCATGATTCACCTCTTTTCTGTCAAAAGGAAGCCGACGTCGGCTTCCTTGTCATGGCCTATCTCTGATTGTACCCCTTTGCTGCGAGCCGGGTATGACGCAGCGCATATCTGGGCCGTCACTTGATACGCCGTGCACAAATCGGCGCCGGCAGGCCCGGCTCGGCTTCTTAGAGGAGGCAGGCTGAGTAAGTCCCGGCAGGGCTTACCCTGCGGCCATCTTGAACCCGCGCAAGCGCAGCGAGTTTGTGACCACGAAGATGGAGGAGAAGGCCATCGCCGCAGCCGCAAGCCACGGCGCATCGTGCAGCAGCCCCGCCGCGGCGACGGGGATCAGCGCTACGTTGTAGAAGAAAGCCCAGAACAGGTTCTGCTTGATCGTGCGCATGACGCTCCGGCTCAGAGCAATGGCTCGGCTCACGCCGGCCAGTTCCCCGCTCATCAGCGTCACCCCCGCAGTCTCCATCGCAACATCGGTGCCTGTGCCGATGGCAATGCCCACGTCCGCCTGCGCCAGCGCGGGAGCATCATTGATGCCGTCACCGACCATCGCTACCGCGCTGCGCCGGCCGGCCGCGCCATCAGCGCCGTGCGCTGCGAGTCCCTGTTCCTGCAGCCGCTTGACCTGCGCTGCCTTGTCGCCGGGCAGCACTTCGGCCAGGACGTGCTCGATACCGACCTGTTCCGCGATGGCTGCGGCCGTCCGCCGGTTGTCACCGGTCATCATCACCACGGCCAGCCCCCGCCGCTTCAGTTCCGCAATGGCCTCTGCTGCGCCCGGCTTGACGGTGTCCGCGATGCCGATCACGCCCGCGACCGCGCCATCGACTGCGACGGTCACAGCGGTCTTGCCTTCACCCTGCAGCCGGTCGACGGTTTCCTGTCCGGAACCCTGCACGCCGTCGTTCTGCAGCATACGGTTAGTGCCCACAACGACCTGATGACCAGCCACCTGCGCCCGGATGCCCTGGCCCGCAACGGCCTCGAACCCCTCCGGCGCAGCCAGCATCAGTCCCTTGCCTCTTGCGGCCTGGATGATCGCCTCGGCCAGCGGGTGCTCCGACCCGCGCTCCGCGCTCGCCGCCAGCCGCAGCAGTTCATCTTCTGTCCAACGTTCGTCGTTTGTTACCACCACATCGGTCGTCGCCGGCTTCCCCTGCGTAATCGTGCCCGTCTTGTCCAGCACGACCACCTGGAGCTGCTCGGCGCGTTCCAGCGCCTCGGAACTGCGGAAGAGGATGCCGTTCTGCGCACCCCGTCCCGTCCCGACCATGATGGCGGTCGGTGTCGCCAGCCCCAACGCACACGGACACGCGATGACCAGCACGGCGACCATGTTGACCATCGCCGCGGTGAACCCGCCGCGGGCGACGAAGTACCAGCCCAGGAATGTGAGCAGCGCGATGGCAATGACGATGGGCACGAACACGCCGGACACTCGATCCGCGAGGGCCTGAATGGGAGCCTTCGATCCTTGCGCCTCTTCGACGAGGCGGATAATTTGCGACAGCGCGCTCTCCGCACCGACCTTGGTGGCCTGCACGTGCAGCAGGCCCGATTTGTTCACTGTGGCGCCGATGACCTGGTCGCCGGGCCGCTTGTCCACGGGCAGGCTCTCACCGGTCAGCATGGACTCGTCTACTGCCGAGCGACCGTCGAGCACCAAGCCATCCACCGGCAGCTTCTCACCGGGACGAACAATGACAGTGTCGCCCGGATGCACATCCTCCACCGGCACATCCTGTTCGGCGCCATCGCGCAGCACGCGCGCGGTGCGCGGCTGCAGGCCCATCAGTGCCTTGATGGCCGCGCTCGTCCGGCCCTTGGCGACCGCCTCCAGGTACTTGCCGACCTTGATGAGGGTGATGATCAGGGCCGAGGTCTCGAAATAGACCACGTGGCCCAAGCTTGGGAAGAGCAGGACAGCGACGCTGTAGAAGTAGGCCGCGGAGGAGCCGAGCGCAATCAGGACATCCATGTTGGCGCTGCCGTTCTTGAGCGCCTTGTATGCGCCGGTGTAATACTGGCCGCCGACGTAGAACTGGACCGGCGTCGCCAGCGCGAACATGACCCAGTTGAGCCACGGCGCGTGCGGCAGGAGTCCCAGCATGTTCGCCATGCCGAGCACGAACACCGGCAGCGTCAGGATGACGCCCACCCACAGCATCCGCCGCTGCTGGGTGATCTCCGCGTCGCGCGCCTGGGCCTCTGCATCCGCCGGCTGGACGCCGGCCTGGCCCTCGATGACGCCGTAGCCCACGTCCGAGATCTTCTGTTTCAGATCGTTATAGTTGACGAGCGTTGGGATGAAGTCCACGGTGGCACGCTCGGTCGCGTAGTTCACGCTGGCCTGGACGACCCCGGGCATCTTCTTCAGGTTGCGCTCGATGGTCGCGGCGCAGTTGGCGCACGTCATCCCGCTGATCGGCAGCTCCAGTTTCGCGGTCGCAACACCGTAGCCCAGGTTGCCGATGAGCGACCGCATCGCGTCCTCGCCCGTCTGGCCTGGGTCATAGGCGACCGTTGCCTTCTCCGTCGCGTAATTCACGGCCACGTCCGCCACGCCGGGCATCTTCTTCAGGTTGCGCTCGATGGTCGCCGAGCAGTTGGCGCACGTCATCCCGGTAATCGGGAGCGTGATGTGTTTGGTTTCTGTCATGAGATACCCCGTGTCTAACGCACGAAGGCGAACCAGCGGTTCGCCTTCGTGCGTCGTAGCTGATTTTACCTTTAGTTGGCTGCAGGATACCCGATTTCAACCAGGGTTTCCTTGACCTGCGGCAGCACGGCATCGTTCTCCAGGACGAAGGTCGCGGTTCTGGTCGCAGCATCGGCCTGCACCTGTTCGACGCCGGGTAGGTCCGCGGTCTCGCGCTGGATGGTCATGACGCAGTGGTTGCATGAAATGTTCGGGATATTGAGCTTGACGGTGACGGACATGATCTCGCTCCTCTCAGGAAGATAGTATTATGCCTTGTTGGTAATGCTGAAGACGCCGAGAATCTCGTCGATGACAGCCTCGCGGCGTTCCGCGTCGTCGCCGCGGATGGCGGTGGTCACGCAGGAATGCAGGTGTTGATCCAATACGATCTCCTGCACTTTGCCGAGCGCCGCCTGCACCGCGCCGATCTGTTTGATGACGTCGATGCAGTACTTGTCGTCTTCCACCATGCGCTGGATGCCGCGCACGTGCCCTTCGACACTCTGCAATCGCCGGATCACCCCCGCTTTGGTCTGGTCTTCCATCTGCTGGCGCCCTTTCCTTCTGAATCTGACGGCAGTATACCGAGAGGGCAAGGCCGGGTCTGTAGGGGAGATACCCATCCCCCCTGGGGGGGGGTGGCGACAAGGAGGCTGTAAGTGCCGCGACACACAGCCTCCTTACCGATTATTCACTCGGGAAATCCGCTGGTGGCACTCGCAGGTCCGGCGGCTCAACCTGTACCAGCGCCTCTCGCATCACCCCCCGCACGCCCTCCACGCGGTCCAACAGCCCGATCCGATCGGAGTCCACGTGATCGTAGGCCGAGCCCAGCGTGTAAGTCAGCAGGCCGAGGTAGACCACTGCCAGCGCTGCGCTGCCGACGGGCGTGCGCACGGGCGGCGCGAGCTTGACGAGGCTCAGCCCTGCGTTCACCTTCTGCACCACGCGCGCCTTCGCCGCGTACTGGCCCGCCAACTGACCGACCCGGTCGCGCGCTGCACCGAGCAGCTCGTCCGAACCCTGGTACGCGGTCAGCCAGGCGCCGATTTCGGTCTCGATGGCCTTTGTGCCGAGCACGCGTTTGGCCACCCTTGAGAAGGCCGCGCCGTTCTGTAACTGCTCCAGCCAGCCCCCCAGCACCTTCTGCGCCGCCTTCTGTGTCTCGGCCACCGCGTTGAGGCCGGTCAGCGCAAGGATCTTCTCGTTGGCGACGAGGATGAAATCGAGCACACGTCCGCCTGCCCGCAGGAGGTCCGCGCCTACCTCCTTGGTGAGGTCACTCCCCACCAGGCCGAGTGCCGCGCGCAGCGTGCTGAAGTCGATGAGGAACATGCCCCCCACGAGTGCGGTGCCGGTCGTCACGGCGCTGTCGCTGATAGCATCCAGCGCGGCATGTACCGCGGGCGGCAGCTCGGTCGCCGGTCCCGCCAGCGCGCGCGTCCGTGAGCGTGCGCCGGCCCGCGCTGTCTGGAGGGCCGCCGCGCCGACCAGGTAAGCCTGGGGCGCTTCGACGATGGCGCGCAGCTCGGCTAGTTCGTTGAGCGCGGCAAGCGGCGGCGTGGCGGCCGCACGTTCTTCCGGTGCGAAGCTGCGCGCGCCGGGGCCAGGGCTGGCCAGCCGGCCCGCCATCAGCAGGTCGAGCGCGGCGCCGGCCAGGAGTTGAACTTCCGCGGCTGCCGTCTCCAGCGGGTCGCCCGTTGTCAGCCCGGTCTCCGCAGTGACGCGCAGCGCGTCGGATTGCCCGAGCAGTGCATCGACATCTGCTGCGGTCGGGCCACGCTGCATGCTGCGCTGGCCGGGCGCGGGGGCGAGCCACTGGGATACTGCGGCCGCATACTGCGCGCCGCTCTGCCGTCGTTCGGCTGGAGTCGTTGTGCTTGCCATACTGCCTCCTGTTTTCGCCATCTCAGCACCTGCGTCGCCCTGTCCCTCAACGAAAAAGAGCAGAAGCCTCTCTTGCTGCTTCTGCCCTCAAACTGCCTGGCGTGTGCCGTCCTATTCGGCCTGCGGCGGTTCCGCAGGCGGCACGGTGTCCACCGTCACTGGTGCCGGGACCGGCCGCGGACGCCGGTGATTGATGATGAGCCCGGCGATGCCGATAGCGATGCCGATGATGCTGACCCATTGGGCCGTCGCGAGCCTGCCCATGACCCACGCGTCGGGCCGGAACATCTCGACCCAGATGCGCCCGACGGGATACCAGATGAGGTACATCAGGAAGATATCGCCGTCGCGCAGCCAGCCCTTGAAGCGCCGGCCGATGAACAGCAGCAGCCCCGCGCCGAGGATGTTCCAGATCATCTCATAGAAGAACGTCGGGTGGAAGCCATTCGACGCATACCACTGCCGCGCCTCCTCGGTCAGACGCTCCGGGATGCCGCAGGCCATCGGTGAGCCGGCCGGCTCCTGGCATGGAAAGTTCGGGTTGATGTGGAAGGCCCATGCTGCGTCGGTCGGCGGCCCGTAGAGTTCCTGGTTGACCCGGTTGCCCAGCCGGCCTATGGCCTGCGCCACCAGGAGACCCGGCGTCGGGATATCCAGCCAGCGCAGCAGGTTCAGCTTGGCACGCCAAGTGTAGATGATGATGGCGAGGACTCCGCCCAGCACCCCGCCGAAGATGCCCAGCCCACGGAAGCCCCCATCCCAGAACTTGATGATTTCGATCGGGTTCTCCCGATAGTAGGACCATCCTGCGAAGTTGCCGGTCGGCGTGGAGAAGACGTGGTACAGCCGCGCGCCGATGATGCCGAAGATGAGGCACCAAGTCAGCACATTCCACACATGCTCTGGGTCCTCGCCGCGGCGCGACGCCTCTTTCGTCGCGATCCAGGCTGCGATGACCGCACCGGTCACGATCAGCAGGCCGTACCAGGTGACCTGAAACGGGCCGAGGTTGAGAATGATGGGATTCATGGGCGTTCCTCAAAATCCTGCTGGTTGAAAGGTGGAGTTAGCATCCTCAGATGCGGACGGACTTGCCCAGGAAGGGGGCTGTTCCGCATCTGAGGATGCTTCACTCCTCACCGGCTATGGAGATGCTTGCCTCTATGCTTCGCGCCGCGCCCGGCGTGCTGCACGGTCATCCGCCGGCGCATCGCCGCCCGCAGCCGCCGCGGCCTCGCGCGCCAGCTTCCGCTGATACCGCAGCCAGCGCATGCAGTCCTCGTCGTGGCCCATCAGCATGTCCGCGGCCATGATGGACTTCTTGAGCTCCGGCTTGAGTGGGTTGGTGATGGCGCTCGTCATGCCGGCCGCGATGAGCATGGCGACAAAGTTGGCATTGATGGCCTCCCGGTCGGGCAGGCCGAAGGAGATGTTGCTCGCGCCGCAGACCGTGTTGCAGCCGAGCTCTTCCGCAATCCAGCGCACCAGGTCAAGCACGGACTTGCCCGCCGCGGGCACTGCGCCCGCAGGCATGACGAGCGGATCGATCAGGATGTCCTCGCGTGGGATGCCATAGGACTCGGCGCGCGCCACGATGCGCTTGGCGACCTCGAGCCGCACCTTCGGGTCCGTGCTGATGCCCGACTCGTCGTTGGAGATGGCGATCACGGCGCACTTGTACTCCGCCACCAGTGGCAGGACCTTCTCCATCCGCTCTTCTTCCCCAGTGACGGAATTGATGAGCGGCCGGCCGCCGGCAGCCTTCAGCCCGGCAATCAGCGCGGGCACGATTGACGAGTCGATGCACAGCGGGATGTCTACCACTTCCTGGACAGCCTGTACGGCCTTGACCATGACCTCCGGTTCGAGCTCGTGGGCATTCGCGACACCCAGCCCTGCGTTGATATCCAGGACCGTGGCCCCGGCCTCGACCTGCGCGCGGGCGTCCGCCTTCACGCGCTCGAAATTGCCCGCCAGCATCTCAGCGGCCAGCGCCTTGCGGCCGGTCGGATTGATACGCTCACCGATGACGGTAAAGGGATGGTCCGGGCTGATGATGGCTTCGACACCCGTCTGAGAGCGAAGGATAGTCTGCATGAGCGATATACTCCTGGGGAATAGTACGGCGGCTCGACTACGTCGTGACTACTGAGCACAGCCAGAGGGCATTATAGTGCAGGCACTAAGTCGGTGCAAATCGCACCTGGAATCGAGCATATAGCTCACGCAGTTTGCTCGAAGGCCCGCGCAAGCAGATCGTTGACGGCCAATTCCTCGGCCCATCTGTGCAGGTAGGGCACGTCGAGCAGACCTGCTTGCACGCGCAATACGCTCAGGATATCGCGCCACTGGCGGTCCGATACCTCTTCGCCTAACCGGTACCATACCAGCTTTGCGAGCACGGTATCCTCCGGGCTGGAGAGGTATGCAGTGCGCGGCGGATCGACGGAGAGTTGGGTGGCCTGGCGGCGCTCAAACTGCATCCGATCAAACGGGCGCCCTTTATAGACAAAGACATCCACCTTGAACATTGTCTGCAGGTGAATCAGGTTGAAGCTCCCCCGATTGAGCACCGCCGACCGCACCGTGTCAGAATCGAGGTAGAATGCATCGCGCAAAGCAGCGACGAAGGGCTCCACGTGCTCCGGCCGCAGATCGGCAACAAGGTCCGCATCGAGTGTCGCCCTGGCCGCACCCTGAGCCGAGCTGGCGAACGACCCGCCCAGCAGATAAGGGATGCCCAGCGTATCGAGCACATCGATCACCGTGAAAGTGACAGCCAGCGGTTCCGAAAGCATCATGGCGTTCCTCCGAAGACCCGCGCACCATACACCTTCTCGGCTACTTCTGGGCCCAGTAGAATATCGGCCACCAGGCGGCGCACCTCACTCTCGCTGGCGTCAGGATGCCGCCGGCGTACACCGCTGAAGACCAACTGCTGCAGCGTTTCGATCATGCCGCACATGATCTCAATGCGACGCCATTCGGGCGCGTCGCGCAGCAGCCCGGTCAGAACTCGCTCGACTTGCGGATCGGTGTCCGAATACAGGTCGTTCATGGTAATGGCAGTATACCGCCGGCATCATCCAGGAGCAAGGGCGCACCCTCTCCGACCCGACATCCTGAGGGTGCCCGCGTCGCCTTGACTGATCAGCACTCCCAGAAGATAATCCGTCTCGAGCTATGGACATAGGGACAGGACGCATCCCCGTGCACCAGCAGGCTCAGGAGAGGAACGGTGCTGAGCTCAGAGGAGAGCGATGTCCAGTGTCTGATCAAGTTGTAGTGCCTAACTCGTCGCACCGGTGGGTGAGGCTGACCGTGCTGAGCCTGGTATTGGGCCTCGGCCTGTGGTTCCTCAGCTTCACCGATTTCTCCCTTATTGGAACCCTCCCTGACCTGGTTTACCCGCTGGCGGTCGCGCTATTGGCGGCGATCTCGCTCTCCATCAGTTGGGGCAGGACCAAGCGGCGCGGGCGGCTGCTCGTCGCGCTGGCCCATTTCCCCGCGTTGTCCGGGGGATCACTTTTCCTGCTCGGCGGCATCATGATGTTCGTGCCGCCCTTCACCCTGGGCGGCCTGTTCGCCGCCTCTGAAATCGCAGGGGAGACGCGCGTCCAGCGCATCGCCTCTCCGAACCAACGTCTCGTGGCGAGCGTTTACTTTCGCGGCGTCGGTGCGTATTCAGGTGGCAACGGGCGTATCTTCGTGCGGGTACACTCGGGCGCATTCCCGCTGGTCGAGCGTGATGTCTTCTACCTCGGCAGGAGTTTGGCCTCGGAGGAGTCGTCCGATTACGTCAGGTGGGTCGATAACGATACGATCCATGTCTCGGAGGTCGATGAGGATGTAGATGTGACGGGCGTACGCTTTGACGTACCGGAATTCATCGCCTTGCCTTACTTCCTTACCCACATGCTCATAATCGGGACGCAAGAAGCAGCAAAGAATCGCGAGTTGACGGCCCCGGTTCGGGACGTGCCACTGTATCCCGGCATCTATTTGGACGAATCGAGGTATATTGAGGACGACGCCACCGTTTTTCGCTCGTTCAACGTGGAGGATGAGCTGGAACAAGTCGTCCGGTGGTACCAGGATGCGCTCGCGAGCCCTCCATGGCAACTGGTCGCGATCAACCGCCATACAATCGCGGGCGAAGGGCAGGAGCGCATTGAGGTCTGCATCGAGGCCACTCGCGTATCTGATCAGCAGTCGCGCGTCTACTACTGGGAGTTCATGGACTCTATGATCGACCAGGGTACGCATATAAACATCGGAACGCCCAAACCGATCACCGATGTCTGTGCGCGATATGTTCGCGCACAGGCGCAGGAGGAGGCCCTCACGCCTCATCCGTAGCTGATCACGCCGGCGATTTGCGCGATGGCGACGTCTCTGCTACGGTAGCCGAACACCGGAGTAAAATCGTTTTCAGGATGAGGCATCATGCGACATTTCCGTTATCCGCCCGTCACCGGCTGGCTTAAGGGCAACACCCACATCCACAGCACCGCCTCCGATGGCGGCCTTGACTTTCCCGCGCTGGCCGCTCTGTACGCGGACGCTGGTTACGACTTCCTGTTCCGCACCGACCACTGGGTCCTATCCGACACGGCTGGCGACACGGCCACCTATCCGCTGCTCTGGCTGGACGGCGTGGAGTTGCACGGCACCGACCAGACAGGCGCGATGTACCACGTCGCGGTCTTGGGCCGGGTGACCGGCATCCGGCAGGAGGAGGGCCTCCTGCCTGCGATGGACGCGGCGCGCGAACAGGGTGCGCTGCTCATTCTGGCGCATCCGCACTGGTGCGCGAATACGCTGGATGATGCGCGTCGCCATCACTTCGACGGCGTGGAGGTCTACAACCATGTCTGCCGCTGGCTGAACGGCAAGGGGGACGGCGGAGTCTACTGGACCACTCTGCTGGAGCGCAACAATGCCGTCCTCGGGCTGGCGGTGGACGATGCGCACATCCGCGCCGAGCATCCCGGCTGGAACGGCGGGTGGGTCATGGTCGCCGCAGCCGAGCACACTTCTGCGGCCATTCTGTCTGCGCTGCGCCAGGGCCATTTCTACTCGTCCTGCGGCCCGGTCATTCACAACATCGCGTATGACGGGCGCCGTGTCAGCATCGAGACCTCGCCCGTGCAGTTCGCGCGGCTGGTCGGCCCGAACAGCCACGGCCAGCGGTTCGGCAGCTTCGACGGCCGCCGCCTGACCTCAGCCGCATTCGACGTGCCGGACGAGTGGCGCTATGCGTACCTGGAAGTGGAGGACGACATGGGCCGCCGCGCGTGGACCAACCACCTGTTTGCGGAATAGCCATAGAGGTCGCAGAGAAACGGTTATAGGTTGCAGGTTAGCAGGTTGCAGGTTCCGAGGATGTACTGTCCAACGGAACAATCTTCAACCTGTAACCTGCCAACCTGCAACTACCTCAGTGTGTCTTAGCCCAGCGCCAGCGCGGCCGCGATGTCCTGGCAGATCATCTGGCGCTTGCTCTTCTCGATGAAGAAGCTCGGCCCCGCTCGCAGATAGGAAGGGAAGGCCCGGCCGCCCCGGAAGGTGTACGTCCCGCTCCGGATCTTGTAGGTGGATCCGGCCGGGATGACGCGCGGCTCACCGGTGCGTGCAGCGACCGCGTTGACCGCTTTGATTGCCACGTCGCCCATCAACAGCCACGCCTTAACCTGCCGGAAAGGCGCAAGCTCCTGTTCGAGCAGGTGGGAGCACTGCCGGATGGTCGCAGTGCTGATACCATAGCCGGTCTTGCCGCATTTGACCGCAGTCGTCAGGTACACGCCCAGGTCGAGGATGTCCTCTATCGAGTTAACATCCGCCCCGGCATCGCGGAAGGCTTGCACGGTCGTCTGGCCGAACAGCGGATTGCCCGGCGCATAGTAGTCATCCCTGGGATTCTGCGGTGCAGCCTCGGAAATGAGGACGATGGAGAGGTGGCAGGCTCATTATACTCCGTTCAGAGAACCTGAAACCTAAAACCTGCAACATTCAACCCGTTTGCCTTGCGGCCCCTTTTGACGTACAATCGCGCCGTCATTGAATCATCTTTGCCAGTGAGTCGCCATGTCTATCAATCCCACTCAAACTCACCGTGTTGTGTTCCAGCCTTCCGGTCGCCAGGGCGAAGTTGCGGACGGCACGAACCTGCTGGATGCCGCGCGCGCGCTCGGCGTCGAAATCGAGTCCATCTGCAGCGGCCGCCAGACGTGCGGCAAATGCCAGGTCATGGTCCAGGAAGGGCATTTTTCCAAGCACGGCATAGATTCCGCTGCGGACCATCTCTCCCCGCCGGATGGCCGGGAGACGCGCTACTTCGACAAACATCCGGCCCTGCCGGGGCGGCGGTTGTCTTGCTCCTGCGAGGTGCACGGCGACTTGATGATCTTCGTGCCCGAGGAGAGCCAGGCGCGCAAGCAGGTTGTGCGTAAGGCCGCGACCGTGCGCGCCATCGAGATCGACCCGGCGATTCGCCTGTACTATGTCGAAATCGAGGAGCCTACGCTGGAACATCAGCTTGGCGACTGGGACCGCATCGCCAACGAGCTGGCCGAGCGCTTTGATCTGCCGGGCGTGCATCTCGACCCTATCCTGCTGAACGACCTGCAGCGGATCGTACGCAAGGGCGACTGGAAGGTCACGGTGACCGTCTGGCAAGGCCGCGAGGCGGTGCGCGTGCAGCCGGGCTATGCCGAGGAGGCCTATGGCCTGGCCGTGGACATCGGGACGACGAGCGTTGCGATGCACCTGTGCGACCTGCGGACCGGCGAAGTGTTGACGACCGTGAGCCAAATGAACCCGCAGGTGGCTTATGGCGAGGACCTGATGAGCCGGGTCAGCTATTGCGATCTCAACGGGGCCGAGGGACTGGCAACCCTGCACGACGCGATCATTGCCGCGCTGAACGAGCTGGCCCGGCAGGCTGCTGAGGAAGTCGAGATCCCGGTGAACGCGATTACCGATATCGTGCTCGTCGGCAACAGCGTCATGCACCACATCCTACTCAATATCCCGCCGCGGGAACTGGGGCAGTCGCCGTTTGCGCCGGCGGTCAGCGATGCCGTGGACATCAAGGCGCGCGAGCTGGGGCTGCGCCTCGCGCCGGGCGCGCAGGCTCACGTGCTGCCGCTCGAAGCCGGTCACGTCGGCGCGGACAACGTGGGCGTCATCCTGGCCGAAGAGCCGGACAAGGCGCCCGAGAACGAGGCCTGGCTCATCGTGGATGTCGGCACCAACGGCGAGCTGCTACTGGGCAACTGCAAGCAGCTCTTCTCCGCTTCCAGTCCGACCGGTCCTGCATTCGAGGGCGCGCAGATTCGCCACGGAATGCGTGCGGCCCCCGGCGCCATCGAGCGCGTGCGCATCGACCCCGAGACGCTGGAGGCACGCTTCAAGGTCATCGGCCGCGACGACTGGAACGACCAGTGGACGGCTGGCGAGAGCACCATCGAATCAGTGCAGAGCCCGGTCAGCGATGACGGCCCGCAGCATGAGGACGGTGAACCGGAAGTCGCGACGTTCGATGCCCCCCGCCGCAAGCGCAGAGTGCGGGCCGGCGACGCGCCGATCCTTGCCGCGGGCATCTGCGGTTCCGGCATCATCGAGGCGGTTGCCGAGCTGTTCATGGCGGGCATGTTGACCCCCGATGGCCGGTTCGCACCGGAGATTGAGTCGCCCCGGCTGAGCTGGCAGGGCGCGAAGGCGGAGTATGTGCTGGCTTGGCCGCACGAGACGAGCACGGGACGTCCGGTCGTCATTACGAGTGAGGATGTGCGCAATATCCAGCTTGGCAAGGCCGCGCTCTACTCGGGCGCCCGGCTCCTGATGGACCGCATGGGCGTCGATCGGGTGGACCGGGTGATGCTGGCCGGCGCATTCGGCAGCTACATCGACTCGAAGCACGCGATGGTGCTTGGCATGATTCCTGATTGTGACCTGGCCCGGGTGACCACCGTCGGCAACTCGGCCGGAGATGGCGCACGTATCGCACTCCTGAACAAGAACGAGCGCGAAGATGCGCGGCGGCTGGCGCGCTGGACTTCATACATCGGCATCGCGCTGGAACCGCGATTCCAGGATGCCTTTGTGGAAGCCATGCCCCTGCCGCATTCGGTTGATAACTTCCCGCACCTGGCGGAGACGCTCGAAGCTGCGACCGCACGCCGGCGCGCCCGCGGAGTCTCTGACGTCGTCAAGGCACGTAGCCGGCGGCGGATGGTGAGCTCGGAAGGAGGGTAATTGCGATGACCCAAGTATCGACGGCGACCTGGCCGGATGTTCTGGCGTTCTTGCGGCAGACTCCGCGTACGCTGCGCGACCTGACCGCCGACGTGTCGCCGCACATCCTGTGCGCGCGGCCCGCGCCCGACCAGTGGTCGGTGAGCGAGATCATCAGCCACCTGTGCGCAGTTGAGCCTCCCTATCGCGCCCGCCTGGTGCGCATCACCCTGCAGGAGAACCCTTACGTCACCGCCATCGGGCGAATCACGGGCGATTACGACCCCGACACGCCGGTGCCGATTCTCATCGAGACGTTCACCTCGCTGCGCACGTCTACGCTGGACTTTCTCGAGAGTCTGACGCCGGTTGCGCGGGCGCGGCCCGCAGTGCATGCAGAACTGGGGTCGATTACACTGCGCAGCCAGGTCGAGGCGTTGCTCGCCAACGATCAGGAACAGCTGGCCCGCATCCGCTCCATTCTGGATCGCGCTGCATAAAGAGATGGTGTAGAGACCGATTACCAATCGTCAGGAAGGTGTTATGACAGAGTTTGCCAACCTATCGCCGGAACTTCAGGAGCACTATACGAACATGCAGGATGACCTGTACGACGGCCTCAAGGAAGAGGTGGTCGTGGCCACGCGTAAAGCCCTTGACTGGGGCGAGACGCCTGCCAACGTGCTGAACCACGGCCTCGTGGCCGGCATGGACGTTGTCGGTCGTGACTTCGGTGCGGGCATCCTCTGGGTGCCGGAAGTGCTGCGGGCAGCTAACGCGATGAAGGCCGCGATGGAGATCCTGCGCCCGCTCCTGACGGAAACCGGCGCGCCCAAGATCGGCATCGCGGTGATCGGCACAGTCAAGGGCGATATCCACGACATCGGCAAGAACCTTGTCGGCATGATGTGGGAGGGTGCGGGCTTCGAGGTACACAACCTCGGCATCAACGTGGACGCGGACAAGTTCATTGCGGCCATCCGCGAGCACAACGCCGACATCATCGGCATGTCCGCGCTGCTGACCACGACCATGCCGTACATGCTCAACGTCATTGACCGGCTCAAGGAAGAGGGCCTGCGTGACCGGGTCAAGGTCCTCGTCGGCGGCGCGCCGCTTAACAGCGCTTTTGCGGAAGATATCGGCGCGGATCATTACTGCAAGGACGCGGCTGAGGCGGTTACCACCGCGAAGGCCGTGATGCAGGCAAAATAGCAGCTCGTTCGGCGGACATAGCCGAAAAAGAGGAAGTGTGGACAGACTGACCGATTTCCTACAGGCACACACCGTCGTGATCGGTGACGGCGCGATGGGAACCATGCTGCAGGCTGCCGGGTTGACGACCGGCGGTTCGCCCGAAGCCTGGAACGTCGCGCGGCCCGACGCAGTCAAGGGCATTTACCAGGGCTACGTCGATGCCGGCTCCCAGATCGTCACCACGAATACCTTCGGCGGGACGAGCTACCGCCTGGCGCGCGAAAACCTGGAATCGCACGTGCACGAGTACAACGTTGCGGGCGCGCGGCTGGCGCGCGACGTGGCGGACGCAGCGGATCACGAGGTGCTGGTGGCCGGTTCGATGGGTCCAACCGGCGAGATTATGGAGCCGCTCGGCACGCTGACGCCGGAGGGTGCGCGCGCTGCGTTCGCGGAGCAGGCAGCCGCGCTGGCTGAGGGCGGGGTGGACTTCTTCCTCATCGAGACCATGAGCGCGCTCGACGAGATCCAGGCCGCAATCGAAGGCATCCGCTCCGTCTCTGACCTGCCGATTGCTGCAACCATGACCTTCGATACTCGTTTCCGCACGATGATGGGCGTCAAGCCCGTGCAGGCCCTCGGCGCGCTGCACGACCTGGGCGTGCGCGTCATCGGCGCGAACTGCGGCAACGGGCCCGACGAGATCGAACGGGTCATCTCGGAGATGGCAGCAGTCAAGCCAGATGAGGTTTTTCTGATGGCGCAGTCGAACGCGGGCCTGCCCAAGTACGTCGACAAGCAGATCCACTACGATGGCACCCCCGAGGTCATGGCCGACTACGCGACCAAGATGAAGGCGCTGGGCGTCAGCTACATCGGCGCGTGCTGTGGCAGCACGCCCACGCACATCGCGGCGATGAAGCAGGCTCTTTCCGCCTCCTGAGTTGGCAGAGCTGAACTGCGCAGAACTGCAGGCGTTGGTCGAGGCCGAGCAACGGCACATGCGGGCGCTGCTGGCCCGCCTCCAGCCTGCCCACCTGACCGCGGCCGGCGTCACCGGATCGTGGACAGTCAAGGACGTCCTCGCCCACATCACCTTTTGGCACCGGCGACTGCTGCGCATCGTCGAGGCAGAACGCCGCGGCCGGCGCGCGGAGCCACTCATGCGGCCGGGTGAAGATTGGCCGGCTGCGCTGGCGCGCATCAACGAGCAGGTGGCTGGCTTGAGCCGGGCGCAGCCGGTTGCGGTTGTGCTGGCGGACTTCCGGCAGACTTCTCAGGCCCTGTTCACTTTGGTCGCTGGGTTGCGTGACGACGAGTTGGCTGCGCGCCTGCGGACGACCGGCGAGCCTTTGCTCAGCCTGGTTCTGGACCTGGCCTATGAACACCCGCACGCGCACCGCCTGGAGGTGCAGGACTGGCTGCTGAAGCACAATCGGTGACTCAACCACAGGAGCATGACATGACTGTTGAACCAGCGAAGAAGACATTCCTGTTCGTCATCAATGACGCGCCCTATGGCAATGAGCGCCCGTACAATGCGTTACGCCTGGCGATGAACGTGGCAAAACAACCCGGCACACATGTGCAGGTGTTCCTGATGGGTGATGGCGTCAACTGCGCCGTCGCGGGTCAGAAGACGCCTAACGGATACTATAATGTCGGCCGGATGATTCAAGCAATCGCCCGGCAAGGCCAGGTGGCGACCTGAGGGAGCTGCACAGAGGCCCGCGGGTTCGGGCCAGAGCACTTGATTGAAGGTATGCAGGTAGCCAATATGCAGGTCCTGACCGAGTGGACGACAGCCGCGCATCAGGTGTTAGTGTTCTGATTCACGAATTCCAATTCGATGGAGTGCTGTGATGGCCTATTATTCCGGTCAACTTACCGAAGAGGTCCGGCTGGAGCGCATGACGCCGGAGCAGATCGAGGCGGCAAAGGCACGGCGGCCCGCGATCTACGTGCCGTGCGGCTCCATCGAGTGGCATGGCTACCATAACGTCGTCGGGCTGGATGCGTTGAAGGCGCACGAACAACTTGTCGGCCTGGCACAGCGGGAGGGCGGCGTCGTTTATCCGCCCCTGTTCCTTGGCTCGGGCGGCGGCCACACGGACTGGCCCAGCTCCTTCATGGTCAGCAGCAAGCCGATGATACAGCTCATCAGCGAACTGCTGCACGCGTTCGGGCGCGACGGCTATCGCCAGGCGATCCTCCTCTCCGGTCACTATCCCAACCACCCCGAATATCAGCAGCGGGCCGTGGATCGCTACAAGATGACCGGCGGCAAAATGCGCGTCCTCTCGCTGATCGAAGTCCAGGCGCCCGGCGTCGAGGGCGATCACGCAGCCAAGCAGGAAACCTCCTACATGCTCCACCTGCACCCGAACCTCGTCCACATGGAGCGTCTGCTGGACGGCCCGCAGAACGACATCGGCGGGCCGGATGAACGCATCAACTACATGGGCGACGAGTATCGCGGGCATCCGTGCTACGGGCTGGTCGGTATCGACCCGCGCACCCACGCGTCTGCGGCCGTGGGCCGGGCCAACACGGAGCGGCTGCTGGCCTTTCTCGCGCAGTGGTTGGAAGAATGAAGAATTGAGAATTACGAATTAGGAATCGTCTGGAATTCGTAATTCATAATTCGCAAGTAACTATTCAGGCGGGTGCGCACGCAGGCACGCCTGGGGGCCAGAAGGGTGT
>CAZTMA010000114.1:0-18112 GCA_964614645.1 uncultured Anaerolineales bacterium
CGTTGTCCAATAGCGGGGGGTGGAGGTCTATCTTGCTGACAACGCTGGGGAAACGGTCTTCGATCGCGTGCTGATCGAGACGCTGGCCAAGCCGACGACTTACGTAGTCAAGGGTGGCCCGGTGCTCAACGACGCGCTGCTCGAGGACGCGCTGGACGCAGGCCTGGACCGGGTTGCGGACATCATCGATAACGGCAGCGATGCACCGGGGACGATCCTGGACCTATGCTCGGCGACGATGCGCGCGGAATTCGACGCGGCCAGCCTCATCGTGGCGAAAGGGCAAGCCAATTACGAAACGCTCAGCGACTGCCCCAGGGATATATTCTTCCTGCTCCAGGTGAAATGTCACGTCATCGCGCAGCACGTAGGTGTGCCCGTGGGCAGCATGGTAATCATGGAGCAGGATAAGGGAGATCGGCCCGGAGGAAGCGCTGGATTACATACCGCGCGGGTGCCGACCTGCCGGCAAGTCTGCGCTCAACAGCACCGAGTCGGGCTGCGCTACACAAGTCGCGCGGCGGCCATCAGCATCGCTGGGGCCGGATTGGATGACATCCCCGGCACGATTTGAGAGGAGGCTCTTTCATGTACAACACAATTCTTGTGCCTCTGGACGGCTCGAAGTTCAGTGAGCGGGCGCTGCCGATGGCCGCCAGCCTCGCGGAGGCCAATCAGGCGCGCATCATCCTGATGCGCGCGGCGGGCGTCTCGGCCTTGCCAGGCACAGACTCCGGGCCCGCACAGCTTCAGGCGATTGCGGAAGACCAGGCGTACCTGGCCGCCCTGGCAGCCGGGCTGTCTGAACGGGGACTGAGCGTGGAGATTGCCGTACCCTACGGCGACGCCGCCGAAGCCATCCTGCTGGAGATCAGCCTGCGCAATGCTGAGCTGGTGGTCATGTGCACCCACGGTCGCTCCGGCCTGGGACGCTGGATCTACGGCTCGGTAGCGGAAAAAGTGCTGGCGCAGAGCCCGGTTCCCGTTCTGCTGGTGCGGCCTTCCGGTGAGATCGCGACGCTGGGACCGGAGCCCGCACAGGCATCCGTGCTGGTCCCGCTGGATGGTTCTCCGTTCGCAGAGACGGCGCTGCCTCATGCCGTAGCTCTCGCCAAGGCGTTTGGGGGCACCATCCTGCTGCTGCATGCGACTGAGCCACCGGTGGGAGCATACTACTACCCCGAGATAGGCCTGGTCCAGGGGGTTCTTGCGGAGGATAGAGGGAAAGCCGAGTCCTATCTGAGTGCGGTGGCCGAGCACCTGCGCAGCGACGGTCTGTCAGTGGAAACCATCCTGCGCGAAGGTTGGCCCGCCGATGTCATCGTGTACCAGGGTGCAACGCTGGAGCCCAGGCTGATTGTGATGGCGACCCATGGCCGGACCGGGGTCGTGCGCCTGATCTTCGGCAGCGTGGCGCTCGAGGTGGTCCGCCGCGCTTCGCTGCCCGTCCTGCTGGTTCGCCCGAGCGAGCCGGCGACAGAAGCCCAGCAGTAAGAGGAACGCAGCACGCGTTATTTACCGTTCAACGAGTGACCCGATAAGGATGAAATATGCAGCACGACTTTCAGATCCGGATTTTGTTCATGTCGATGATGGCGGCCTTACTCCTGGTGGCCGCAGCGGGCGCCCACGCGGCTGAGCCGGTGGTGCGTGCAGTCATCTTCTACTCCCCTGTCTGCGGCCACTGCCAAAAGGTCATCTCCGAAGACTTCCCGCCCCTGTTCGAAAAACACGGCAGCCAGTTGCAGATTATTGGAGTCAACACTGCGGACGCGGCCGGCGGCGCGCTGTTCGATGCTGCGTGCGACATGTGTAATATTCCGCCGGAGAGCCGCGGGGTGCCGCTCCTGGTAGTGGCGGATGTCTGCCTGGTCGGCTCCCTGGATATCCCCACTCAACTACCCGGCCTTGTGGAGCAGTACCTGGACGCCGGTGGGGTGGAATGGCCGGCGATCCCCGGGCTGGCCGAGGCGATCGCGCAGGCTCAAGCGTCTGCCACGGCGACGCCGGCCGCATCGGCTGCCCCACCCGGCCCTGTCGACCCAACCCCGGCGCCCACCCTGCCCCCCAGCCCCACGCAGCCCGTGCCGACGCCCGGCATCCTCATGGCCGGGGGGGAATCGGATGGGTTCCGCGCCCGCTTCGACCGCGATCCGGTGGGGAACGGGCTGTCCGTGGTCGTCCTGTGTGGCATGCTGGCGGCGCTGGGCTGGGTCATCGCGCAGCGGCCGTGGCGTGCTTTGCGCCGGCGCATCCTTGCATCCGGCCGGTCGCAGGATTTGCCGGATGCTCACCCCGCGACCTGGACGATGAACCGGGCCATACCGCTGTTGAGCCTCATCGGCCTGGGCATCGCCGGCTATCTGGGCTACGTGGAGACCCTGCAGGTTGAGGCTGTCTGCGGCCCCGTGGGAGACTGCAACTCGGTGCAGCAGAGCGAATTCGCCCTGGTCCTCGGCCTGATCCCCGTCGGCGTGATGGGCGTTTTCGGCTACCTGGCCATCCTCGCGGCTTGGGCTTTCCACCGGTTCAGCCCAGGGCGGATCGGGCAATGGGCCGGCCTGGCCCTGTGGGCCCTGGCAGTCGCCGGGACTTTGTTCTCTGCCTACCTGACCTTTCTGGAGCCATTCGTCATTGGCGCGACCTGTGCCTGGTGCCTGTCATCTGCGGTGATCATGACACTGCTGTTGCTCATCACGACGGCCAGCCTGCGAGAAGTGCCACCCCGGCCGATGAGGTCTGGTGCGCCAGGTGAGGCCTGGTAGGGCAGGGCGGCGACAGCAGACCGTGGAGCTGCTACGCCTCGGAAGTGACACATGGTGGGTGGCTTCGCCTGGGCAGCGCGCTTGCGCGCTGCCCGCTGACCCCCTGAGGCGACGCACACGCGATGCAAGTTGCGAAAATGTCCGGCGGACGTATAATGAAGCCGTGGACAGTCGCATTCTGCCACAGCCTCGCCGATCTCTCCTGAAGGGTTTGCTATGCGGATACTTATTACCGGCGGCGCCGGGTTTATCGGCTCGCACCTGTGTGACCGCCTGCTGGCAGACGGCCATGAAGTCATCGCGATGGATAACCTGATCACCGGCTCGACCGACAACATCGCGCACCTGGCCGGCGAGCGGCGCTTCAGGTTCATTCACCACGACGTAACCGACTATATCTACGTGCCCGGCCCGCTGGATGCGGTGATGCACCTGGCATCGCCCGCCAGCCCGGTTGACTTTGCGCGCATCCCTATCCAGATTCTCAAGGTCGGCTCGCTCGGCACGCACAACGCACTGGGCGTGGCGTGGCAGAAGGGCGCGCGCTTCCTGCTCGCCTCCACCTCGGAGGTCTACGGCGACCCGCTGGTCCACCCGCAGCCTGAGAGCTACTGGGGCAACGTAAACCCGATCGGCGTGCGCGGCGTGTACGACGAGGCGAAGCGCTTTGCGGAGGCCATCACCATGGCCTACCACCGCATCCACGACGAGGACACGCGCATCATCCGCATCTTCAACACCTACGGCCCGCGTATGCGGCTGGACGACGGCCGCGTCGTGCCCAACTTCATCGGCCAGGCGCTCCAGGGTGCGCCGCTGAGCGTGTACGGCGACGGCAGCCAGACGCGCTCCTTCTGCTTCGTGTCCGACCTGGTGGACGGCATGGTAAGGCTGCTCCTGTCAGCTGAGAACGACCCGGTCAACGTCGGCAACCCGCTGGAGGTCACCATCCGCACGTTTGCGGAGACCATCAACCGGCTGACGGGCAATCCGGCGGGCATTGCGTATCACCCGCTGCCGACCGACGACCCGAAGCAGCGCCGCCCTGACATCACCCGCGCCCGTTCGCTGCTGGGGTGGGAGCCGCAGGTGGAGCTGGAAGAGGGTCTGGCGCGCACGATTGCCTATTTCCGGGCGAGGGTGTAGCCACAGGGCGCATTGCAGGTAAGGAGGGAGGGGTCAACGGTGGAATACGCACGGCTGGGTTCAACGGGCATGCAGGTCTCGCGCATCTGCCTCGGCTGCATGGGGTTCGGCGAGGCAGAGCGGTGGATTCATAAGTGGGTGCTCGACGAGGAGCACAGCCGGCCGGTCATCCAGAAGGCGCTCGAGCTGGGCATCAACTTTTTCGACACGGCCAACGTCTACTCGCTCGGCCGCAGCGAGGAGATTCTCGGCCGCGCGCTGAAGGACTTCGCCCCGCGGGATGAGGTCGTCATTGCCACGAAGGTGCACGGCAAGATGCGTGCGGGGCCGAATGGCGGGGGGCTTTCGCGCAAGGCCATCCTCAGCGAGATCGACCACAGCCTGCGGCGGCTCGGGACGGACTACGTGGACCTGTACATCATCCATCGCTGGGACTACGAGACGCCCATCGAGGAGACGATGGAAGCGCTGAACGACGTGGTGCGGGCGGGCAAGGCGCGCTACACCGGCGCGTCGGCCATGTTCGCGTGGCAGTTCCAGCGTGCGCTGCACGTCGCGGAGCGGCACGGCTGGACCCGTTTCGTCTCGATGCAGAATCACCTGAACCTCATCTACCGCGAGGAGGAGCGGGAGATGCTGCCGCTCTGCCGGGCGGAGGGGATCGGGGTGACGCCGTACAGCCCCCTCGCGTCCGGCCGGTTGACGCGCGACTGGTCAGCGGAGAGCACGCTGCGCTCCGGTACCGACCAGATCCAGAGGATGAAATACGACGCCTCCGCAGAGATGGACCGGCAGATTGTGGAGCGGGTCGCTGAGGTCGCACAGAAGTACGGGGTGCTGCGTACGCACATCGCGCTGGCCTGGCTGCTGCAGAAGGAATCCGTGGCCGCGCCGATCGTCGGCGCGACGAAGCTCTCGCACCTCGACGATGCCGTCGGTGCGCTCGATGTCAGGCTCGCCCCCAAGGATGTCGCCTACCTGGAAGAGCCGTATGTGCCGCACAAAGTCGTGGGGGCCCAGTAGACCGGAATACGTTCGCACGATGACCCGCGAAACGCCAGGGGCACGTTGCAGCTCCTGGCGTTTCGCTGTTTCTTAACGGTGGATAATCGGCAGCCGCGTTTGGTAGCCGATGTATGTCGTGCCCTCCGCCGTGTTATTTCCCTCCTCGAGCTCCACCGTGTCGGAGGCAATGGCGACGGCAGACGTCACGGTCGTGCCGCGCGCGGTCGTATCCTCCACGCGCACCGTGACATAGATGGCGCCTGCGCTCTGAGCTGCCAGCGAGCCCGCGTCCCAGCGCAACTCGGGCGCGGTGGTGGAGGGAGGCGGATCCGCGCTGACGAACGCCAGCTCGGGCGGCAGTTGCAGGGCGACCCGGGCGTTCTCTGCGCCCACCCCACCGCGGTTGCCGAAGCCGATGGTCAACACGGCCGTGCCGCCCGGTGGCGCGGCGCTCTGGCTGCTCAATCCCACCCAGGTGTCCGGGTGCGCCGAGCCGACGCTCACTTCATCGATGTGCGCACTGGCGCGCGCGCCCCCGGCGACCTGGATGAGCCGGAAGCGGATGGTGACGGTCTGTCCCGCCCAAGGGGTCAGGTCGGCCCACGTGTGCTGCCACGCGCCGGCATGCACGTTGGTCGACAACACGGAGGTTGCCGCGCTGCCGTCGTCCACCTCGACCTCCAGGCGGCTGCCGGATGGGAAGCTGCTGCCGAAGCGGTACATGAAGGAGAGTGTCGGCGCGGGCACGTCCGGCACCTGCACGACCTGGGAGAGGATAGCCTCGCCTCCCTCCCGTGTCGCGCCTGGTCCCGCATGCAGCGCATGATACGCCCCGTCCACCTGCGCGGCCCAGAAGGCATGCGGCACACGGGCGTGGTCCATCAGGAAGATGGGAAGTTTGCTCTCGTTGTCGCTATGGAAGACCTCGATCGCAGGCTGGAACTGGCCGTATGCGTTCTGTGCTGTGTAGCGGATGGTCCAGTGGTTGTAGTACCGGTGTTGGGCCCACAGCACGTGTGCCCTGCCGTCCTCCGTGACGACCAGCCGCGGAAATGCCGACGTGGGCTCGGCAGTGGCCGGGGCGATGGAGACAGGGATCGACCACGCACCGCCCGTGCGCACCGTATGGTACACCTGGGACGCAGCGGAGTTGCCCCACGCCAGGTGGATACGCCCCGCAGCATCTGCGAACAGGGAGACGCCGCCGCGCTCGACCGGCGCCAACCACTGCTTCGGCACCCACGCGCCCCCCGCCGGGCGGGTGCGGTAGTAGACGGCCTCGCCTGTCCAGGCCACGTGGGCCGTGCCGCTGGCATCGATGACCAGGTCTGCGTCGCTGATATAGGTCTCGTACTGCGACAGGTCCTCTGCCGGAGTCCATGACCCGTCGGCGTTTTCGGCGGCATAGTAGACCTGCGTATGACCGCTGCTCGATGACCCATACCAGAGCACATGCGCCCGGCCTGCCGGATCGATGCGCACTTTGAACCGGGTGTCGGGCCCGTAGGTGTTGGCGATGTTGCGTGAGGGAGTCCAGTCGCCACCAGGCCGGCGTTCGGTGAAATGGGCATCCCAATAAAGGCCATTCGCAGCGAGCCCGTCGAACATGAGCTTGACGGTGTCTGCTGGCCCGATCGCCAGCTCCGGCGAGGTCCAATTGAAGGACGTGCCGGGGATGGGCTCCGGCGTGCTCCATGCGGCGCCCGCGATGCTGCGGCAGTAATACTGCGCATCTCCTGCGGTCCAGACAACGTGGACGGTTCCTGTGTCGCCGACGGCGAGCTTGACCGAGCCGCCGTAGCGAGCCGGCGGCCCCGGCAGCGGCGCAGGCGTGCTCCAGGACCCGGCCAGGGGCTTCCGCCTGTACATCACGCGGTCGTCCAGCGCCAGCCACACGCTGTGAATCGTGCCCGCCGCGTCCATGACCGCATCGATGGATGGGTTGTTGTCGCGCAGGGGGTCTGATACGGTCGTGATCGAGCCGAGCGGGCTGGCGGTTGAACCTGAGAGGCTGGCCGCCGCAGCGCCGGAATGGCGCTCGGCGGTGGTGATCGTCCCGGCGAGACTGCCGCTGAACGCCCACGCGCTGACACCCGCCTCGAAGCCCCAGTCCTGCACGACGTTATCCACCGGCGGCAGCACGACGTTTGCGGCCGCATCGCGATCCGGCGCGTAGGCGGTCGCGGGCAGGGCGCCATAGGCCGGGTTGCTCCACGAGACGGTGTAGGCCGCGGCCGGGCCGGTCACGAAGGCGGCATACGCGCCGTCCCTGTCTGCAGGTTCCGTGTGCAGGGCCGCGGGCGCGGTGGTTACGGCCATGCCTGCAACAGGCGCGCCGCGGTTGTCGGTCGCCTGCCCGCGAATGGCCCAGGCATACAGGGTGGTCGTCGCATCGGCAGTCGCAGGCCACTCTTCGAGATTTCCGGCATGATCCCTGCTGCGGGCCCGAAAACTGTAGGTCTCGCCTGACGCCCCGGTGTGGATGGCGGAGGTCGCAGTCGTGCCCATCCGCCAGTCGGTCCACGCGCCTGCACCCGTGCGCATCTGTACGTCGTAGTACCGGATGCCCGACCCGCCGGGGTCGTTGCTGCCCCACCACACGACGACACCGCTGCGGCTGAAGCGCGGCAGGGGCTGGACCGTGGTCTGCGGCGGCAGGGCTTCCACCCGCGTGACAGCATCGTAATCCCCAGGCCAGAGTTCCACATTATAGGCATAGTCCCGGGCCTGCGTCCGGAAGTAGTAGGTGTGGCCGCCGACGCCGGTGAAGTCGTCTGATCCATCGCTCTTGGACGAACGCCAGTCGGTCCACGCGCCGTCTGCACCATCCTTCACCTGGACGGTGACGAGCGATAGGCCCGTCCCGTCCGCGTCGGAAGCCGTCCACCGGACGGTGAACGTCGCGGGCGACTGGGTTGGCAGGGCGAGCACCTGGGACGTGGGTGATTGGGCGTCCGTCGTCTGCCAGTCGGGATACCAGTCCAGGCCACTGTCGCTTAGGCGCAAGGGCGCACGCCAGGTGGCTGCGACCTCGAACGCATCCGGATAGGCCTCCTTCCAGTACCAGTTGCCATCGTACTGGATGAAGGAAATGCGGGTGAACGCGATGTATTGACCATCGGGCGACCAGCTCCCCGCCCAGTAGTCGGTCTCGAAGGCCGACGGCGTGTACATCTCGCGCTGGTTGCCGCCGGTCGCGTTCATCATCCAGATTTCCTGCCAGCCGTTGCCGCTGCCATCGGCGTCATAGGCAATCCACAGCCCGTCGGGCGACCAGACCGGGTGCTCCGAGTTGGCCTGGTGGGAGAGCTGGCGCGGGTTGCTGCCGTCGGCGTTCATTACCCAGATGCGGTACTGGCCGCTGCTTCTGCGGGTGAAGGCAATCTGCGTGCCGTCCGGTGACCAGGCTGGCTCGCCATCGTAGTCGCCGTAGTTGGTCAGCCGCTGCAGGCCGCTGCCGTCCGCGTTCATCACGTACAGCTCGGCCTGGCCGTCGCGGTAGGACTGGAAGACAATCCGGCTGCTATCCGGCGACCAGAAGGGGTAGATGTCGTTCGCGGCATGGTTGGTCAGCCGCACCTGGCCGCTGCCGTCCGCGTTCATGGCGTAGATCTCATAGTTGCCGTCGCGGTTGGAGGCGTAGACGACGCGCGTGGCCCCGCGGTTGAGCCGGGGATAGACGTCGCTGGCGCCATGGTTGGTCAGGTTGACCTGGTCGGTGCGGTTGTACTTGCCTGTATAGACCTCCCAGTCCTTCTCGTTGCGGAGCGACTGGAAGGTCACTTTGCTCCACAGGATGGGCTCGGGCGGCAGCGCAAATGGTTGTGGCGCGGCCGCGACACCGGCGGATGGCAGGTGCGGCAGGTCCGTGGGACCATCATAGGGGAGACGCGAGAGGGGTGGGGCATCCTGCTCGGCCAGGGCGAGGGGCTGCGCCTGGATGAAGAGCAACGAGACGAGCAGAACGACAGCGAACGAGCGGGCAACCATGCGGGCCTCCTTGAGGCTTGGACTCTACACTGTAGAGACTTTCCGGTGGAACGTCTCTACAGTGGTCGTGCAAGGAGGCCACCCTAGCCCAACTATATGATAGTACCTTGATAATACTCGCTCGCGCGCTGACATTCTGTTCATCACCGCAATATGAGTGGCATGAACAGCTTGGGCATTTGAGTTGCTGTAGGCGTCGCCGTCATCGTCGGTGTGGGTGTCGGGGTCGCAGTTGGCAGGCTGGTTGTGGTCGCAGTCGGAGACGGCGTCCCGGTCGGCGTGGCCGTCGGAGTGGGTGTGCCGGTAGGTGTCTCAGTCGCCGTCCCCGTCGGCGTTGGCGTCGGCGTCTCGATGACCTGCGCGGGGAAGTCGGCCGGGAGGTCGCTCAGCCGCAACTGTCCCCAGCCCGCATCTGCCTGGTACGTGCCCTGGGCCAGCCAGAGCAGCCGGCTGTCGTAGCTCCCCCCATCGTCGTCGTCCGACAACAGCCAGTTGAATCCGAGGAGGGTCTGTGGTGCAAAGCTCACGTTGCCGATGGCACTGCGGGGCAGCGCGATCTCGAGCGCGTAGCCGTCCGCCAGGCTCCGCCGCGCGACGGTCAGATACGCCGCGGGGCTGCCATTCTCATACTGGACGCCCTGCGCGTCGATCGTGAACTGGCGGTCGGTGGCCTGGTTCCAGTCGCGGACGTGGTCGTGGTCAGCGTCCAGCCCGAGCTCGATGCTGTCGTCCTGCCAGGGCTTGAGGCCGCTGTCCGTGACGAGCGCATCGTCGTAGACGCGTACCGCAAAGTAGAGGTGGTCCGCATCCCAGGCGGTCTGCAGAAAAGCGCTGCCATCGACGGGCGCGGGGACGGTCCCGCCGGTGCGGCTGCTACGCTCGGCGTTGAGCAGCAACGCGGGCACGTCCGTCCAATCCGCGATGTCGCCGTCGATCTGCGGCGGGTTGGCTGCGCGGTAGGCGATCAGTTCCGTGGGCCGATACCAGAGCTGGCCGCTCGCCGTCGATGTCACTGCGCGGCCGCTGCGGTCAAACCACCTGACGGCCGGGCGGCCTGCTGCTTCGCTGCGTTGATCGCTCCAGGTCAGGCCGCCGTCAGAACTGTAGCCGATGAAGGGTGTGAGCCCCGGTGACCACAGCCGCTCCAGATCGGCGGCGTACAGGTCATAGAGCAGGGGGCTGCCGCACTCCAATGTTGAGCCGCTCTGGAGCTGCGTCCAGGTCCTGCCCCCGTCGTCGCTGCGGCCTGTCGCCCAGGAGATGCTGCACTTGCCCCTATCCCGCACATACCAGCCGAAGCCGTGTTTCCTATCCAGGAACTGCACGTAGTCCATGTCTACCGGCTCCAGGGGACCCCAACTGCTCCCACCGTCCGTGGTATGCGCCAGCCACGCGGCATAGTCGGGGAACGGACCATCGTATACAGTCTTGTTGATCGCCGCCCAACCGCGCGCTGCATCCACAAACTGCACCTGCACCGATTCGTAGTGCGGGGGGCCTTCTGGTGGCGGCGTGGGGGGCATGGGCGGCGCGGCGAGTGCGTGCCAGCTCTGCCCGCCGTCGCTGGTGCCGCGGACCTGTGCTCCGCTGCGCACCCAGCCGTGCTGCGGGTCCACAAACTGGAGATCGGTCAGTGCGGCGCTGCCGGTGTTCTGGGGCTGCCACGTCGCGCCCCCATCGGTGGTGTGTGCCAGCCCAAGCGATGCAGCGTGCCAGGCCCAACCGTGCCGGGCGTCCACGAACACGAACGCGTCGATGCCTGCCAAGCCGGTGGCCGCAGCCTGCCAGGTGGCGCCGCCGTCCGTCGTCCGTTCCATCGTGGAGCCAGCGGCCCGCCAGCCCGTCAGCGCATCCCAGAACCAGTCCACTGGCTTCGCGGCGGGCAGCGTGAAGATGGTGCGCCATGTCCTGCCGCCGTCGGTCGTCTTCAGGATGCTGCCCCCATTCGCACCCCAACCCTCGCTGGCGGTGCGGAAAGACACCACAGCCGGCGCGGCGTCGGTGAGCCGCTGCCACGTTGCACCGCCATCGACCGTGCGCCAGAGCACCGCCCCGTTTTGCACCCAGGCGCACGTCGCGTCTTCGGCGTGGAGCCAGTCGACGCTGGCCGCGAAGGTGTGCTGCGCGGTCCAGGTGGCGCCGCCATCCGTGCTGCGCCAGAGGTTCGGGCCGCCGGCCAGCCAGCCGTGCGTGGCCGAGCCGAAGCTGATGGCCACAGGCGCCCACGGATCCGTCACCGGCAGACAGGAGTAGGTCCAGGTCTCACCGGCATCGGAAGTCCTTCCCAGGGCCTGGTCGCACTCGATTTTCCAGGAATTCCTGCCTGCCAGCCAGCCGTGTGCGCGATCATAGAAATCGAGCGTCTGAGGTGGATCGTATCCCCAGAGGGATTCCTCCCATCGGTCAACCCAGGTCAGGCCGCCGTCCGCGGAGTGAGACCAGTAGCCCCAGGCGGTAGTGTCGAAGTAATCGACCATGCTGTAGTAGCCCACGGTCCACAGGTCATCGGGCGCCTGATACTCGAGCAGGGGCGGGCTGCCGGCCTTCGGGACCCACAGGGTGACCGTCCACGTTTCGCCACCGTCCTCGGTGAGCAGCACGCGATTGTCATGTCCGAGCGCCCAGCCGCGGTTGCGGTCGGTGAAGATGACGCGGCGCAGCGTGGTCCCGGCCAGAACAGGGATCCGGCGCCAGTGGGCGCCGCCGTCAGTGGTCCGCCAGACGCCCGGGCCGACGGCCCAGCCGTATTGGTCATCCACGAAGAAGACATCGTTGAAGGCGCCGCCGCTCCGCCACTCCCAGCGACCGGCCTCGACCAGCCCCACGAACTCGCGGTCCTCGCTGCCTAGCGTGGCGACTGGCCAGATCGCCTCGGGCGGATCCAGCCGCGTGCCGAACGCGAGGAGCCGGTTGTCGCTGTTGCCGCCGTTGTCGTCGTCGCCCAGGACCCAGTTGATGCGCAGCTCGCGGCCGGGCGCCAGCGCGCCCAGGTTCAGATGGCCGGTTGGGATGAGGACTTCGAGATCCCAGCCGGTCGGCACGGTGCGGGTGAGCACGGTCAACGCATGGATGGTCACGCCGTAGTCGCTCTGCCGGCCATCGTGGGTGATGCGGTAGAGATGGTCGCCAGGCCCCCCGCTCGCAAGGTCGCCGTTGCCGTCGATCACAAGCTCAAACACATCATCCCGCGCCGGGTCGCTGCTGTCGTGCACCAACACGTCGTCGCGCACATGGACGGCCAGGTACAGCCCGGCTTCATGCCAGGCCCACTGGAGCGTGCCCAGCAGGTCGCTGTGCTCGGGGGGTGTGCCGTGGATGGTCGCGGCGCGCTCCCGGTCCAGTGCATCGACCGGGAAGCCGCTCCACTCGGTCAGGTCGCCGTCCAGCGCGGGTGGAAGGGTCGCCCGGCGGACGTTGAACAGCTCCCCGCAAGGCCGGCCGAGAGGAATGTCGCCCAGGTTCGCGGGCGTCAGACCAGCGACGCGGGCAAGCGCAGGCGGCAAGTCGCCTCCGGCGAGGCCGGCCAATGCGGTTGCCAGCAGAAGCTGCAGAACCAGCCGGTGAAGGCACGTCTTGCGCATCGTTCACCTCCCTGTCACAGAGCGGTCAAAGCGGGGAAGTCATTCCTGTCCTGCGGTCGCGGCCTCCCACCACAGGGTCACGGCCAGCCTGTTCCAGAGCTCGGCGCCGCTCTCGGCGTCCCACACGCGGAACCGGCCATCCGGCCCGCCGGTCACCAGGACGCGTCCGTCTGGGCTCCAGGCGACCGAGTCGGCGCCTCCCGTGTGGCCGGCCAGGAAGACCAGGTCGCCCGTCTCTGCGGACCATACGCCCACGACATCATAGCCGGCAGCCGCGATCCTGGCGCCGTCAGGGCTGAACGCCACCATGCTCGCTCCCTGCGGGATGACAGCCAACCTCTCCTGTTTCGCCAAGTCATAGACCTGCACCTGCGATCCCGGCATCGCGAGCCAGCGGCCATCGGGGCTGAAGGCAGGCGCGCCCGCATAGCGGAATGCGGACGCCGATCCTGAGGGCGCCGAGAACTCGCCGGTCTCGGCATCCCACGTCGACACGTCCTCACCGCCACCGCCCACGAAGTTGCCCTCGGCGTCAAAGACGGGCTCGTTCGCCTCATGCCACGCGTACCCGGGCAGGGTCAGGAGCAACTCGCCCGTCTCCGAGTCCCACACCTGGACCTTCTCGCCGCCGCCGGCGATCTGGCGGCCGTCCGGGCTGAACGCCGCTGCGGTGACTGGGTCGGACGTCTCGATCGCCAGCATCCGCTCGCCGGTCTCCGCGTCCCAGACGATCGGCGCCCCTGCATCGGGATCGACCGTCACGATCCGCTTCCCGTCAGGCGAAAAGGCAGCCGAGTCGACGGTCTTGTCGTGCTCGATCTCCAGTGTCACTTCCCCGGTCGCCGCGTCGACGACGCGCACGATGGTATTCGTGTAGGCAGCGACGATGCGACGCCCGTCAGGGCTGTAGGCCAGGTTGCCCGCTGTCGTGGCGACGATGCGTTCGATCGTCAGCTCGACGTCCTGCAGCTTGGCGCCGGTCGTAGCATCGAAGACGCGCAGATAGCTCGGCCCCGATTCGCTCAGCGTAGCGATCTGGGTGCCGTCGGGGCTGAAGGCGATACCGAAGAGGATCGGGTCGTCGACGTATTGGATGAACACGTCCTGCAACTCACAGTAGCTGACGAGCATGTGCGCGAACTCGGGGAACAACTGCGGGTTTTGGGCGAAGAAGACCTGGGCATACAGGTCGCCGGTCGCGAACGTGGCCTCCTGGGCTTCCCAGATCCGCGCCACCTGCAGGGGCCCCCCGGCAGGGTCGACCAGCGCGGGCAGGTGCGCATGCCCCAGCGCGATGGCGTAGAGCATGTCGGTGCTCGCTTCCCCGAGGACCCGGGCATCGGGCACGGGTTGCGAGCCGAGGATCATTTTCATCAGGCCCCGGACAGCATACGCGGCCTGCGATGTGGGGTCTTCGGCCAGTTGCGCATCCGCATCGTCGACCTTCTGCTGCAGCCAATCGCGATCCTCCAAATTCAGTCCGACCAGCAGCTGCAGCAGCGTGAGATAAAGGTCGGCCCCCGCGCTCGGATCGTGCCGGAGAAGCTCTGCCAGGCCGGCCATGGCCTCCTCGAACTGGGTCACGGCCCTGTCCTGCTCCGATTCCTCGAGATTCAGCGCCTCCAGGGCATCCGCCGATGCTTTCAGCCCGGCCGTGATGGTCAGCGCGGGGTCGAGCTTCAGCGCCTGCGCGATGTCCGCGCGGGCCGCTGCAATGGCCGTGTTGCTCTCTTCGTCCTCGCGGATGAGCATCCGCAGGTGTGCCCAGGCACGCAGCGCATGGGCGTCGGCGCGCGCGGGCTCGGCTGCGATGACGCGTTCCAGGTATGCCAGGCTGGTGTCCCTGTCGCCGTCAATCGCCAGTGCCGCGCCGAGGTAGAGCATGGCATCGGTCCAGTCGGGCCGCAGCACGAGGGCCCGGTTGAAATGGGCGATGGCCAGACCCTGCCGGCCGCCGGCCAGGGCCGCCAGGCCGCGCTGCACGTGGCCTTCCGGTGTCTCGCTCTCCAGCGGGGCCAGCAGCGCTGCCTCCACCGCGATGGGACCTACCTCCGGCACCTCGATGACCGCCGCGTCCGGAATTTCGGGCGCGACGATTTCGATGGCCGCGCCGTAGTCGAACACCCGCATGGTCAGCGACAGGGTGATCAACCCATCATCCTGCGCCGAATTGACCACCTCGCCTTCGACGTCCGAGCGCACCAGTTGCAGGCCGGCCTGGCTGATCCAGTAATCGACCATCGTATCGGCTTCCACCTGGCCAACTGGCGCCTCGAAGCTGAAAGGCAGCCTGGCACGGCCGGCGAGGTGGTAAGCCGCTACCCCTTCAACGGTCTCCTCGCCGAGCAGTTCGAGATCCTCCAGATTCGATGCCTCAACCACCAGGTCAATGGGCCTGAACAGGGTCGCCATCTCCACTCCGGCCTGCCAATGATCGGCAATCGGATGCATGAAGTAGTTGGCTTGGCCGATGACGATCACACTGATCTCCAACTCCACTGCGCCGGCAGTCGTGTTCACGGTGCCCTGCATCCGGTCAGGGGGCAGCACGTCGCCTGCGAAGTGGGTGTCGATGCGTGTGCCGTCCCCATAGTCCCCGCCGCTCAGGTTCATGACCATCACCATGTCGAACCGGTAGGAGGCGGCCTGCTTCATTTCGTCGAACGCAGCCTGCAGGATGGCTTCGGCGGACGGAGGCGCCGGGGTTGCAGTGGGGACGGCGGTCGCGATCGCAGGGATAGGCACGGCCGTCGCAGACAAGGCCGGGATCTGCGTGGCCTCAGTCTGCGCGGGCGCGGCAACCGGCTGGTAGTCCAGGGGCACGCAACCCGTCAGCAGCACAGTGATGATGAGAACGGCTGTGAGCGTTCGCGGGTAAGGTGACTGTTTCATGGCCGACCTCCTGTTCATGGATCACCCTCTGTAAACAGCGCAGTAGAAATTACACTTTGTCAGCGTAGAATGAGCGGCAGGAACAGCTTGGGCATGTAAGTCGCCGTAGGTGATGCCGTCGCCGTAGGGCTGTCGGTTGGCGTCGGGGTATAGGTCGGCAAATCGGTTGGCGTCGCAGTGGCAGTTGCCGTCGCCGTCGTCGTCGGCGTGCTGGTGGCCGTGGCGGTCGCCGTCGGGGTGCTCGTCGCCGTGGCCGTCGCGGTCGGCGATGGCGTATTGGTGGGCGAGGCGGTCGCCGTTGGGGTCAGGGTGGGCGGCGACGGGAAGTTGTGGATGGTGCTGCTGAGGGTCAGCGTGCCCCAGTCTGCTGAATACATGTTGGTGGACGTGCCCTGCCAGATCATGTGGGTCTGGCCCGGGTAGGTGTAGAGGTCGTCATCCCACAGGCCGAAGGTGAAGGGATAGGACTGGCCGGCCTGGAGCTGGGCCAGGCCGAGCGCGGCGACCGGGATGGCGACCTCCAGCGACCAACCGCCGGCAACGGTGCGCGTTATGAAGGCCAGGCTGGTGATCGGGCTGCCCTGGTCGGTCTGGCGGCCATCGACGGCCACGGTGACCTGGTGGGTGGTGTTGCCGATGCGGATGCCCAACTCGATGGCGTCGTCGCCCCAGATCTGCGGGCTGTTGTTGCCGACCAGCACGTCGTCGGTGATGGCCGCAGCGAAATAGAGCGTGTCTGAGGTCCACACGCCGCGCAGGCCAGCGGAGAGATCGGACTTGGCAGGGCTGGTGACGACGCCGGTGATGCTGCTGGCCGTGTCCCTGTTGAGCAGGGTCTGCTCCAGGGACTGCCACTCGGTCAGGTCGCCGTCAACCGTCGGGCGCGTGCCTGCGTGCAGGATGGTGATTGTTTCAGAGGCTGGTTTGCAGAGCGTGTCCTGGATGACCGACACGCTGTTGCTGTCGCGGTTTGTGACGTAGACCAGGCCGGTGGCTGTGTCGACCGCAACTCCATATGGGCCCGAGCCCGCACCCGTGGCAATGGCGCCCAGCACGGTGTTGGTCACTCCATCGATGATATTCACCGTGTCTGCTTCGGGGTTCGGGGCGTACACGCAGTTCTCGCTCGGGTTGACCGCGAGCAGGCCGTCCCAGGCGTCTTTGTAGAGGGTGGCAACCGTGCCGTTGGTCGCGCCGTCGATCACGGTCAGCGTGCGACTGGACAGGTTGGTGACGTATACGCGGTTTGTGTTGGGGTTAACCGCAGTATGGCAGCCCGCGTTCAACTCGGCGATCATCATGCCGTTCGCGAGGTCCATGACCGCAATCGATTGCGCGTCCGTCCGGCAGACGTACGCCCGGTCGGTGCTTGGAGCCACCGTCACATCGTGGTTCCAGAAACCTGTGCCCATAACACCCGTTATCGTGTTGCTTCCTCCATCGACCACGGAAAGTTGATTGCCGCCGTGCGTCACGTAGATCCGGTTCCGGTCGGGGTGCACCGCTACCCCTTCAGGCGCCGAAAAGCCCGACACGGTGGCGATCACAGTGTTGCTCGCGCCGTCGATCACTGCCAGCGAACCGCTGCCGTTGGCGGCCGCGTAGATGCGATTGGTGTTCGGGTTGACTGCGACGTAGAACAGGGGAGCGTAACCCACGGGGATCGTCGCAATCACACTGTTGGTGAGTCCATCGATGACCGATACACTGCCGGCCCCGGAATTGGCGACGTAGATGCGATGGGTGGACGGGTTGACGGCGATACCCCAGGGATGGCTGCCTACCGGGATCGTGGCGATCACCCCTGCTGCGCCCTCGTGCGGAGCAGGCGAGTCTGGTTGAGGGACCGTGGCCGGTGGCGGATGCGTTTGGGCTGCAGCGGGCGCCGCGGCCAGCAGGCAAATCATTACCGTAATGGCGAAGGAAGTGGCGAGGACCGGACGAATCGACTTGGGGCGTGGCCAGAACATGGTTGGCCAGAACATGGTTGCCTCCTATCCGACAAGGGGATGCACAAACAAACACCCAGGGCAGCTCATGCAGAGCCGCCCTGGGTGTCAAACGGTGGTCGTACACCGGTCGTTTATCGCGGGCGAGGGGAGCCGTTCCGGACAGCGTGACGGCCGTGCGGGATAACCGGCCCACTGGAGGATGCTCGAACTGCCAGGTGTCCATCGTTCACTTCCGGGACATGACAGCGTGCTCAGGCTTCCAGCGATACGATCAGCTATGGCGGGCGGGAGGCCCGAATGTACTTACGTTCTTGTGCCAGATTAACCTCTTCAGATGACAGCAGTTTTAACAAACCACGCGACCGGCATTACACTTTGTTCACCCTGCCAGTATCAGGGGCAGATAGTTATAGTGCCAGCGAGGCGTCTCGGTCACGGTCGGCGTGCTGGTGGTCGTGGCAGTGCTCGTGGCGGTCGGCGTGAGGGTCGGCGGCCCGCCGAGCACCGCGGCGATGGTGTAGCCGGGGCACGGGCAGCTCGGCGGCTTCTGCGGCGGGTAGTTCACCGCGCTGACCGCAAGGAAGTACGGCCCGCTGTCCGCAGCCTGCCAGAGGATCGCCGATGCGCAGGCCTGCGGGCGGGTGCTCGAGAGCCCGGCGCTTGCGGCCTCCATGATCGAATCGCCCGCGGCAAAACCCGGGACAAAGAGGACGCTTGCACTCGCGTCGTGCTCCTTTAGTGCATCGCGTATGCTGTTGTATACCGGGACGCCCGCGACCTC
>CAZTMA010000115.1:0-18109 GCA_964614645.1 uncultured Anaerolineales bacterium
CCGGGGCGGTTGCCGCAGCGTGATGGCCAACGACCACCGCTATTTTCAGATCAGAGGATCCGGTCAGCATCCGCCAGGCGCTTGCGAAAGGCCTCGAGATGATTGACGGCCAGCGGTCGCTGGAGCGCAGCAGCGACCGCAGCCTCCAGCGCGGCCAGGTCAGGCGGCGCATTCGCTGGACCGTAGTCAATCAGGTTGCCGACAATGGCCAGGCGCACGGCAGTTTCCAGAGGGTCATCGGCTGCCGCAACCAGCGCCCTGAGATCCTCATAGAGGCCCAATGCCCGGCGAGTGCTCTCTGCCTTCAGCGTGCGGTAAGGGTCACCGACCTGCAGCGCTGCGCGCACGACGCCATGCACCTGGTAGGCAATCTCGGGCGGGGTTGCAGTCAGCTCTATCGTCTCCAGAATCCGCATCACCCGATCGAGTATCGCGCGCTGTTCCGGCTCGTTCGCGCCGTTCATGCGGGCCGCTTCGAGCGCCTGACGCAAGAAGCAGGGATAGCAGTCGAGATATGTCCTCATGCGATCAGCCTACCCTCCTATCCATGTGCTATCCGGCGAGCCGAGTTCCTATCAGTGCCGGGGATGGGACAGCAATTGATCCGGCACATCCGCGATGCTTCGTTCTACCGCATCGTCTTCGATCCGGCGTCACTCAAATCCGCCCGGGAACACCTGTGGATCGTAGCGAAGGGTTCCGAGGAGTAGAAGCGTGCCGTTTGCTGTTTTGAACATTTGAGCATTTCAAGGCCATGATAGCACTCTAAGTGCAGAATGTCAATAATAAAACAGGGAAAGATACACCATAAATAAGGCATGTGACACAATATACTTGACAAATGCGTCCTATCTTGCTATGCTATTACCCAGCAAGGAAGGGGGATGCCGTGGAAAGCCAAGTGCTGTTGGGGTCTAGGCTGCGCGATCTCCGCCAAGAGCGCGGGCTGACACAGAGAGCGCTGGCGCGGTTGGCAGGCGTTTCTCCAAACGCAGTCAGCCTGATCGAGCGCGATGAAATCTCGCCGAGCGTCGCAACGCTGCAGCGTTTTGCAACCGCGCTCAACGTCAAAATGAGCTACTTCTTCGAGAATACGACCTCGGCTCGCATCTTGCACGTCAGTTCCAACCGGCGACCGGCCATCCATGGTGCAGGCCTGATCATAGAGGGCCTGGGCTCGCGGCTGGATGACCAGCAGATGGAGCCATTCTTCATTACTTTGGCGCCATGCGGGGAGGTGGGCTCAGGACATGTCACGCACGCGGGGCACGAATTTGTCTGCTGCCTGACAGGTTGCGTGCGGTATGAGATTGACGGGGAGGGGTACGCGCTGCTGCCCGGAGACTCGCTGTTGTTCGAAGCGGACCTGCCGCATCGCTGGGAAAACCCGGGCCCTGAAGAAGCCCGGCTATTATTGGTGCTGCAGGCAGTAACCGGTGCACAGGAACCGGCGCGGCGGCACTTCGCAGACTATCCTTCGATCACCTATATCAACTACTCTCCCTCGTCTCCGCCCGGGCATACTTCGAAGTAACTTCGTCAGTTCTGGACCGCATCATGTGGGTTGGCAGCGCAAGGGCGATGACGAAAAGCCCTATCAGGTCGGGCAGGAACAGCGAGTTGTCGATCAGCCCGTGGAGCACCGTGGCGGCCAGCCCGGCCAGCAGGCCGAGCGCCAGGGGCCACACCTGTATGCTCCCGCGGCGGAACGACCGCCACGCTGACCGGAATGCCACCGCCAGCGCCCACAGCCCCGCGAGCACGCCCACCAGCCCCAAGCGCGTCCAGAGGTCCAGGAGTAGGTTGTGCGGATGGCTCAGGTTGAGCTCCTCCCACGCGCTCGGCAGCACATAATGCGACCGGTAGGCGTAGAGGAAATTGTCCGGGCCGACACCGAGCAGCGGATGGTCCAGGGCCATCTGCCATGCAGCCTGCCAGAGGCGCACGCGCAGGAAGCTGGTGCCCGTCTCGAAGTTGAAGAGGTCCGCGAAGCGCGGGGTCCGGAACAGCAGGGCCAGCCCGGCGAGCCCGATCAGGACCGCGCCGCCCAAGATCCAGAGCGGCCAGCGCTGCCCGCTGCGCCGCACGCCGAGCAGCAGCACCAGTGCGATCCCAACCGGCAGCCCCAGCAGCAGCGCGCCCTTGCTGAACGTCGCGACGCATGCCAGCAGCAGCGTCACGGTGACCAGCATCAGCGCCACGCGAATCATGCGCCGCCACCGGCCGGCCAGCGGCAGGAATGCGGCCAGCGCCAACGCCAGCGGCACGCCGCGATCGAGTACAAGCGCCAGGTTGTTGGGCGAGCCATATAGCGCGCGCACGCGCCACACGCCCTCCACGTCGATCCGGCCCTCCCCGGTGACAAGCTGCACCAGGCCGATCAGGCTGGCCGCAACCATGCCGGCCAGCAGCCCGGCCACCAGCGGCCACGGCGACAGCCGCTCTGCCCCAGGCCGCAGGGGGACGCGCGTGATGAGCAGGTAGAACAGCCCGCCGAACAGGAAGACGATGCGGAACTCGCGCCAGGCGACCCCCTGCTCCGCCGCGACGAGGGTCGACAGCAGGCCAGAAGCCACCAACGCCAGCATGGCCAGGTCGGAATGCCAAGAGGATGCGTCTTGAGCTGACCTCACCCTCTCTGACTCCCCCTCTCCTGGCCGCAGCCAGGAGAGAGGGCCGGGGGGTGAGGCCCCCACCGCCAGCACCCACCGCGCGGCGAGCGCGAGAACGGCCACGGCCAGGAACAGCTCCGCGTGGCTCAGCCCCCAGCGCAGGATGTGCTTGGGCGACTGCCAGAAGGGCAGCGCGGCCGCGATCAGTGGCAGCGAGAGGTCGGGCCGGATGAGAAACAGCAGGCCCAGTCCGGCCAGCGCGGCGAGGTCCACAACGGCCCAGCGCGAGACGACGAACAGCAGGGCCAGCGCAACGGCCGCAGCCCACAGGGAAGCATCGGGCAGCCGTGCTGCATGGTCAAGCGGGCGCCGCAGCCAGCCTGCCAGCCTGCGCCACGCCGGCCAGGCCAGCACCAGCGCAGCCAGTGCCACTGCGGCGGCGGCAGTAAGTGCTGCGACGAGCAACCGGCCGCGCGGCGCCTGTCCCAGCGGATTGTCGTCCACGACGATCCCTTGCAGCGCCCACTGGCCCCACCCGCCCCGTGCCTCGATCCTGACGCGATGCTCGGCCAGCGGCAGGCCCTCGGCCACGGTGACGAGGCGGACCGCTGCGGCGGGGTCGTGCAGGACGAGGTAGGCCGTGCCGGTCTCGTCCAAGGGGAGCGCGTTCGCGGGTGCGCCGTCCACCTCGACGCGGTAATAGGCCCAGTAGGGACCGCCCTGCACGCGCAGCGACAGGGCAGTGCCATAGAAGGTGAACGTCAGTGTGTCGCCGTCCGCGGACGGGTCCGCGGCGCCGGCCGTCACTCGCCAGCCAGTGCCGTATTGCAGCACGGGATGGTCGGGGGCATGACTGCCCGGGGGCAACGCAGGCTCGATCGGAACGGCCGTCACTGCCTGCCACACGGACGTCTCATCGCCATCCGCCGTGCAGAGCGCAAAGCCATGCAGCGTGTCATCCTCTGTCCCAGCGGGACAGTAGGCCGGCCAGAAGAGCGGCCCCAGCCACGGCCATTCGCGGCGAGCCAGCGCGAGGGCCTGGCCCGCGTACTGGGCCTGTTGTGCCGCGGTGACGAATTCCCACGAAGACGACGCTGCGTCCGATTGACCTGCGGGCAGTGCATACCAGCCGAACGCGGCGGCCCACAGGGGGGTCGCCGCGTCGCCGTGGCGCAGCATGACGTCGTGCAGCAGTCGCGCCCGGCCGAAGTTGAGCACCGCGGAGTCCGCCGGGTCATCGGGCGGCCGCGCAAAGCCGTAGGGCTGGCCCGCTACGACATCGAACCACGCGGCGCCGTCGAGCGTGTACAGCGCGTCCAGGTATGCCAGATCGCTGAGGTTCACTCCGCCGCCCTCGGTCGTGGGCGCGAGCGCCCCCAGCACCACGATGGCACCGGCATCGGCCGCACGCAGGTTGGCTGCGGCCTCGCGCAGCAGGCCCAGGTAATCCGCCGGGTCAGCCGGCCGCGCGCCCCAGTGCGGTGCGATGTTCGGCTCGTGCCAGACCTGGTAATAGCGCAACTGGGCGCCATAGCGGGCTGCAACGGCGCGGACGAAGGCCCCGTAGTCCGCGCGCTCGTGTGGCGGGGCCAGGGGATTGTCTGCATCGGCCGCGGTGCGAGCCCACGCGGGGGATCGGTCGAGGACGACGACCGGCTGCAGCGCAGGGAACTCTGCCAGCGCGCGCATGACCGCGTCCCAGCGCGCCCACTCGAACTGCCCCTGCACCGGCTCGATGTCGTCCCAGGGGAACGTGAAGCGTAACCAGCGGACGCCGGCCCGGTCCAAAGTTGCGAGGGTGTCTGCCAGCGAGGGATCGTGCAGCTCCGCCGCGCTGAGATTCACGCCGGTCGCGGCACTGTACCCGGGATTCACCGGCGCAGCATCGTCCGCCGGCGCAGGCAGCGCGAGGCCGCGTACCAGCAAGAGCGCGGCCAGCCCCAACAGGGCCAGGGGCACGATCAGCCAATTGAGCGGGTGAGACGGGCGGGTTGCTGGCATGTCTGTGCCTGTCATGCTATCATAAGTGCCTATTTTGACGAAACCATGCACCTGCGCTAAAATGCATGGTTGTATTCATCAGCCCGGCAGATGCCGGGCTATTGCTTGTCACACCATCGTAACCAATGACCGGAGACCAGCGTTTCGGCTCTGATCCGGCGTATGCTGCCTGTGCCAGCCCTGGTTGGCAACAGCAAGGAGAGAATAGGACAATGGAGAAACTCGTTCTGAAGGCTGAGCCGCGCAAGCCGGGTCGTCATGCAAACCGCGAACTGCGCGAAAGCTCGCGCGTGCCGGCCGTCGTGTACGGCCGGAATACCGAGCCGCAGGCCATTTCCGCCGACCGCAAGGCCCTCGGGATCGCCCTGCACAATTCGGGCGGCGGCGTCATCGAGGTGGAGCTGCCCGGCCAGCCCGTGCTCAACGTGCTCGCGCGCGAGATTCAGCGGCACCCAACCAAGCACAATGTGCTGCATGTTGACTTCTACGCAGTGGCCATGAACCAGTTGGTCCGCCTGCAGGTGTCCGTCACCACGACCGGCACGGCCCCTGTCATGGAGGATGGCGACATGGTGTTGGTGCGCCAGAGCGACAGCGTGGAAGTCGAGTGTTTCCCCGGCGACATCCCGGAGCACCTCGTCGCGGACCTCAGCATCCTGGCGACCATCGACGACGAGATCACCGTCAAGGACCTGCAGGTGCCCGAGGGCGTGAAGATTCTCACCCCGGCAGAGCACGTCTTGTACTCCGTGACCGCGTCGCGCGCGGCCCTGGAAGAGGAAGAGACCGAAGAGGTTGAGGAGACGGCTGCGGACGAGGTCGAGGTCATCCGCAAGGGCAAGGAAGAGGAAGACGAGGAATAACCCCCGATTCGGGCGGTTACTCTGTTGTAAGGGCGGTCCTATGGACCGCCCTTATTCTATCCACTGCAGGGGATCGACCGGCAGCCCGTTGACCTGTAACTCCCAGTGCAGGTGCGCGCCGGTGCTGAGGCCAGTGCTGCCGACCTTGCCCACTTCCTGCCCAGTAATCACCCGGTCCCCCACCGCGACACTCAGCTCGGACAGATGCCAGTAGCCCGTGTAGACGCCATGCCCGTGATCGAGCACGACCGCATTGCCGCGCACGAACAGCGTCTCGGCCAGCACCACCGTTCCGGTCGCGGGCGCGTAGACCGGCGTCCCCGGCGCGGCGCTGAAATCCTCGCCTGCGTGCGCGGACACGGCCGGGCTGTTGCCGTAGGTCCGGCGCGAGCCGTAGGGCGCAGTACGCGGGAACTCGCCCGCCAGGGGCAGCTCGAAGCGGCTGCGGCTGGTCCACGTTCCGGCAGTCGAACCGGCAAACAGCTCCACCATGCGCTGCGTCTCAGCTCGGACTTTGGCCGCATCGGTCAGGATGGCGTCGCTCGTGGATGCGGGGATGTTGTGGCTGGGGAAGCTGCCGGCGATGACCGGAACGGCCACGTGCAACTCGTTCTCGCCCGCCCGTAGCACCAGAGGCTTGCTGCCGGGCGCGGTCAGCGGCGGGATAGGGATGAAGGCCCACGTGGTTGTGGTCGAACCATCCGCTTGCACAGGGTACGGTCGCCCCTCGTAGGTCAGGCTGGCGGTCAGCGGGCTGCGGGTGTGGAGCCACATAACGAGCGTCTGTCCCTGCGCGGGGGGCCAGGGCCAGAACTGGAGCCGGGCGACTTCCCCCCCGGTCAGGTCGGGCAATCCGGCTGCAGCGCCGGCGGAAGCCATCCCTTCCAGCACCAGCACCTGCCCGGCGGTGATGCGGTTGGGGTCCTCGATGCCGTTTGCCGCAGCCAGCGCCTCCGGTGTCACGCCGAACCGCTCCGCGATGGCGCCCAACGTGTCGCCCGCCGCGACCGTGTAGCTCGCCGCACTGGGGGCCGAGCGGGCGGCCGTGCCGGCGGTCGGCACGGCGATGGCCGGCGGTCGCAGCGGCGCTGGCGACAGCTCTGCCGCATCGCGCTGCCAGCCGGCAGCGCCGGCCGTCCGCCCCTCGATGACCAGGCCATCGGCAGTCGCTGGAGCGGCCAGCAGGAGATAGCAGGCCACGCCGAGCAGGAGACACCCGATCCGTTTATCCGTTCTCATCCGTTGCGCCGCCGTACACTTCCGGCTTAAGCACCGCGATATAAGGAAGATTGCGGTACCGCTCCTGGTAATCCAGGCCGTAACCCAGCACGAACTTATCGGGGATGTCGAAGCCGATGTACTTGACCGGCACCGGAATCTCGCGGCGCGCGGGCTTGTTCAGCAGCGTGCAGATCTCCAGCGAGGCGGGCTGCCGTGCGCGCAGGATCCGGACGAGATAGTCCAGCGTGCGCCCCGTGTCGATGATGTCTTCGACGATCAGCACGTTGCGGCCTTCGATGGACGTATCCAGGTCCTTCAGGATGCGCACGACCCCCGATGACTCCAGCGCGTCGCCATAGCTCGACGTCGCCATGAAGTCAATTGCGTGCGGGGTCGTGATGTTGCGCATCAGGTCGGCCAGGAAGAGGACGCTGCCCTTCAGCACGGCGATGAGCACCAGCTCTTTCCCGGCATAGTCCGCGCTGATGGCCGCGCCCATCGCGGCAATCCGGGCCTGCAGCTTGTCCGCGGGGATCAGGATCTCGGCAAGGTAGGACGGATCGATCATAAGACACCTCGGTGGATGGGTGCTGGACGACAGACGGACGACTGACGGACGACAGACCGACATCAGTACAGGCTGGAGCCGCCCCAGCGGCCGGCCTCCCGGCCGGGCGGCGGCAGCGGTGCAAAGGTCGGCCGCGGGGTCGGCGTAGGAGGCGCCACCGTGGGCGCAGGCGTCGCTGTTAGCGGCGGCGCGGCCGGCGGCTCGGTGGGCGGCGGCGCAGCAGGCGGCGGCGCAGGTTCGAACGCGGGCGGCGGGGCAGACCCGCGGAACGCGGCCGCCCACTGCGCGGTCATTTCCAGGAAACGCGTCCCGTAGGCCGCGCTCGGCTCGATGTACGTGCCTTCGGGCCACTCGTTGAAGCTGTTGATGATGATCCAGTCCGGCGACGCGCCGATGGCCGCCTGCCAGGAGCGGACGTAGTAGGCGCCATCCTCCCGGCCCACGGCAAACGCGGCCCCGCGGCCCGTCTTGCGGTCGTCGTAGCCGGGCATGACCGTGGCAACGTAGACCTTCGGTGCGCCGAGCGCAGCCGACCTGGCCCGCACGAGCCGCGCGAACTTGTTGGCCGTCTGGCCCATGTCCGTGCGGTTCGCCCAGGTGACGCTGTAGAGGTGATGCCCGTCGAACAGGGAAAGCGGCGAAACGTCCGTGCCCTCCTCGATCCACAGGCTGTTGCGGCCGGGGTCCACCGCGTTGCGGATGGCAGCCCAACCCTCCGTGCTCAGACGGTGGTTCTGGTGATAGAAGAAGACGACCGGCTTCCCCTCGACCTTCAGGTATGCACCGTGCTGCGCGTGCGTGCCGAGCAGGTGGCTCATCGCGGCCTGGATGGCCCCCGCGCTCCGCAGGTAGGGCGAATTCATATCGACGTCCACGGCCAGGCGGAAGCCGCGTGCCGCGGCCTCGTCCAGCATCGCGCGCAGGTTGGTCTCGGTCTGGTTGTCGTCCTGCGGTCCCCACCAGTTCACGACCAGGGCGTCGATGCCGGCCGACTTGGCCTGGTCAATCTGGCGACCCATGACCCCGCGGTCGCGCGATACGTACGGCTCCGCCGGCACATCGGGTACCTTGTTTGCGCCCCAGCTATTCTCGTCGAACCAGTTGTAGTAGAACGCCAGCACGAGCCGCTCCGGGCTTTGTGCGGCGGCCGGCACGGTCGCGGCAGCGGTCGGCAGCAACAGCACGGCCACCATCAGCAGGATTGCCGTGCGACGCCAGGCTCCGGAGAGCCTTGCTCGAAAGATATGCATCAGAGAGTCTCCACAGATTCACCGGCGAAGGGGCCGTGAGGCTCCACCCGGTGTAAGTCATCGCCCAGCCCGTGGTCCAGGTAGTTGGCCAGCGCATTCATCACACTGCGGAGGGAGTCAAACCCCCGGCCGTGCCGTGCGTCAAGCAGCCATTTAGCCTTCATGCGCGGGCTGTTCAGGTTGATGGCGCGCTGCACCCGGACTTTGGGCAGGCAGAACAGGTCCACGATGGTGAACAGCACGTAGGGGCGATCCTCGCGCGTGGCATCGTGGAACAGGACGAAGGCGCGCGGGGACACAGCCAACAGCTTCCGCGCGGCGACCTCGTCCAGGGTCAACAGCTCAGCTTCGGGCACGCGGGCCAGCTCGGCCCAGCGCGCCCGGTACACCTGGCGCTTCTCCTTGAGTTCCAGCGCGACCTGCACCGGTCGCCCGCGCACCTGGCGCGTGAAGTACAGGTCGGCCCGCTCGTGGGCCGCCGTGTTGTCGGTGTACGGCCAGTCCAGCAGGTCGAGCTCGGCCTTGACGGCCTCCTCGAACTCCCGGTCTGCCAGGTCCCGCTCCCAGTACTCCGGGCGACGCTCAAACAGTGATGGCATGATACTCTTCTCATAGCCACCGAGGTCACAGAGAGCGCAGAGTCTTATTAAGATGCCCTGGTGCAGGCTGGAAAAGCTCTGCTTCTCTGTGTTCTCTGTGGCAAAGACCGTTTATCTCAGACTGCGCGCACCAGCAGCCCCTTCAGGTACTCCCCCTCCGGAAAGCTCAACAGGATGGGGTGGTCGGGGCCCTGGTGCAGGTGCGCGATGATCTGCGCGTCGCGGCCCGCGTCCACGCTGGCGCCGAACACGATCTTCTGGAACAGGTCGGGCGTCACCAGCCCCGAGCAGGAGAACGTTGCCAGCAATGGCGCTACGTCCGGCTCGCCCACGGGGGCCAGCAGCTTCAGCCCGAGCAGGTTGATGTCCTTGTACCCGCGCGTCGCGCCGTCCAGCTCGGCCTTGCTGCGCGCGAACTTCGGCGGGTCGAGGATGACGAGGTCGAACTCGCGGCCCTCATCGCGCATGGAACGCAGCACCTGGAACACATCGCCCGCAATGCCCTCGGCCTGGCGGTCCGGGTCGAACCCGTTGAGCCGCAGCGCGTCTTCCGCGCCGGCCAGCGCCTCGTAGGAGCTGTCCACGTTGGTCACGTGCGCCGCGCCTGCGGCCAGCGCATACAGGCCGAACGCGCCCGTGAAGCTGAAGGCGTTCAGCACCCGCTTGCCCGCCGCGTGCGCGGCCACGATGCGCCGGTTCTCGCGCTGGTCCACGTAGAAGCCGGTCTTCTGCCCGCCCAGCAGGTCCACGGGGAAGCGCAGCCCATGCTCACGAATCTCGAACTGCGCGGGCGGCTCCCGACCCGCGGCCAGCCCGCTGCGCAGCGGGAGCCCCTCCTGCCGGCGCACCGTCGCGTCCGATCGCTCGATGATGCCCGCCGGGCGGAACTCCGCCTGCAGGGCAGCGAGCAGCTCATCGCGGCGCACGTCCACCCCCAGCGTGAGGAGCTGGACAACGAGCCAGTCGCCGTACCGGTCGACGACCAGCCCCGGCACGCCGTCGCTCTCCGCATAGACCAGGCGATAGGCCGTGGTCTCCGGCTCCAGCCGGAGTTCCACACGCCGGGCGCCCGCGGCGGCCAGCCGCCGCGGCCAGAAGCCCGCGTCGACTGCCTCGTGCCGGTCCCACGTGAGCAGGCGGACGACGATCTGCGAGCGCGGGTTGAAGTAGCCCCGGGCCAGCCACGCGCCGCTGGCGTCCGCGACGTCCACGATGTCGCCCCCCGCGGGGTTGCCCGTCGTGCGACCCACCGCACCGGAGAAGATCCAGGGGTGGCGCTGCCGGACAGGTTTGTCCTTGCCCGGCTGCAAATAGATGGTGGCAGTCAATCCTGCTCTCCCGCGCGCGCCGCGCGCTCGAATGTCACATGCCAGGCGGCTGCCGTCTGGGGCCCAATCGCCGCGCGTTCGTCCACGCGCAGGCCGCAGGCCCAGGCGATGCCCGAGCGACCCACGAGGACCGGCCAGCCGGCCCGCGCACTGCGCGGCGCCTTGAGGTTGATCATCAGCTCGTTTAGCCGGACGCTGTGGCCGGCCATGCCCTGCGGCTGCAGACGGTCGCCCGGCTCGCGGGGGCGCAGGGCCGGCGCGGGTCCCACTGCGTCCGCATCCAGCCACGCGGCCCACGGGTCAGTGTTCTCGGAATAATCGCCGGGCAGTTCAGCGCGTGCCAGCCCGGCGACGGTCACCTGCCAGCCGCCGCCCAGCGGCGTGACGCCCGGCGCGGCCAGCGCAACTGGCCCGGCAATCTGCGGGAGGCCGGCGCCGGCTGCGGGCAGCGTCCCCTCGGCCGCGATGCGCAGCCAGTCCGCGCCGACCTGCAGCTCCAGCCCTGCGGCCAGCGTAGCGGCCTGGCCCGGCCGGCCCTCCCGGCCCATGCGCACGGCCCGCTCGATATGCTCCCAGTTGATGTTGCGCAGGTGGCTGCGCAGGCGGTGGACTGCCTCGCGCACGAGCGCCCGCTGCAACCCCACGGGCAGGCTGACCCAGGCCGGCCGGTCGAACTGCACCTCGCCGGGCGCTGCAGGCCGGGTGACCCGCGCCCACGCCCGCGCCAGCTCGGCGGCGAGCACCTCGTAATCCCCGGCCAGCACCTCCGCGGTGCGCGCCAGCACGATTCGGATGGCCGGGTTGTAGGTCTCGAGCACGGGCAGCAGCTCGTGACGCAGCCGGTTGCGATAGAAGGTCGTGTCCTCGTTGCTGCGGTCGAAGCGGAACGCCAGCCCCTCATGCTCGCAATACGCCAGGATGTCCGCCCGGGGAATCTCTAAAAGCGGGCGGACCAACCGCAACGGGTGGCCCGATTGCGCAAGGTCCGCATAGCCAGCCAGCCGGTACTCGGACAGCCCGGTCACGGGCAGCATCCCGCGCAGCCCGGCCACGCCGCTGCCGCGCAGGAGATGCATCAGGACGGTCTCGGCCTGGTCGTCGGCGTTGTGGCCGGTGGCGATCACGCCCGCACCGGCTGTCCGGGCGACATCCGCCAGGAAGGCATAGCGCGCCTGCCGCGCGGCTTCCTCCAGCGAGAGGCCCGCCCGCTCGGCCAGCGCAGCCACATCTGCCCGGCCCACGGTGTAAGGGACGCCCCAGCGTGCAGCCAGGTCAGCGACGAACGCTGCGTCTGCGTCGGCCTCGGCGCCGCGCAACTGGTGGTTGAGATGGGCCGCGTGGAGCCGCAGCCCCGGCATGCGCCCGGCCAGCCGCGTGAGCAGGTGGAGCAGGCAGACCGAATCCGGCCCGCCCGAAACGCCGGCGACGACCGTCTCGCCCGCTGTGAACAGGCCGCGCTGCCGCACATACGCGTCGACCCGCGGCAGAAGATCGCACATAGGCGGGATGATAGCACGCGAACGGGGAAAAGCGGAAACAGCGCGGCGCGGTTTCCGCTTTGGCTCCTGCCGGTGTATAATGATGGGTAATGCCCGATCTCGCAGCGCATTTTAGGTCTTTGTGCGACCGGGTGATATAATCGCCTACTTGTGCGCGCCGATCGCGCACCTCTGAATACGACGCAGGAGCACACCGCGTGGTAAGCCCACTCAACTGGCTTCTCGGCCTGTTTTCCCTTGATATCGGTATTGACCTCGGCACAGCCAATACCCTCGTCTATGTCCGCAATCGCGGCATCATGATCAACGAGCCTTCGGTGGTCGCCATTGACCGGCGCACCAAGAAGGTGCTTGCCATCGGATCGGAAGCGAAGGAGATGGTCGGGCGGACGCCGGGCAACATCGTCGCCATCCGGCCCCTGCGCGATGGCGTCATCTCGGACTTCGACGTGACGGAGCAGATGCTCCATTACTTCATCGATAAGGTGCACCACCGCATGTTGCTGCGCGTGCCGCGGCCGCGCGTGGTCGTCGGCATCCCCAGCGGCGTGACTGAAGTGGAGAAGCGCGCGGTCTACGACGCGACCATCAGCGCGGGCGCGCGGGAGGCCTACCTGATCGAGGAGCCGATGGCCGCGGCCATCGGCGCCAGCCTGCCCGTGGCCGAGGCGCTGGGCAGCATGATCGTAGATATCGGCGGCGGCACCACCGAGGTCGCGGTGACATCCCTCGGCGGCATCGTCGTGGCCCGCTCGATTCGCGTGGCGGGCGACGAGATGAACGAGGATATCATCAACTACGCCAAGCAGAAGTACAACCTGCTCATCGGCGAGCAGATGGCCGAGCGCGTCAAGATTGAGGCCGGGTCGGCCTACCCGCTCGATCCTGAGCTCACGGTCGAGCTGCGCGGACGCAACCTCGTCTCCGGGCTGCCCGAGGCCATCGAGGTCAGCAGCGTGGAAATGCGGGAGGCGCTGCGCAACTCGGTCAGCACGATCGTGGACACCGTGCGCCAGGCCATCGACGAGACCCCGCCCGAGCTGATCGCGGACTTGATGGAGTACGGCATCGCGCTGGCGGGTGGCGGCGCACTGCTCAAGGGCCTGGCCCAACGGCTCACCGAAGAAACCAGGATGCGGGTCTACGTCGCCGAAGACTCGCTCAGTTGTGTGGCACGTGGTTCGGGCATGGTACTGGAAAACTTCGACGTGTTGCAGAAGACGCTTGCCAGCATGCAGCGCGGGAGCACGTTACATACATAAAGGACGGAAGACGGAGGCCGGCCGGCCGGCGAGCATCCCCCCTGCACTTGTTCTCTCGCCCGTCGCCCGACATCTGTTGCGACCATGACACGCGTATCCGGGCGGACGACGCTCTTTTTCATCCTCGCGGGCATCAGCATCGCGCTGCTCATCTTGTCCAGTTCCGGGCAAATGGCGCCCATCGAGAGCGCGGCGAGCGTCGTCACGCGCCCCTTCCTCAACGCCTTCAACGTCATCGGCCACCAGTTCAGCGAAGTCGTGACGACCGCCGGCGAGCTCAGCACGCTGCGCACGCTCAACCAGCAGCTCAAGAGCCGCGTCGACACCCTTACGATCGATAACCTGCGCCTGACCGAGGTCGAGGCCGAGAACCAGCAGCTCCGCGAACTGCTCCGGTTCAAGCAACTCAACCCGACCTACGACTACCGCGGCGGGCAGGTCATTGCGCGCGTGATCAGCCAGGCCGAGACGAACTATCTCTCCAGCCTGTCCATCGACCTCGGCGCGGAGCAGGGCATCGCGCGGGGCATGCCGGTCGTCAACGAGCAGGGCCTGATCGGGCGCATCGACAAGGTCGGCCCGAATTCTTCGACAGTTCTGCTCATCATCGACCCATCCAGCGGCGTGCAATCCCTGGTCAAGCGCAACCGCGCGGTCGGCGTAGTCAACGGCCGCGCCGGCGCGCTGCCGGTCATGGAATACATCCCGATGGACGCGGACATCAGCGTGGGCGACGAGGTGATTACCTCCGGCCTGGGCGGCACCTTCCCGAAGAACGTGGCGATCGGCCAGGTCATCGAAGTCATCCGGCACGACTACGACATGTACCAGCAGGCGGTCATCCGTCCCACCGCCAACTTCGTCCGCCTGGAGTTCGTCCTGGTCATCACCAACTTCAAGCCGCTGCCCGGCCAGCCCGAGGAAATGGAGAGCGTTGGATGAAGTGTCGGGTGCGACTGCGGTGATGCGCGGGAGCGGACGATGAGCAAGAGCGGGCGGGCCGACCTCTACCTGGGGCTCGTGATCCTGAGCCTCGTAGTGCTCGTCCAGGGCACCCTGCTCTCCCGCGTGCGAATGATGGGGGTGAGCGCCAACCTGCTGCTCGTGACGGTCATCTGCTGGAGCCTGGCGCGCAACGTAGAAGAGGGGTTGGTGTGGGCGTTCGTTGGCGGGCTGGGCATTGACCTGGTTTCGGGGCTGCCGCTGGGCACTTCGCCCCTCGCCCTGATGCCGACCTGTTTTCTCGCCGGCATCGGACGCAGCAGTATCTTCGCCCAGAACATCTTCTGGCCGCTCCTGCTCGTCGTCCTGGCGACGCCGCTCTACGGCTGGCTGGTTCTGCTGACCCAGCAGTTGCGCGGCGTGCCGGTGGATTGGATCAACAGCACCATGCGCATCATTCTGCCGGAACTGGTGCTCAATCTCGTGATTACGCTCCCGGTTTACCCGGGCTTGCGCTGGCTGGCAGGCCGCATCGGCGTGCCGGTCATGGATGTATAGGTCATGCGCGGAATACCATCACCGAGCCGTACGCCCACGTTCATGAGGCTGCTCCTGCTGAGGGCGGTCATCATTCTCGCGGCCGTCGTGCTCACCGGACGGCTCTGGCAGATCCAGATGATCGCGGGCGAGGAATACCGCCTGCTGTCCGACCAGAACCGGCTGCGCGATGTGGATGTGCCCGCGCCGCGCGGGGTCATCTACGACCGGCAGGGCGAGATTCTGGCCCGCAACCGCCCCTCCTTCACGGTGGTCATCATCCCCGGGGACCTGCCCGAGGACCCCGACGATGAACTGGCAGAGGGACAGGACACCTATTCGGTGGGTGCAGCCGTGCTGGACCGGCTGCTGGCCATCCTGAACGAGCCGGTGCCCGACCTGCGCGCATCGCCGACCCCCTCCCCCACCGTGGACCCGGAGGCAACGCCCGCGGCCACGCCCACGGAGGCGCGCAACCTGGCCCCCAGCCCCACGCCGCTGCCGATCATGGCAATTCCCGAGCGCCAGCCGTGGATCATGCCGCGCGCGGAGATCGAGCAGAAGATTACGGATGGCCTGTTGGGCGGCGCCTACCGGCCCGTTACCATTGCCCGTTATGTCAAAGAGGCGACCGCCTTCCGCATCGCGGAGGACGCGGTCAACCTCGAAGGCGTGCAGATTACCCTGCAGCCGATTCGCGACTATCCGAGCGGCTCGCTCACCGCGCACATCATCGGCTACATGGGCCACATCCCCGAAGGCCTGCTGGAGGACTACGTTGCGAAGGGGTACCAGCGCGACGAGCAGGTCGGGCTGACCGCACTTGAGATCTGGTTCGAGGAGGAGCTGCGCGGGAAGCCGGGCCACCAGACCATCGAAGTGGATGTCCACGGCCGCCGCATCCGCACCGTCGGTGAAGCAACGCCGGCCCAGCCCGGCTACAACCTCGTCCTGAGCCTGGACCTCGAGCTCCAGGCCGCCGCCACGCAGGCGCTGCAGGAATCCTTCGACGCCTCCTCCGGCTTCACCAAGGCCACGCAGGGGGCAGTGGTCGCGCTTGACCCGCGCACCGGGCGGGTCCGCGCGCTGGTCAGCCTGCCCAACTACGACAACAACCTCTTCGTCAAGGGCATCACGGGTGAGGCCTGGGACGCGCTGGTCACCGATCCCAACCTGCCGCTCTTCGACCGCGCAGTCGGTGGGCAGTATCCGCCCGGCTCGGTCTACAAGATCATCGTCGCGTCCGGCGGGCTGGCCGAGGGGGTCATCAACGCGCGCACGCCCCTGGGCGATGGCTTCGACGGGCGCAACGACGGCATCATCTGGCTGCCCAACCAGTACTTCCCCTGGGATCGCTCCCTGGCGACGCCGTTCTATTCCTGGATTCACAAGTACGGCCGGGGCCACGGCTCGGTCGGCGTGCGCGACGCGCTGGCCGTCTCTGACGACATCTACTTCTACATGCTGGGCGGCGGGTATCCTGACCGCTTCGACGGGTTGGGCTCCAAGCGCGTCGGCCAGTATGCGCGCGAGTTCGGGTTGGGCGCGATCACCGGCATCGAGCTGCCGGGCGAGACCCGGGGGCTGGTCCCCGACTCCAAGTGGAAGCGCCTGAACTATGCCGAGAACTGGCTGACCGGCGACACCTACAACATGAGCATCGGCCAGGGCTACATCCTGGCGACCCCGCTGCAGATGGCGAACGCGACTGCAGCCGTCGCGAATCGCGGCAAGCTGTGGAAGCCCCAGCTCGTGGACTACATGACCGATGCGGAAGGCAAGGTGGTCCGCCCGTTCGAGCCGCACCTGATTCGCGAGGTGGCGGTCGCGCCTGAGCTGCTGGACATCGTCCGTGAAGGCATGTACGGCGCGATCAACTGGTCGCACGGCACGGCCACGCGCGTCAAGGTGCCGGGCGTCGTCCTTGCGGGCAAGACCGGCACGGCCGAGTTCGCGCGCGACGAGGACAAGGACGGCCAGCCCGACCGGGACAAGGACGGCAACCTGCCCACCCATGCGTGGTTCTCATCCTTTGCACCCTATGTCGAGCCGGAGATCGTGGTGACGGTCTTCGTGGCGAACGGCGGCGAAGGGTCCGCCGTGGCCGCACCCATCGCGCAGAAGGTGCTGCAGGCCTACTTCGACATCCAGGCGCGGTTGGCTGCCGAGGCGGAGGCAGAGGCGCTGGCCGCCGAAGGTGATGGCGCTGTGCCGGTCCCGACGGAGGCGCAACAATAGCCTATGCGACTGGTCTTCAATCGCCACTTCGACTATGTCCTGCTGATCCTCGTGCTCGTGCTGAGCGTGTTCGGCGTGCTGATGATTGCCAGCGCGCTGGCCGGCAACCAGGTGCTGACCTCCTGGCCGTGGCGCCAGGCCGCGTTCCTGGGCTTCGGCTTGATCCTGCTCTTCCTGGCCGCAGCCGTGGACTACCGCCTCCTCGCGAGCCTCGCCTTCCCGGCCTACTTCATCATGCTGGCAATCCTCGCGGCCATCGCCGTGGTGGGCACGGTGTCGGGCGGTGCGCAGCGGTGGTTCGAGCTGGGCGAATTCCTGCTCCAGCCGTCCGAGCTCATCAAGGTGGTGCTCATCGTCGCGCTCGCGCACTACCTGTCGAGCCGCGAGGAAAAGATGGAGAGCCTGCTGACGCCCATCGGCGCGCTGCTGCTCATTGCCCCGCCCGTGGTGTTGATCTACCTGCAGCCCAACCTGAGCACCGCGCTCTCCGTGGTCGTCATCGGCGGGGTGATGCTGCTGATGGGCGGGCTGCGCGTGCGCCACATGGTGCTGTTCGGCACAGCTGCCGCAGCCGCGGCCGTACCCGCCTGGAAATTCCTGCTCCAGGACTACATGCGGGACCGCGTCATGATGCTCGTCAACCCGAGCGCCGCGTCGCCCGATGACCTGTACAACGTGGAGCAGGCCATCATCGGCATCGGGTCAGGCGGCTGGCTGGGCCGCGGCCTGTTCCGCGGCTCGCAGAGCCAGCTCCACTTTCTGCGGGTGCGCCACACCGACTTCATCTTCTCGGTGACGGCCGAGGAGCTGGGCTTCATCGGCGCCGCGCTGTTGATCCTGTTGTTCGGCGCGCTGCTGCTGCGGCTGATGCGCATCGCCGGGCTGGCGCGCGACACCTTCGGCATGTTGATCGTGGTCGGCGTCACGACGATGATCTTCTTCCAGGTCGTCGTCAACATCGGCATGAACCTGCGCATCCTGCCGGCCACCGGCGTCCCGCTGCCGTTCGTCAGTTACGGGGGCAGTTCGCTCTGGACCATGCTCATCGGCATCGGCCTGGCCGAGAGCGTCATCCTGCAGCACAAGAAGATCGGGTTTGACCGGTGAAGAGGTGGATTACAAGTTACGAATTATGAATGTAACTATTCAGGCGGGTGCGCACGCAGGCACGCCTGGGGGCCAGAAGGGT
>CAZTMA010000116.1:0-18039 GCA_964614645.1 uncultured Anaerolineales bacterium
CGTCGCGGGTCATGAAATGCGGATAGATGAGGAAGGCCAGGTCGTGGATCGTGATCACCGAGCGGCCACGGTAGCTGAGGGGCGGGATGAAGTCAGGGCTGTGAAAGACGTCCGCGCCGATGCTGCGCGCGACCCACGGCATCAGGAGCTGTTCAGTGCGATGGTGGCTCGGCACACGCGTGCGCGCGATGCTGACGTTCGGTGCGCTGATGAGCGGCTCGCGGCTGCGGGCATCCTGCAAAAGAGTGAATCGTTCATCCGGAAAGGCGGCGGCCAGGGCATCGGTCAGGGAGAGGGTATATGCTGCAATCCCGGCGCGCGTGTAATACACCAGTCTTGCATCGATGCTAACATGCATGCCCAACCGGCCTCCAAACTGCACAGTCGCAAAAAGGCCCTCCGCACAGGCTATTCGCTGTCGGGAGGGCTTCGGTGTCCCACACGATGATGCGGCGCAGTTTATCATGGTTGACCGCGCGCGTCAAATGCTATTCACGAATTTCTGAGGTATAATGGTTTCCAACCGATACTCACCATGCACCCCTGCTCAGGAGGCAACACATGGAGATCCTGTTCCAGTTTCTGACCTCGTTCGGCGTTATCATCCTGGCCCTGCTCGTGCTCGCCAGCTCGGCCATCAAGGTCGTCCAGGAATACGAACGCGGCGTCATCTTCCGGCTGGGCCGGCTGGTCGGCGCCAAAGGTCCCGGCCTGTTCTTCATCATCCCGATTGTGGACCGGATGGTCAAGGTTGACCTGCGTGTGGTCACGTTGGAGATCCCCGCACAGGAAGCCATCACACGGGACAATGTCACTCTCAAGGTCAACGCGGTCGCCTACTTCCGGGTGGTGGACCCCTCGCAGGCCATCGTCAAGGTGGAGGACTTCCGTCGTGCCACCTTCCAGATTGCGCAGACCAGCCTGCGGTCGGTGCTGGGCCAGTCCGATCTGGACGAGCTGCTGGCCCATCGCGATGACATCAACCGGCAGCTTCAGCTCATCATCGACGAGCAGACTGAGCCGTGGGGCATCAAGGTCAGCATCGTCGAGGTGAAGGACGTGGAACTGCCCGACACGATGAAGCGCGCGATGGCCCGCCAGGCCGAGGCCGAACGCGAAAAGCGTGCGAAGATCATTCACGCCGATGGCGAGCTCAACGCCTCGGAGAAGCTGACCCAGGCCGCCGAGATGATTGGCCGCGAACCAGCAGCCATTCAGCTGCGCTATTTACAGACACTGACGGAGATTGCGGCGGAGAAGAACTCGACGATCCTGTTCCCGGTGCCCATCGAGTTCATGCAGGCTTTTGGCACCCTGATGAAGGGTAACAAGGATAACGTTAGCGAATAAACATGAGCGGGGAGACGATGCCGGGCACCGTCTCCCCGCTCATATCAACCGCCAGATAAGCCGCGCCGATCAGCGCGGCTTATCTTATCGTAGCCCTCAGTCGTTCTTGCGCCGGCGCGCCTGCATCCGCATCCGCGCGTAGCCGGCCAGCCCGGCCAGCCCGCTGCCGAACAGCAGCAGCGTGCCCGGTTCGGGGATTTCCTCCGGCGCCAGTGCCCGCACCGTCACCGACACTTCGTTGGATTCGCGCGGCGCACCTTCAGCAAAGCTGACCGTGGCCGCGTTGGTGATAAGGTATTCGAACGGCACCTTCGTGCCCGGCGCCACCGGGGCTGTCTTGCCGGTAATCGTCACGACGACTTCAGCGCCCGGCGCGAGTTCACCCACGGTGACGGTCAGCATGCGGGTGACAGAGTCGTAGACCGCCGTGCCCTGGGTCGTCGTCGCGGTCACGTTCACCAGCTTGGGGTGAATCATGTCGGTGATGACGACGTTGGACGCATTGGCTGTGCCGCTGTTGGTCACGCGCACCGTGAAGACGATGGTCTCCTGGTGTCCTTCAGCGACCCATACCTGCGACTTGTTGACCGACTTGTAGATTTCCGGCTTGACCGTCGCGTCGAGCGAGTTGCTCACCTTCGCAGTCAGGTCGGCCACCTCGTTGCTCTCCAGCGTGGCAACGTTGTCGATCGTGAGTGCGTTCCATTCGGCAAAGCTCAACGGCGCAGCCGCCTGGCCCGTCAGCCCGACGATCGTCATGTTGACCTTGACCTCGAACGTGCCGCAGCCTTCCTGGTTTATGGCCAGCGTGCCGAGGTCCCATGTCAGGGTCTTCGTCGCCTCGTTATAGGTTGCCCCGCCGGTCGCGCTTCCCGGCACGTAGGTCGTGTTGGCCGGGATGGGGTCAACCAGCGTCACGCCGGTCGCGTTACCGTTGCCCGTGTTGCCGAAGCAGACGGTGTACTTGATGGTATCGCCCGGCTTCACTGCGCCTGCGGGCTCGTTGACCTTGGTCAGCCGGAGCTCCGGCAGCGCACGCACGCGCACCGCATCCGTGGCCTCGTCGCGTACGCCCGCGTCATCCAGGATGACGACGGTGTTGAAGATGTAGCTGGCATTCTGCAGCGGCCGCTTCACCCTGACGGTCAGCGTCCGCGTGCCCTCGTCGCCCGGTTGCAGGTCGCCCAGATTCCACACCACCGTGCGGGTCGCCGGGTCATACGTGCAGCCGTCGCTGCAGGAGATGAAGTCCACCTGCATGGGCAGGTAGTCCGTCAGCACTGCGTTGGGCGCGGCCTCGCGGCCGGCTGCGGCATAGGTGATCGTCCAGACCAGCTCGGCGCCGGCATCGACCGGCTGGCCCGCAGGCAGGTTGTTGTCCTTCGTGACGGTCAGGATATGGCCGTCGGCATACCCGAAGTCTGCCGTCAGCACACTGCCGCACGCGTCGATGGTGACCGGATACGGGCTCACCTGGCCGTTGTTGTCCGCGTTCGGTGCGCCGTAGGTCTGCGTATAGCCCAACAGACGGTTGTTCAGGTCAGTGACCACGACCCAATACGAACCGGGCGCGAGGCCGCTGAACAGGTACGCGCCGCTGGCATTGGTCGTCGTCGTCGCCACGGTCACGTCATCCGCGGTGCCGAGGACGCCATCCGGGCCGGGCGCCACGAGATTGACCGTCACGCCGGAGATGCCGCGTTCGTTCGGGCCGGGTTCGTACACGCCGTTGCGGTTGGCATCGTAGAAGATCAGGTCACCGATGGTCACGCACTGGCGCTGATACCCGAAGTCTGCGTCCAGGTAGGACTGGCCGGCCGCAAGCGTGATCGGACCGTGCGGATTCGTGCCGCCAGTCTGTGTCAGGCCGGTCAGTACGCCTGCAGTGTCGGTTACCCGCACGCAGAAGGCGCCGGGGCCCATGCCCGTGAAGAGGTAGACGCCCGCGGCATTGGTGGTCGTGCTGCTGACCACCGCATCATCCGCGGTGCCGCACTGGCCGTCCTCGCCCGCGGAGAGCAGGTCGAGCGTGACGCCGCCGATGCCGACCTCGCCGGCATCCTGCACGCCGTCGCCATCCGCATCGCTCCACACCCGGTCACCGATGGCCTGGTCGCCGGCGTAGCCGAAGTCTGCCTTGAGGTAGTCCTCGCCTTCCATCAGGGCGATCGGCCCGTGGGGGTCCGTGCCGCTGACGAGCGTCAGCCCGCCGGGCAGCGTCGTATCATCCACGCGCACGCAGTAGACGCCCACGCCTACGCCCGTGAACAGGTAACTCCCGTTCGGGTTCGTCACCTTCGTTGCGACGACCGTATCGTCGTCACTGCATACGCCATCCGCCCCTGCCAGCGACAGCGTGACCGTCACGCCGCCGAGGCCCGGCTCCACCGGCTCGCGGATGCCGTTGCGGTTGTTATCGTACCAGACCGTATCGCCGATGGTCCCCTCAGGCGTCTGCAGGACGTTGGTCAGCTCGACCACCTCCTGGTCCTTGCCCGGCTTCTCGTCGGAGATGGTGGCCCGGTTCTCGATGTTGAGGTTGTTGGGGAAGTCCAGGTTGACCTTGACAACCAACATCAGCGTGCCGGAGTCGCCGGGCACCTTGTCGCCCAGGTCCCAGGTGACGATGCGCATGGCCGGGTCATAGACGCCGCCATCCGATGCGCTCACGAACTGTGTGCCGAAGGGCAGCGGGTCCTTCAGAACCACGCCGTCCGCCGGTTCATTACCTGCCACACCCCAGGCGAGCGTGTAGGTCAGTTCCGAGCCCTTGGTCACCGGGTCCGGGCTGTCATCTTTGTCGAGGGTCAGCACGTGGTCCGCGGCCACGGTCGTCACGTTGGTGTCCTGGACCGGGGTGGAGCCGGGGGTCTCGTCGGAGAAGTCGACGACGTTGGTCAACAGCGTGCCGTCGTAGAGCGGGCTCGCGACCTGCACGACCACCGTAAAGCTGCCGCTCTCCGGTGTCATCAGGTCACCGAGGTCCCAGGTAATCGTGTGGGCGGCTGCGTCATACGTGCCGCCATCCGCATCGACGAGCGTGACGTTGTCGGGCAGGGTGTCCACGATGACCGCGTTGTCCGCCGGTTCATTGCCGGTGACGGCCCAGTCGATCGTGTAGGTAAGTTCGGCGCCTGCGTCCACCGGGTCAGGGGCGGAAGTCTTGTCCACCACCAGCTCGTGGCTGCTGCGCACGGTGCTGACAAAGCTGTCACTCGCGCTGTCGCCCGCCTTATCGGCGATGGTGACATTGTTGGTGAAGGTGGTCCCGTTGTACAGCGGGCTCTTGACCTCGACGGTCACTTCGTACACACCGGACGTCACGGGCGTGACATCGCCCAGGAGCCAGGTGACGGTGTGCGTGGCCGGGTCATACAGGCCCGCATCCGTCGCGCTCACGAAGGCGACTTCCTGCGGCAGCGTGTCCACGATGGTGACATCTTCCGCATAGGCGTTGCCACCCACGGTCCAGTCCACCGTGTACGTCAGTTCGCTGCCGGCATCCACCGGTTCCGGTGCGCCGGTCTTGTCGATGCTCAACTCCGCCTGCGCCGTCACACTGGTGTCATCGGTGGCTTCGTTGTCCGCGGGATTCGTGTCGCCCGCCGAAGTGGTGCTGATGACCGCACGGTTCGTGACGGTGGTCGTGCCGGACGGGAAGACCGGGTCCAGCTCTACGGTCACTGCGACCTGTCCGGTCACGCCCGCATTCAGCGTGCCCAGCTCCCACTTGACCGTATGCGTCGCGCTGTCGTAGACGCCGCCGTTGGTGGCGCTGACGTAGCTCGCACGCTCCGGCAGGGTGTCGACGATGACCGTGTTGACCGCGGGGCTCACACCATAGTTCTCGTAATTGATCGTGTAGGTCAGCGTGTCGCCGGGCGCTGCCTCAGCCAGCCCGTCCGTCTTGCTGACCTTCAGCTCAGGGTTGGCGAGCGGGATGGCCGCCTGGATGAACCAGGCGCCGCTCTCGCCCATCTGCTGAATATCCTGCGCGCCGGTGTCCACGGACTCGCCCTGCACCGCCAGCCAGGTCGTCCCCGCAGGGATGTTCACCTTCAGCCGAGTGACCGCCCATTCCGCCCCGACATAGCCGCCGAAATACTCGACTACCGGCGAATAGGTGGTCGTGCCGCATTCGTAATAGCGGCCAAACGGATTATTGGCCAGCAGCCGGCCGCCGTTGACGCCCGTCGAAGGCATCCCGTAGTTGATGATGTTACCGGGCGGCGTGCCCGTGCCCCAGGCGCCCCACAGGTTCTCCGGGCGACAAGGATTCAGGTGGTCCGTGCCCGCATGGTTGAGGAAGAGCGTCACCGTGCGGTCGGTCGGCGCCGACTCGAACTGGAAGATGACCAGGCCGGTGGTTTCCTCCCCCGGCGTGTTCTCCCAGTACCAGTCCATCTCGTCCGTCAGGTCGATCAGCCGGGCGTTTGTGCAGGCGCCGGTGCTGTACACGACCACAAGGCTGGCGCCGTTGCGCCGGGTGTCTTCCGGCAGCGCACCCCAGCCGGAGAGGGCGAAGCTGTTCGCACCCTGTTGGACGAGGTTGTAGCCGCTCGGGCCCACATCGGCGCGCCACATGAACCACTCGGCGCTCCTGGGACTGGACTTCTTCTGGTCCAACAGTTGGCCGATGACCGTCGTGCCGTTGACCGTAAGGTCGCTGTTGTTGGGCGAATCGGGTGCGCCGATGTCTTCGGTCCCGATCCAGACCAGGTATGCGTCGACGACCGGCCCGGGCACGGAGATATCGATGTTTGCGCCCGACGAGCCAGACCACATACCCGTCCCGCGTACTTCCAAATCATAGCAGCCGGCCTTGGGATAACCGGGGATGCGGTCCAACGGCGCGCCTTCGGCGCCCGCGGGAACGACGATGACCATCGACAAGAGCAATACAAGCAGCACGAAGATTGAAAGGGGAGGCGCTTTGCGCCAACCAACGATTGGGGTCATAAACGTTCCTCCTTGGATTGGGAGTGGCAACAGCACGAGGACGGCTGCCTGACCTACACGCTATGAAGCCTGTGTATGCCTGCGGTGGGAAGGCATACAACGGGCGGACCGAGAGGAAGCCAGATACGATTGGGCGCGCCTGAAGGACCGGTACAGGCAGGCCCGGCCGGTTCGTCCCCAGAAGGGTGGCCTGAACAAAGCAGGGGCGCGCTTATGCGCGCGGATGCGGACTTCCCGCCAGGGTGGGCACACAAGGGTGGCCTCCGGTCAGGGACGGCTGTGCGAAATTGAAAAAGATGGACTAAAGAGAGACGAGTGCATTATAGCACTTGGTGTTGTCGATGTCAACGACAAATCGCGCTCCAAACGTGACGATTCATTCATAAAGACCTGAGCTTCTATGCATCTGCATCATCAGCTTCCTTGACGTTCTCCGGCTTGCTCCGTATACTTGCCGTTACGATCTTTGGTCACCAGAAAATTGGAGAGCGCTATGTATCGGGTTCTACTTGCCCTGTGGCTTGTCGTTGTGCCGGAATTCTTTGCACCCTGGCGCGATTATCCTGCGCCGGTGGATGCCTACCTCAATGATTTCGCAAGCGTCCTGAGTGACGCAGAAGCGGACGCGATTGCGGAGCGACTTAGCCGGCTCTATAACGAAACAGGCGTGGAAGTCGTCGTGGTCACCGTACCTTCGTTCAGCGACTTCGGCACCGGCGACCGCACCCTGGAGATCTTCGCCACGAATCTTTTCAACACCTGGGCCATCGGAGACAGCGAGCTGAACAATGGCGCGCTCCTGCTGCTGGCGGTGAACGACCGTGAGGTGCGCATCGAGGTGGGCGCGGGGTACGAGGCTGCGCTGGATGACCAGGTGCAGGCCATCATCGACGAGCAGATGATCCCGCAGTTCCGGGAGGGCAGCTATGGCCGCGGGCTGCGAGACGGCACGCTCAGGCTGGCAGACGTTCTGACCGCCGAGTGGCAGCGCGGGGTCGACCCAGCGCGCACCCGGGCGCCGGCCCCCACGCCATCCGGCATGCAGATCGGCGGGCAGGAGCCTGCACCGGCGCCTGCATCGGCGCCTGCCCCTGCGGAGCAACCGGCAGCAGCGCCAGCGGCGGGGTCAGGCGGGGGCACACCCATTGGTCCGCTCGTGGCGATTCCCGGGGGGCTGGGCGTGCTGGGACTGGGCGGCTATGGGGTGTATCAACTGCTGAACCGGCGCAGCCGGCGCTGTCCCAACTGCGGCGGCCAGATGCACGTGCTGGACGAAGCCGCCGACGATGCATTTCTCAACGCCGGCCAGCAGACCGAGGAGCTCCTGAACTCGGTCAACTATGCCGTCTGGAAGTGCGAGGAGTGTGGCAACCACGTGCTGCGCAAGGAGCGCCGCTGGTTCTCGGGCTACGAGAGCTGCCCGAGCTGCGGCTATCAAGCCCTCAGCGTGCAGCGCCAACGCCTCGTCGAGCCGACCTACGAGCGGACGGGGGTCGAGCGCATCGAACGCGCCTGCCGCAACTGCAACTACCAGAACGCCAACGACATCACGATCCCGCGGCTCGTGCGCTCCGCACCGGCCGGGCGCTCAGTGGCCGGGGGGTCCATGATGGGACGGTCACTCAGCGGACGGTCGTCGAGCCGGCGTTCTTCGAGCAGCTCGCGTTCGTCGTTTGGCGGCGGCCGGTCGCGAGGCGGCGGTCGCAGCGGCAAGTGGTAAGGGACCGGTTATCCCAAGTCTCAGCGCACAGGGCCACAGGCACTGCGAGGCCTGGCCCGGGGAGCGTTGCAATTTGCAACGTTGCAACGGATGGCGCCGCGAGGCCCTGCGCGGGGAGCGTTGCAATTTGCAACGTTGCAACGGTTTTCGGAAGGTCTCAGTCGTGAAGGGGGGGCTCACTCAGCCGGATCGGCGATAGGACGACCCCGAAATCCACGATTGCCCCAGTATAGCACACTTGTTCTACCCTGTCAACACGCGAAAACATGCATTTTTTTATTTCCAACACTGGGAACCGGTGCGTGAGGGTCGATGTTATTTGCCTCCCGATGTCCGCAAGTGTAAAATAGCAGCTAGGGGTTATCCGCACCTTCAGCGACGAGCTGCCGCCCTACCCTGATGCGATGTCACGGGTAGGGCTTTGTATTTGGGAGGCTGCCGTATGCAATATGCCGATCTCCGCGCCGCCGAGGCGCTCACTTTCGATGATCTCCTCCTGGTTCCGGGCTACGCCGAAGTCCTGCCTTCCCATGTGGACATCCACACGCGACTCCACGAGGCGTTAGCACTGAGCATCCCCGTGCTCTCCGCCGCGATGGATACCGTCACTGAGGCCGCGATGGCGATCGGGCTGGCGCGCCAGGGCGGGCTGGGCGTCATCCACCGCAACCTGAGCCCCGAGGCGCAGGCCGCAGAGGTGGACAAGGCCAAGCGTTCGATGTCCGGCATGATCGTCGACCCCATCACGCTGCACCCCGACGCGACCCTCGCAGATGCCGAGAAGATTATGTCGCGCTACCACATCTCCGGCGTCCCCATCACCGAGGACGGGCGGCTCGTCGGCATCCTGACCAACCGGGATATCCGCTTCGCCACCCAGCACGACGCGCCCGTGCGCGAATACATGACCGCCGAGAACCTCGTCACCGCGCCGATGGGCATCGCGCTGGAGGAGGCAAAGGCCATCCTGCACCGCCACCGCATCGAGAAGCTCCCCATCGTGGACGAGCACAACATGCTCAAGGGCCTCATCACCTACAAGGACATCCTGAAGAAGCAGGATTATCCCGCTGCAGCGACCGACGGCCGGGGCCGACTGCTCGTCGCGGCGGCCATCGGCGTGGGGAGCGACCTGGACACCAGGCTGGAGCTGCTGCTCGATGCAGGGGTGGATGCCTTCGCGGTGGACACCGCGCACGGCCATTCGGCCAACGTACTGCAGGCCATCCGTCGCGCGAAGATGATTGCGCCCCAGGTGCCGGTCCTGGCCGGGAATGTCGTCACCGCCGAAGGGACCGGGGCGCTCATCGATGCGGGCGCGGATGCGGTCAAGGTCGGCGTCGGCGCGGGGTCCATCTGCACGACGCGCGTGGTCGCGGGCGTCGGCGTGCCGCAGATTTCCGCGATTGCGGAGTGTGCCTCCGCGGCGCGGCCGCGCGGGGTCGCGATCATCGCGGACGGCGGCATCAAGTACTCCGGCGACATCGTGAAGGCGCTGGCCGCAGGCGCAGACGCGGTCATGCTGGGCTCGCTGCTGGCCGGGCTGGACGAGTCACCGGGGGAGACCGTCATCACCGAGGGCCGCCGCTTCAAAGAATACCGCGGCATGGGCTCCATGGGCGCGATGAAGGGCCGGGCGAACGACCGCTACGCGTCGGGGCAGGCGGGCGGCGGCAAGGTCGTGCCGGAGGGCATCGAGGGCCAGGTTCCGTACAGGGGCGCGCTGGCCGACTACGTCTTCCAGTTGATGGGCGGGCTGCGCTCCGGCATGGGTTACGTCGGCGCGGCGGACCTGGCCGAGCTGCGTGAGAAGGCTCGCTTCATCCGCATCACCAACGCCGGGCTGATCGAAAGCCACCCGCACGACATCCTGGTCACGAAGGAAGCGCCGAACTACCAGGCGAACCCGCGCTGACAGAGCACCGGTTCGACGAATCCGCATTCTCAAATGCGGACGGACACGCCAATCGTGGGGCCGTTCCGCGTCTGAGGACGCTCCACTCCGCTGTTTACCGAGAGGAGTCCGCATTCTCAAATGCGGACGGACACTGAGAGGCAGATATCATGACAATCACGGCAGTGGTAGGCGCGCAGTGGGGCGACGAGGGCAAGGGCCGCGTCGTAGATTACCTCGCGCAGCAGGCGGACCTGGTGATCCGCTACCAGGGCGGCGACAACGCGGGACACACGGTGGTCAACGACCTGGGGCTCTTCCGGCTCCACCTCGTCCCCTCCGGCATCTTCAACCCGGCCACGCGCTGCATTATCGGCCCCGGCACAGTCGTTCATCCACCCGCGCTCCTGGCGGAGATGGCCGAGCTGACTGCCGCGAATGTCAGCCTGGACAACCTCTGGCTCTCCGAGCGTGGCCATGTGGTCATGCCCTATCACCGGCTGCTCGACGGGCTGGAAGAGGGCGCGCGCGGGGGTGCGCAGATCGGCACCACGAAGCGCGGCATCGGCCCGACCTACGCGGACAAGGCCGCGCGCCACGGCATCCGCCTGGGCGACCTGCTGCGGCCCGACTATCTGCGCGAGCGGCTCACCCTGGTCCTGCCCGCGAAGAATCGCGAGCTTGGGCACTTCGGCGCAGCCCCCCTCGCGCTGGAAGACGTCATCGGTGAGGCGTTGAGCTGGGGCGAAGCGCTGGCCGGCCGCATCACCGACACCCTGCCGATGGTGCAGGAGGCCGTGCGCGGGGGCCACGAGGTACTGCTGGAGGGCCAGCTCGGCGTCATGCGCGACCTGGACTGGGGCACCTACCCCTATGTCACGTCCTCCAACCCGCTGGCCGCGGGCGCATATCTCGGCGCGGGGCTGCCCCCGCGCGCGATAGACAGGGTCATCGGCGTCGTCAAGGCGTACAGCACTGCCGTCGGCGCGGGACCATTCCCCACGGAGCTGCACGACGAGACCGGCGCGCGGCTGCGCGAGGTCGGCCAGGAGTTCGGCGCGACCACCGGCCGGCCCCGGCGCTGCGGCTGGTTCGACGGGGTGGCCATCGCGTACGCCGCATGGCTGAACGGGTTCACCGGCCTGGCCGTCACCAAGCTCGACGTGCTCGACGGCTTGCCGGAGCTCAACATCTGCACCGGCTACCGCATCCGCGGGGAGGTCATCGCGCGCGTGCCCGACACCTGTGACATGGCCCTGGCCGAGCCGGTCTACGAGACATGGCCCGGCTGGCAGGAACCGACGCGCGAGGCGCGCACGTGGGACGACCTGCCCAAGGCCGCGCGTGCCTACCTGCACCGGATGACGGAGCTGGCGGGCGTGCCCATCCAGTACATCTCGGTCGGCCCCGAGCGCGACCAGTTGATCGTGATGTAGCGCGCCATGGCAGAGTCCTTCACCCACGACACCTACCTCTCGCCGTTCACCTGGCGCTACGGCTCGCCGGAGATGCGCAGCCTGTGGAGCGAGGCGCACAAGCGCCGGCTCTGGCGGCGCATCTGGGTCGCGCTGGCTGAGGCCGAGCAGGCCGCGGGGCTTGTCACGCCGGAACAGGTGGCAGACCTGCGCGGCCATGCGGGGGACATCGACCTGCCCCGCGCCCATGCCATCGAGGCGGAGATCCACCACGACCTGATGGCCGAGGTCCGCACCTATGCGGAGCAGTGTCAGGTCGGCGGCGGCATCATCCACCTCGGCGCGACGAGCATGGACATCGAGGACAACGCGGATGCGCTGCGGCTGCGCGCAGGGTTAGACCTCCTGCTGGCCGGTACGCGCAAGCTGCTGGCCGCCTTCGCAGAGCAGATCGAGCGCTGGGCGGATGCGCCCACGATGGCCTTCACCCACCTGCAGCCCGCGGAACCGACCACCATCGGCTACCGTCTGGCGCAGCACGCCCAGGACCTGCTGGCCGACCACGCCGAGCTGGTGCGCGTGCGCGGCGAGATCTGCGGCAAGGGGCTGAAGGGCGCGGTCGGGACCTCCGCCTCCTACGCGCAGCTACTGGCAGGCACGGGCCTGTCGCCCGCCGGGCTGGAGCAGCGCGTCATGGATGCGCTCGACCTGCCCGCGTTCCCGGTTGCGACGCAGACTTACCCCCGCAAGCAGGACTATCGCGTGCTGGCTGCGCTGGCCGGACTGGCCGCGACGCTGTACAAGTTCGCGTTCGACCTGCGCGTGCTGCAGTCGCCGCCGCTGGGCGAGTGGGCGGAGCCGTTCGGCAGCCGGCAGGTTGGTTCGAGCGCGATGCCGTTCAAACGCAACCCCATCCATGCGGAGAACATCGACAGCCTCGCGCGGCATCTCGCTGCACTGCCGCGGGTCGCGTGGGACAATGCCGCGCACAGCCTGCTGGAGCGGACGCTGGATGACTCGGCCAACCGCCGCAGCGTCCTGCCTGAGGCCTTCCTGATGGCGGACGAGCTGCTGCGCCGCGGGCTGCGGCTGGTCGAGGGGCTGCGGGTGGACAAGCGCGCGGCCGCGCGGCTGCTGGCCGTCTACGGGCCGTTCGCCGCAACCGAGCGGCTGCTGATGGAGGCGGCCAAGCGCGGGGGCGATCGGCAGGGGTTACACGAGGTCATCCGCGAGCACGCGCTGGCCGCGTGGGCCGCGGTGCAGGGAGGCGCAGCCAACCCGCTGATCGACGCGCTCTGCGCCGACCCCCGGCTCGCAGGCTACTGGCCGGGCGCCGCGGAGGAGATGCGCGGGCTGCTGGATGCGACTGACTATGTCGGCGACGCGCCCCAGCGCGCGCGGGCGCTGGCCGGGATGCTCAGGGACCTTTGAGCCAGGATGGGGGCAATCGCGATGATCCTCCCTGCGGGCGGGGAGACCCCGCCCCTACCCTTATTGTGTGCTCCGCCGCCGTACGCGGTACCCCGCCAGCGCGGCCAGCCCGCTGGCCAGCAGCAGGAGCGTGCCCGGCTCGGGGATCTCAGCCGGCGGCGGCGCGGGCTGCACCGGCGTCTCCAGGCACTGCCACGTCTGGCCGTAGTCGTAGGACTTGTATAGCATCGAATTGTTGTGATAGCGGCCCACGATAGTGGGCGTACAGTCCGCGCCGGTGCAGTCATCCAGCGCGACCCACGGGATAATCGGCTGCGAGAGCGGCTGCCAGGTCGCGCCCGCATCCCGAGACACCGCGAAGCCGTACTGTCCGCCGTGAATCCACAGCGTGTGATCCGTCGGGTAGCGCGGGGAGAGCACGAAGTCCTGCAGCGGCCGCCAGTTCTCGATCCATTCACCGATGTCAATGAACTGCCAAGTAGCGCCCGCATCGGTGGAGCGATGGAGCTTTCCGTCCGAGTCCACATAGATCGTGCCGTCCTGGCCATAGCTGGGCGAGAAGGCGATCTGATGAACCTGATCGGCGCCGCCATAGCTGAGGTGGGTGTTGCTCTCCTGCCAGGTCGCGCCGCCATCGGTGGAGCGGAGGAGGCCGCCGTTGTACTTGTAGCCGCCCGGTGAGATGAAAATGGTCTGGTCCTGCTCGTAGAGAGGCGAGACATTCATGGCGTAGACCTTGCCGCTGTACAACTGCTGCCAATTTGCGCCTTCGTCCATCGAGACGAACACGCCTTCGCGCTGCGGGTCGTACCCGCCGGGATTGCCTGCATTTAGAAATACGAACCAAGCGCCTTCAGCTGTGATCACCGCGCTACCGAATCCGTGGCCTGGAGATGCCTGGTAGACCCAGGTCTGCCCGCCATCGTGGGACACGGCGAAACGGTCATCTAGCAACGCCAGGAGGGTCTGATTTGTTGCGAAATCCGGCGAAACTGCCACATGGAACACCCAAGAATCGGCTAGAACCTGACGCGAGTTGAGACCGCCATCGCGACTTAACCAGATCTCCCCCCGATCCTCTACCTCATTGCGGACGCGCAAGAACAGCGTGTGATCCTGACGAAAAGTAGGGGAGACAAAAACCTCCTGAATCCACATCGAACTACCGCAGATCGGCAGCACCTCTTGTGCCCTAAGCGGCTCTGCCGGAATAGCTAGCACCATGAACAGCACCCAACATCTGAAAAGGTACAGCAAAGTCGAGTGTTTTTTCATCTACTTCCCCTCATTGGCAATCATAGCCCGGACAGCTACAGCCTGGACATGATAGCGTATGCCAGGCTTCACCCAAGGGCGTCAACGCGCTGCTAGCCGGGGTCGGCACGAGCAGGTTGCTGGCCGTATGATCTACCCCACCGGCATTGCGGTGGGTGCTATACCACGCCACGCTATTGATCCAAGCGCAGCAAGGCTGCGCGGTAGGCACCATGCGAGGAAGCAGCCAGTTCATCAGGGGAGTTTGATAGCCCGTCTGAACGCTGTTCCAGTCTAACTGAGTGAGTTTTGTCAATACACCCGTCTCAGTTAACCAGATCGGCTTGTTTTGGGTCAAGCTAGCGTATGGGTTGAAGCTACTGTAGTTCTGAAAGAAACCGTAAGCGTCCTCTATGGCCCGTTGTACGCACTCAGGATCCAGAAACACATCACGCTGGCAAGCGGTTGTCGGCCCGGTGTGATAAGTGCTGAAGTTGTTGGGGTAAGCGTGGATGGCAATCCCGTCGATCGGCACATCGGAATACTGGCTGGCCATCCTGCTCAGAAAGCCCTGCCAGATCGGTATAGCCCTTTGTTTGTACGTATCATTGGGATTGGTCGGCACGGTGAGGGTGGTCATGGGTAGCTGCATGGTAGCCAACGTGAAAATGCGAGCTGTGGGATCGGCATTGCGTATGGCTGTGGCATACTTAGCGTATTCATCGGCTAAGTATGCGCCCAGGCCAGTCCAGTCTTTATCAGTGAAAAAGGGGTGTTTCGCTGCAATTCCGAACCCGCAACTGTCCCAGTGCCCATCGTTATCTGGCTCGTTGAACATCAGCCAGACGCGGCCCGGATAATCGGCGGCTAACGTTGCGATAGCCTCAGGCGCCACGGCATTGTCGACGTCCGAGGTACACGCCACCATCGGTACATAGCTTGGCACCGCCAGCATGGCTGCCATGTGCCCAATGATCTCCTCAGCACTAGCATCCGTACCGAGTTCAGTACGACTCCGTCCCCAATCAAACCACCAGTCCGGATTGATGCCCCAGAAGCCGTTGCTGCTATCAGCCCCCAGCTCCCGTGTACTCGCCTCATCGGGATGCCCGATGCCCTTCCAGCCATACTTGATCGGCGTCGGGGTGGCAGTTGGAGTCGGTGTAGGTTGTCGATAAACCAACGGCAGATGAGCCTGGATCGCCATGCCGGCCGGCGTGCTGAGCGGCGAGATGAACAAACCGGGCACGGCCGGCGTGGCGGTGGCCGCCGGGGTCGGCGTCGGCAGCTTGGAAACGAAAAGCTGCGTGGACGCAGCAGAGCCGGCGTGTTGGCCCTGCAGGATCAGGGCTAACGTCGCCAAGGGGAGGATGACGCACATCCCGCCCAGGATGTGCCTGACACGTTGCAGCATCAGAGGCTCCTTCACACAAGTTATCGTCAGAACCGGGCTTCGGTGCAACCAGGTTCCAGGGCGATCAAGGCCAGGAGCCGCCTGAGGGCGTGATGCGAAGCTGCACGCGCGGGCTACAGTGACCGCACCGGTCAACCTACAGATAGGCCAACCCACGCCTATGATATCTGCAGCCCACTCAGCGGTATATGATGCAGGTCAGGTTGGTGCGCCTCGGAGCTCACACAATCGCTATTGACGGATACCTGGATCCATGCTATAAACAGATGGATTGTGACTTCCGGAACACACTCGATCAGCAGCGCCCAGTAGTGGGCGCGGGTTGCTCCGGGCCTGCGCTCCGGGGAGCCTGGACCGGAGCACGCTCCGACCGAACGTCTGCACGCGTCGCGCCTGGCACTCCAATGGAGGAGGTGTCCATGTCCCGCCAATCCCCGTCCTGCTTGCAGTAGCACCGATGTGCCTAAGGCCATTCCGTGACGAGTCGCCCAACGCGGCCGGCGCCTGGCCCTGTCCGCCGACTGACAACGGCGTCTACCGGCCGACCAACGCGCTGTCAGGCTTCGACGGGCTGGCGGCGAACGGCACCTGGAAGCTGAAGGTCCAGGACCAGGTCTACTACCACGGCGGCAACCTATATACCTGGGGGCTGGACGTCTGCGCGGCGCAACCGGCCAGCATCGTGGGCACGGAGCTCGGCCTCGTGCAGTACGCCTACGATGGCCAGGCGGTGGGCGTCGCGCCGACCCAGGGCCGCCCGACCCTGATCCGCGCCTACAGCGAGGTCACACCCACCGTCGCCTATGCGGACACCGTCGCCGCGTACGATGCCTATGGCCGCCCGACCACGGTCACCGATCCCAACAATCACACCACCACGACGGCCTATCACGCGTTCTACGGCTATGCCCAGAGCGTGACCAACGCGCTGAACCAGACCAGCAGCACAGTCGTGGATCCCGGCTGGGGCGCGCCGACCAGCGTCACCGACGCTAACGGTCGCGTCACCGCGGCGCAGTACGACGCATTTGGCCGGCTGGTCAAGGTCTGGCTACCGACCGAGCCGACGAGCGGCCCCGCGAGCCAGGAGTTCGTCTACGCGGCCGACCAGCGGCCGGCGTGGATCAAGACTCGCCAGTTGCAGGATACCGCGACCAGCAGCTACCTGGCAGGCTGGGGCTACTTCGACGGGTTCGGCCGCAGCCTGCAAAGCCAGGCCCCGTTGGCGAACGGCAACCGCAGCGTCACCTCCACCGGCTACAACACGGTCGGCCAAACGGCCTACCGCAGCGCGGCCTACGAGGTGGCCGGCGCGGCCGGCAGCGGCTATGTTGCGCCGACCTGGACCAGCCTGGCACATTACACCTATACGACTTACGACGAACTGGGTCGCGCGCTGCGCCAGGAGACGCGCAGCGGTGGAACCCCACTCTGGGCCACGCGCGCCACCTACGATGGCTGGACCACTTCCGGCTACGACGCCAACGACCACCGGCGGGACGCCGTGACCGACGCCTTCGGCCAGACGACCCAGGTGCTGGAGTACAACAGCGACGGCACATACACCACCCACTACGCTTACGACCTGGCCGGCCGGCTGACCGGCGTCACCGACGCGGCCAACAACGTCACCGCCATCGGCTACGACCTGTTGGGCCGCAAAACAGGCATGACCGACCCGGACATGGGCAGTTGGCAGTACGGCTACGATAACGCCGGCAACCTCACCTCGCAGCGCGACGGCGCGAGCCGCTGGCTCTACCTGGAATATGATGCACTGAATCGGCTGATCCGCAAACGCCAGGACAGCCCGACCGGCACGATCCTGGCCGAGTGGCAGTATGACGCGACCGGGCAACTCGGCCTGCCGTCCAAGAGCCTGGCCTACAGCAGCCAGGGCACAACCGAGGTCTTCACGGTCGCCTATGACGCGCTCAACCGGCCCTTGCAGCAGCAATACACCGTGCCGGGCGGGGGCGGGGGCGTCTTCCGCTTCGACACCACCTACACCCCCCTGGGCCAGCGCGCGACGCTGCGTTACCCCGGCGGCAATGCGGGCCAGCCAGGCGAGATCGTCACCTTCGGCTACAACGCGGTCGGCCAGCTCACCACTGTGACGAGCGACGACGGCACCCCGTACGTCGCCAGCACGGCCTACAACGCGCAGGGCCAGGTGATCGAGCAACGCCTGGACAGCGGGCCGAACGGCTTCACGCGGCAGGCGGTCTACAACGCCAACACGCTGCGGCTGGACACGCTCCAGGCGGGCACGGCCAGCCCGTTTGCCAACTTGCAGCAGTGGGCCTACACCTACGATCTGGCGGGCAACGTGCAGACGCTGACCGACAGCGCCAACAGCGGCCAGACGCAGACCTTCGGCTATGACTGGCTGGACCGGCTGACCAGCGCGGCCACGAGCGCAGTGGGCGTGGGCCAGTACAGCCACACCTACCAGTACAACGCCATCGGCAGCCTGACCAGCTACAACGGCAACGCGTACACCTACGGCAGCCAGCCGCACGCAGTCACCGCCGCGTTCGGCAACAGCTACAGCTACGACGCCAATGGCAGCCAGACCAGCCGCGTCATCGCGGGCACGGCC
>CAZTMA010000117.1:0-17972 GCA_964614645.1 uncultured Anaerolineales bacterium
CCTGTCACTCGGTTGGCAGTGAGGTCACCTCGCCCCGTGCGTCCTACCTCCCTCAAAACGGCAGGCCGAACCGTACCGTCAGCCAGTCGCGCACGAGGCCGATCGCCGCGAGCTCGACCAGAGCCAGCGCGCCGCCCACCAGGAGGGGTGCGGCCAGCGAGGTCCAGCGCACCGCACGCGCCTCCTGCCGGAACAGCATCAACACGAGCATCCCGTTCAGCAGCCCGAACAGCCCGGCGATGGTCAATCCGCTGAGCAAGGCCAGGGGATACAGCAGCCACGGCTGGTCGCTGCTGACCAGGGCAGCGACGACTGCTCCGCCCACCAAAAGCCAGAGCAGGTCGGTTCCTGAGCCGGCAGAGCGTACGGGCGCAGGTGCAACCCACAGCACGAGGTTGGCGACGGGCAGCAGAAAGCTCGCAATGGCCAATCCCTGCAGCGTGCCGGTGACGAGGCGCAGCAGATTGCTCGGCTCGTATAGGTGCGGCAGGCCTAGCAGCGCGAGGTACGAGTTCGCACCGTCCAGCGCCCACGCCAGGACGAACAGGGCCAGCACGACGGTCATACGCCGGCCCGGCAGCCGGCTCGCCTGCCCGCGGCCGCGCACCGCCAGCACCGCCAGGCCTGCCAGCGTGCCCAGGTAGGTGCCGCTGCAGCGGGCGCAGAGAGGCAGCGGCCGGCCGTTCAGGCTGAAGGTGCGTTCGGGGATGCGGTGGCACACGGCGAATGCGGCCCGGTCGGCCTTGTCGAGAAGGCTATGGGGCGGCGCCAGCAGGATGGTCAGCAGCACGGCCAGTGCGAGGAACGCCAGGAGGCCATTCCAGGGCAGCCGTCGCGGTGTGGGCGAGTCATGCGACATGCGCCCATTATACACGCAGCCCCGCCGCGCTGGAAGCGCGCTTGCAGTCTTTTCGCGATTTGGCAGCCCATACAAGGTGTGCTAGACTACAGTCCACGTTTGCGGACTGTCCGGTGCGGCCAGGCATGGGCGGGCAGCAGCAATACCTTTCCCCCTCGGGGATTCCCTTCCGGGGAACCTTCGCTCCGGTGCAGGAGGTGTATCACTCAAGGGCCTGAGTTCTACACATGGTCGTCGCCATCGCGCGGCTCCCTCAGCCCACGCCTAATCTTCCAACGTCCATCTTCCATCTCGCACTTGACGCGGCCCGGCAGAGCGGTTACGGCCTGCGGCGCCCGAGTCGGTCGATTTACCCGGTCTTGGCCATTGGATTCGCAGAGGCTCGGCCTAGCGATCCAATCGGGGATATCGCTCGCTCGACCGAATAGTTCTGTCTGCCCGGCCAGCCCGGTGTGCCAGCAATCGCTGGTCCCGGCTTCAGCGCATCATACATAATCTATTGCTTCAAAGGAGCACATACTTCGATGGCCAATGTAATCTACGAGCATGTCTACAAGCGGTTCGGTGACGTCATCGCCGTCAACGACCTGAACATCGAAATCGCGGACAAGGAATTCCTCGTCTTCGTCGGCCCCTCCGGCTGTGGCAAGACGACTAGCCTGCGCCTCCTGGCGGGTCTGGAAGAAATCTCCGATGGCCGCATCATGATCGGCGACCGCGTCGTCAACGACGTGCCGCCCAAGGACCGCGACATCGCGATGGTGTTCCAGAGCTACGCGCTCTACCCGCACATGAGCGTCTACGACAACATGGCGTTCGGCTTGAAGCTGCGGAAGGTGCCCAAGGCGGAGATCGACAAGAAGGTGAAGGAAGCCGCCGAGATCCTCGGCATCGGCCAGTTCCTCGACCGCAAGCCCAAGCAGCTCTCCGGTGGCCAGCGCCAGCGCGTGGCCGTCGGCCGCGCGATCGTCCGCAGCCCGAAGGTCTTCCTCTTCGACGAGCCGCTGTCCAACCTGGACGCCAAGCTCCGCGTGCAGACCCGCGCCGAGATCAGCAAGCTCCACCAGCGGCTGGGCACCACGTTCATCTACGTGACCCATGACCAGGTGGAAGCCATGACCATGGCGAGCCGGATTGCGGTCATGAAGGACGGCATCCTGCAGCAGATTGACACGCCGCAGAACCTGTACGACCATCCGAACAACGTCTTCGTCGCCGGCTTCATCGGCAGTCCCTCGATGAACTTCTTCGAGGCGACCGTCGTGGACCAGGACGGCAAGCTGTACGTTGATGGCGGCACGTTCAAGGTCGCGATCCCCGAGAGCAAAAAGGCCGGCTACCTGCAGCACAAGGGGAAGAAGGTCGTGTTCGGCGTCCGGCCCGAGGACATCTACGCCTCCCAGTACGCGGCGCCCGGCATCACGCCTGCGCCCATCAAGGCCGACGTGGATGTCTCCGAGTTGATGGGCAACGAAATCTTCCTGTATCTGTTGAGCGGGAAGAAGTCGTTCATCGCCCGTGTCGATCCGCGCACGCACGCCCGCCCAGGCGAGACGCTCGACCTCGTGTTGAACATGGACAACATGCACCTGTTCGACCCGCAGACCGAGAAGACACTGGACGTCGTCTGAGAACCTTTTTGGAAAGGGGAGTCCGCATCCTCAGATGCGGACGAACGGGACGCTTTCGCGGACCCCGTTCCGCGTCTGAGGACGCTTCACTCCACAGCTTTTCAAACAGCTTCTGAGGATTCGGCGGCAGCTTAAACCAAAGGGAGGGGGTCATCGCCCCCTCCCTTTTTATTGTGCGAAATCGCTAGTGCGCTACTTCATCAGCGCCGCGGCCTCAGCCACCTCGCCCGTAGCATTCTCCGCTTCCTCCGCGGTGATGCGCCGTATCTTGCTCGGCTCGGTCACCCGGTCGATGAAGAGCACGCCTTCCAGGTGGTCGATCTCGTGCTGGAAGATGCGGGCGAGATAATCGCGTGCCTTCAGGCGCTGCGGCCGGCCCAGCGCATCCTGGCCGCGGATCACGATCTCGGTCGAGCGTTCGACCTCACCGATGTAGCCCGGAATCGACAGGCAGCCTTCTTCGCCCTCTTCGGTATCGCGCGAGGCCTTAACAATCTCCGGATTGACGAACGCGTACAGCTCCGCGGGCAGCCCTTCCTCTTCATCGGCGGGCAGCTCAACCACGACAATGCGCTCCGCCACGTCCACCTGCGGCGCGGCTAAACCCACGCCCGGCGCCGCGCGCATCGTCTCAATCATGTCGCTAATCAGTTGTTGCACTTCCGGCCCGAACCGGGTCACCTTGCGCGCCTTCTGGCGCAGGGTGGGGTGGCCGAGCGTGATAATCTCTCGCATTGCCATCGCGTTCCTCAAATTATTCTATCAAGTAGTATAGAAATTATACGCCGCGTGCGGCCTGTTGTCAAAAACTCCCGCTTCTTGGTTCCCGCAGATGTACCCCTGTGTGGAACCCACCCATTTGCCAATCGCAATTTGCGACGCAAGATTATGAAGGGTATAATGCGTGCTCAGACAGGCGTTCAGAACGGGCTGGCATGCCAGTTTATGTCGTGTGTCCTGTCCGCTACGCCCCGCAAGGGCGTTCGTTTATGGCCATTAATCTGTGTTCCTCTCGCGCGGCCTCGGCCTGTGCCGCACTTACGTCCTGGCTGAAAGGAGGTGGTTGCCTACTCGGACGGCAGAGTTAGCCCCGGCAGGAGCACCTTCTGGCTGCCTTGTGGGACGCCCCTCTGCCTGCAGATCAGGCAAGCTGCCCGCTTGCGTTCACACTTCTGTGCATAGTATTTCTTACATTGACCGTTGGAGGAGATTTCTAGACATGCGCAACAAACTATTTGCTCTGTTAAGCGTGCTTGTACTGTTCAGCATGCTCGTTACTGCGTGTGGTGGTCGCGCCGAACCGACGCCGGTCCCGGCCGAGCCGACCGCGGCACCGGTCGAACCGACGGCTGCGCCCGCTGAACCGACTGCGGCACCTGCCGAACCGACCGAAGAAGGTCTCACGGTTGGCCAGGTCACGGACATGGGCGGCATTGACGACAAGAGCTTCAATGCGACGGCCTGGGCGGGGATCGAGCAGGCGGAGGCCGAGCTAGGGGCGACGGGGAAGTACCTGGAGTCGCAGCAGCAGGCGGACTACGCCAAGAACATTCAGCAGTTCGTCAGCGAGAAGCTGGACCTGATCGTGACGGTGGGGTTCCTGTTGGGCGTGGACACGGCCGCGGCGGCAGTAGCGAATCCGGAGCAGGCGTTTGCGATCGTGGACTACGCCTACCCGGACTGCTACGAAGGGGCCGTGGTCGGGAAGGACTGCGGGTCGGACGTAGCACTGGACAACGTGCTGGGTCTGACGTTTGCGACGGACCAGGCGGCGTTCCTGGCGGGGTATGCGGCTGCGGCGACGACCGAGACGGGGAAAGTGGGGACGTACGGTGGGTTGCCGATCCCGACGGTGACGATCTTCATGAAGGGCTTTGAGGCCGGGGTGAAGCATCACAACCAGGTCAAGGGCACGGAAGTGGAGGTCCTGGGTTGGGACACGGCTGCGAATGATGGGCTGTTCACGGGCAACTTCGAGTCGACGGATGACGGGAAGAAGTTCGCCGAGTCGCTGATGGACGAAGGTGCGGACATCATCATGCCGGTGGCCGGGCCGGTGGGTCTGGGCACGGCGGCGGCTTGCCAGCAGTCGGGCTGCAAGGTCATCGGCGTGGACACGGATCAGGTTGTGTCTGCGGCGGAGTACAGCGATGTCTGGCTGACCTCGGTGATGAAGATGATGGACGTGGCGGTCTTCGATGCGGCGAAGGCCGTGGCCGAAGGCACGTTCGCGGGCGGCACGTACGTGGGCACGCTGGAGAACGGTGGCGTGGGCCTGGCGCCGTTCCATGAGTTCGAGGATGTCGTGCCGGCGACCCTGCAGGACGAGATTGATCAACTCAAGCAGGACCTCATCGACGGCAAGATTACGGTCGATGGCGCGCTGGCCGGTGAGGCCGCAGCGCCTGCCGCTGAGGTGAAGGAAATCACGGTTGGCCAGGTCACGGACATGGGCGGCATTGACGACAAGAGCTTCAATGCGACGGCCTGGGCGGGGATCGAGCAGGCGGAGGCCGAGCTAGGGGCGACGGGGAAGTACCTGGAGTCGCAGCAGCAGGCGGACTACGCCAAGAACATTCAGCAGTTCGTCAGCGAGAAGCTGGACCTGATCGTGACGGTGGGGTTCCTGTTGGGCGTGGACACGGCCGCGGCGGCAGTAGCGAATCCGGAGCAGGCGTTTGCGATCGTGGACTACGCCTACCCGGACTGCTACGAAGGGGCCGTGGTCGGGAAGGACTGCGGGTCGGACGTAGCACTGGACAACGTGCTGGGTCTGACGTTTGCGACGGACCAGGCGGCGTTCCTGGCGGGGTATGCGGCTGCGGCGACGACCGAGACGGGGAAAGTGGGGACGTACGGTGGGTTGCCGATCCCGACGGTGACGATCTTCATGAAGGGCTTTGAGGCCGGGGTGAAGCATCACAACCAGGTCAAGGGCACGGAAGTGGAGGTCCTGGGTTGGGACACGGCTGCGAATGATGGGCTGTTCACGGGCAACTTCGAGTCGACGGATGACGGGAAGAAGTTCGCCGAGTCGCTGATGGACGAAGGTGCGGACATCATCATGCCGGTGGCCGGGCCGGTGGGTCTGGGCACGGCGGCGGCTTGCCAGCAGTCGGGCTGCAAGGTCATCGGCGTGGACACGGATCAGGTTGTGTCTGCGGCGGAGTACAGCGATGTCTGGCTGACCTCGGTGATGAAGATGATGGACGTGGCGGTCTTCGATGCGGCGAAGGCCGTGGCCGAAGGCACGTTCGCGGGCGGCACGTACGTGGGCACGCTGGAGAACGGTGGCGTGGGCCTGGCGCCGTTCCATGAGTTCGAGGATGTCGTGCCGGCGACCCTGCAGGACGAGATTGATCAACTCAAGCAGGACCTCATCGACGGCACCATCACGGTCGATGGTGTTCTCGGAATGTAATCCGATGTAATACCGGGGGCCAGAGGCATGTGTAACATCCTCTGGCCCCTGGTGCTATTTATAGCACTGGTGCTATCTACAGCAGGAGAATGGCATGCCACCCGTACTGGAACTGCGCGATATTACCAAGGCTTTCCCTGGCGTGCTTGCCAATGACCACATCAGCCTCACGTTGGAACAGGGCGAAATCCTGGCTCTCCTCGGTGAAAACGGCGCGGGCAAGACCACACTTATGAACATCCTCTACGGCCTCTACCGGCCGGACGAGGGCGAGATCCTGGTACGCGGAGAGAAGGTCGACATCCAGGGGCCGAACGATGCTATTGCCCGCGGGATCGGCATGGTTCACCAGCACTTCATGCTCGTGCCCGTCATGACAGTCACGGAGAACGTCATGCTGGGCGTGGAGACGACACGCGGGATGTTCCTGGACCGCGAGCAGGTGGCGCGCCGCATCGAGACGATCGGCAAAGAACATGGCCTGGAGGTTGACCCGCATGCGCTGGTCAAGGACCTGCCGGTCGGTCTGCAGCAGCGCGTCGAAATCATCAAGGTGCTGTATCGCAATGCCGATATCCTGATCCTCGATGAGCCGACCGCAGTGTTGACGCCGCAGGAGGCCGAGGACCTGTTCAAGGTCCTGCACTCGCTGGTGGAGCAGGGCAAGTCCATCATCTTCATCACGCACAAGCTCAAGGAAGTGATGGCCATCGCGGACCGCATCACCGTTCTGCGCCTCGGCCGGTCGGTCGGCACAGTGGACCCGAAGACCACCGACCCGCAGCACCTGGCCTCTCTGATGGTCGGTCGCGATGTGAACCTGGTTGTTGATAAGAAGGTCGCCGTGCCCGCCGATGTCGTGCTCGACGTAAAGGACATGGTCGCGCTGGACGAACGGGGCAACATCGCAGTCAACGGTGTTTCTTTCCAGGTGCATGCCGGTGAAGTGCTCGGCGTGGCCGGCGTGCAGGGGAACGGCCAGACGGAACTGGTTTACGCCTTGACGGGCCTGCGCCCCCCCGCGGCCGGCACGGTGCAGATCCTCGGCGCCGATGTCAGCCACGCGAACCCGCGCAAAATCATCGAAAAGGGTGTCGCCCATGTGCCGGAGGACCGGCAGAAGCATGGGCTGGTGTTAAGCTTTCCCGTCGCGGACAATATTGCGCTCAACACCTATTACCTGCCACCGTTTGCCCGCGGGGTCAATCTCCAGGAAGATTCGATTCTGGCGACGTCCGAGCAATTGATTGATGAGTTCGACGTGCGGACGCCCAATGCCCATGTCAACGTCTCGACGCTCTCCGGCGGCAACCAACAAAAGGTCATCATTGCCCGCGAGTTCTCGCGACCCATTAAGCTTCTGATTGCGGCCCAGCCGACGCGCGGCCTCGATGTCGGCTCAATCGAATACATCCACTCGCGCATCATCCAGAAGCGCGATGAGGGCGCCGCCGTGCTCGTCGTCTCCTCCGAGCTGGACGAAATCATGGCGCTGTCGGACCGCATCGCGGTCATGTACAAGGGCCAGATTCTCGACATCGTGCCCGCCCTCGGCATCACCAGGGAACACCTCGGCCTGCTGATGGCTGGCATCAAGCCTGCAGAGGGCGTCATCCCGGCGCAGCCCGCCGGAGACCAGGCCAAGATCGAACGGGTCTTCTAGCGGACGCGGCCGCAACGACGCGGGCGCAAGCCCATGACGCAAGCGCCGAGGAGGTTATGTTGGAGAAGCAGCAACCGACCGTCAACCCCACTCCAGCGCCGGCAGCTGAGGCGGCGAAGGCGCCGCCGGGCCGCAAGCCGAGCGGCCAACGCCGTGCCCTGGTGCAATCCATCCTCATTCCGCTGTTGGCGGTGCTCACGGGCCTGATTATCGGCGCGATTGTCATCATTGCCACCGATCCTGTCGTCGTGGCTGCGTGGCGCAACTTCTTCCAGGCGCCCGGCGCGGCATTCGCAGCCGCCTGGACATCCATCTCGACAGGCTATGGCGCACTTCTCTATGGGTCGGTCGGCCGCCTGTCCGAGATGACCGCCGCCATCAGCAGCGGCGACGGTGCGGCCATGCGGCAGGCCTTCTGGCCCATCACCGAGAGCCTCGTGGCCTCGACGCCGTACATCTTCACCGGGCTAGCCGTCGCGCTGGGCTTCAAGGCCGGCCTGTTCAACATCGGCGCCGAAGGCCAGTTCTTCATGGGCTCACTGGGCGCGGTCTTCGTCGGCTACAGCCTGGTCGGATGGCCCTGGTACCTGCACCTGCCCCTGGCGATTCTCGCCGGTTTTGGCGCGGGCGCGGTGTGGGGCGCAGTCCCCGGCTGGCTCAAGGCCGCAACCGGCGGCCACGAAGTCGTCAACACCATCATGATGAACTACATCGCCTACCGCCTCAGCGATTGGCTCATCAACGGCCCCATGAAGGCGCCGGGCTTCCGACCGGTGACGCCGCAGATTGAGGCGTCGGCTGCGCTACCCCGGCTGTTCGGGGACCCGCTCCGCTTCAACGTGGGCTTCTTTCTGGCGCTCATCGTCGCCGGGCTGGTCTTCTGGCTGCTCTTCAAGACGACCATCGGGTTCACCATCCGCACCGTCGGCGCGAACCCGGATGCAGCCCGCTATGCCGGCATGAGCATCACGCGCACCACGGTGTTGGCGATGGTGTTGTCCGGCGGGCTGGCCGGGCTGGGCGGCGCTAGCCAGGTGCTCGGCGTGGACTATTGGGTCGGCCAGGGCTTCTCCGCTGGCTACGGGTTTGACGCCATCGCGATTGCCTTGCTGGGCCGCAGTCACCCGTTCGGCGTAGTTCTGGCCGCGCTGCTCTTTGGCTTCCTGCGCAGCGGCGCGACCCGGATGCAGTCGCTCGCCGGCATTCCGATCGACATCATCTCCATCATTCAGGGCCTCGTGATCGTCTTCGTTGCCGCACCCGACATCATCCGCTGGCTCTATCGCCTGCGCAAGGTGGCGGCGGAGAAAGTCGTGCTGACCCGCGGCTGGGGCTCATGAAGGTGACAGGGAGGAGACCACGATGACAACTGCAACTGCCACTGCATCCAGGGCGCTCCCTGTTGACATCCGCCGCAACCGGATTGTGGGCGGCGTGCTCCTGGTCATGGGCCTGGCAATCTTCTTCCTGTTCGGGCTCGGACTGGAACCGGGCCTCGAAACGACGTTCGGCATGAATCCGGGCGGCAGCAGCTCGGAAGTTGTCCGCATCCCCGACCTGACCTTGCCGACATCGGCCACGATTTACTTCCTGGGCGCGCTGGCGGCATTCCTTGGCGCGATCCAACTCGTGCGCGGATTCCGCTCCGCAGGTGCAGTGATCGGCATCGTGGCGGCTGCCTTCGTGATTGCGTTCCTGGTGTGGGCCGCGCGCGACCGGTCGTTCAACCTGGTCGGCATGTTGAGCAGCTCGCTCGTGCGTGCGACCCCCATCGCGCTCGCGGCCCTCTGCGGCGTCATCAGCGAGCGCGCGGGCGTGACCAATATCGGCATCGAAGGCATGATGCTCATGTCGGCTGAAACCGCGGTCATTGCAGCCAGCCTGTCGGACAGCCTGTGGTTCGGCCTGATTATCGCTATCCTGACCGGCGCGCTGCTGGCTGCGTTCCACGCCTTCCTCGCCATCCGGTTCAAGGTCGACCAGATCGTCAGCGGTGTCGCGATCAACATCTTCGCCACCGGCCTGACGAGCTATCTCTCATCCCGCTTCCTGGAGCGCAACACCGAATTGCTCAACAACTCGGGCACGTTCAACACGATATCCATTCCGCTGCTGTCGAAGATCCCCATACTGGGGCCGATCTTCTTCGAGAACACCATCATCGTGTACCTGATGATGCTGCTCGTGGCGGTCCTGCACATCGTATTGTTCTATACGCCCTGGGGTCTCCGCACACGCGCGGTCGGTGAGCACCCGAAGGCCGCGGATACGCTCGGCGTCAATGTAGCAAAGATCCGCTATATCAATGTGATTATCGGCGGTGGAATCGCCGGGCTGGGCGGCGCGTACTTCAGCATCGGCTCGGTCGGCCGCTTCGATGAGGTGATGACCGCAGGCAAGGGCTTCATCGGCCTGGCCGCGATGATCTTCGGCAAGTGGACGCCCATCGGCGCGTTCATGTCGTCGCTGCTGTTCGGCTTTGCCGATTCGCTGCAGGTCAAGCTGCAGATTCTGCGGGTGCCCATCCCGTCGGAATTCCTGTTGATGGCCCCGTACATCGTGACCATGATCGTACTGGCCGGCGTTGTGGGCCGGGCTATCGCGCCCGCCGCCGACGGTACGCCGTACGAGAAGAATTAGAGCTGCGCCATAGAAGGACTTTATGCGCACTGAAAAGATCACTTTCGCCGGCGGACGGGGCGTGCCGCTGGAAGGCCGCCTCGACCTGCCGGATGAGGGCGCGCCCCGCGCCTACGCCGTCTTCGCCCACTGCTTCGGCTGCACGAAGAACCTCAAGACCATCGCCTTCATGGACCGCGCGTTGGCAGAGGCGGGTATAGGCGTCCTGCGCTTCGACTTCACCGGTTTGGGTGAGAGCGAAGGCGTGTTCGCGGACACGAACTTCACCTCCAACGTGCTGGACATCGCGGCGGCCGCGCGCCTGCTGGAAACCCAGTATGAAGCCCCCCGCCTGCTGATCGGCCATTCGTTGGGCGGCGCGGCCTGCCTGATGGCTGCCCGGCATATCCCATCCGTTGCCGCGATTGTCACCATTGCGTCACCCGCCAGCCTCGGCCACCTGGAGGATATCATCCTCAGCAAGGCTCCTGAGATCGAGGCTTCAGGCGAGGCGCAGGTCGAGCTGATGGGACGGCGTTTTCACCTGAAGAAGCAGTTTCTCGATGACCTGCGTGACCAGAGCATGAGCCGGATTCTGGGCGAGTTGCAGACGCCGCTGCTGGTCATGCACGCGCCGGAAGACAGCATCGTGCCGATTGCCGCGGCCGAGCGCATCTTCAGCCTCGCGCGCCATCCCAAGAGCCTTGTCGCGCTCGATCGCGGCGATCATCTCATGCTCGATGAGGAAGATGCCCGCTACGCCGGTCAAATCATCGCCGCGTGGTTCAGTCGTTATCTGTAGTTCGGCGCCCCTGCGTATTGTTAGAGACACTTAGCGGCCGTTTTGGCCCATGCGGCCTCGTTGCATATAATCTCATCCATCGTTCGTCACCGGTTGGCCGGCGCGTCGCCCGACGTGGCCGGCCAGCCGGTTCATTTTGCATACAAGGTCATCAAACTGTGAGTCTTCTGGAAGTCTTTCTCATCGCCCTCGGCCTCGCCATGGATGCGTTCGCTGTCTGTCTCTGCGCCGGAACCACCGGCTTCATCAACGGGTTGCGGCCGGTCTTTCGCCTGGCCTTCCATTTCGGCCTGTTCCAGGCGCTGATGCCCGCACTGGGCTGGTTGGTCGGCATCGGCGTGGAGCGTTATATCGCGGCGTTCGACCATTGGGTCGCGTTCGGTCTGCTCGCCTTCGTCGGCGTCCGCATGATACGTTCCGGGCTGGCTCCGGACGGCGACGAGGACTGCGTGGATCCTTCGCGCGGCGGCACGCTGATCATGCTCGCCATTGCAACCAGCATCGACGCCTTTGCCGTCGGTTTGTCGTTTGCGGTGCTGCGCGTCAGCATCGTCTGGCCGGTCATCATCATCGGCGTGGTGGCCGCGCTCATGTCGATGCTCGGCATCTACCTTGGCAACCGGCTCGGACAGACCTTCGGCAAGCGCATGGAAGTCATCGGCGGCTTCATCCTCGTCGTCATCGGCATACGGGTAGTCATCTCACACATGCTCTAGGGGGATGTATGCTATACTTTCACTTGCGCTCCGCGTAACGGTGAAAGGGGTGTGTAGATGCGCGGTCTTCTGGCAGGTTTGGTGATAGCGATTCTGGTTATTGTGGTGGCGCTGCTAGGTGCTGCGCTGGGAGCATTCGGCATCGCGGCGATCGGGTGGCTGTTGCACCGCACGTTCGACCTGACGCAGTGGCAGGGCAGCCTCATCGTGCTTGCCGTAGCTACCGGCCTGGGCTATCTGGTGTTTCGACTGGCCGTGGTTCCGCTGACGCCTCCGGTTTGGACCGGCGACTGGGACTCTTGGGAAAACGCAGACGAGAGTGCGGCACAACAGGAGACCGAGCCGCCCATTGTCCCCTGGCGCCGTCAGCGCCCGACGCCGGGCGAGCTCCCGGCCCAAGAGTCCGACGCGCGCAGAGCCAGACGTAAGCGAGCATAGTCAAGCCGTTCTGAGTCGTGAAGGAGATGTAGTTGTGTTTTCCCGACGCCGTGTCATATCCGTAGTCGTACCGCTGATGATTGTCCTGGCCTTGGCCGCCTGCGTACCGGTGGCCGCGCCTGCAGGCAGCACCGATCAGATGCCCACCCCTGTGGAGCAAGCCGCGACAGCCGGTGCGCCCGCCGAAGATGGCAAGCTCAAGATTGCCCTGATCCCCGTGCTCGACATCATACCGATTTTCGTCGCGCAGCAGAACGGCTATTTCGAGGCCCAGGGCATCCAGGTGGAGACCGTGCCCGTCAAGAGCCCGCAGGAGCGCGATGTGCTGATCCAGACCGGGCAGGTGGACGCGGTGCTGACCGACCTGCAATCGGTCGGCCTGCTGAACAAGGAGCAGACGCGCGTCAAGGCCGTGTACACCTCACGGCGGCCCTTCCCGGATGCGCCGCTGTTCCGCATCCTGTCGGCCCCGCGCTCGAACATCACCATCCCGGCGGACCTCAAGGGCGTGCCGATCGGCATCAGCAACAACACCATCATCGAATATCTCACCGACCGCATCCTGACCGCCGAAGGGCTGGCGCCCGCCGATGTCGCCAAGATCGAGGTGGGTGCGATTACCGTGCGCTACGAGCAGTTGATGAATGGCAACATCCAGGCCGCGGTGCTGCCCGATCCGCTTGCGCAGGGCGCCATCGCTGCCGGTGCGACGCTGGTCGTGGATGACGCGGGGTATGCCGACATCTCGCAGTCGGTGCTCACGTTCACCACCGCCGCGCTGGCAGCTCAGCCGCAGACCGTCACGAAGTTCCTTGCCGCGTGGGAGCAGGCGGTGACGGAACTCAACGCGAATCCCGAGCAGTACCGCGCCATCCTGATCGAGCAGGGCCGCGTGCCGCAGAACCTCCAGGACAGCTACGAAATGCCGCCTTTCCCGACGCGCGGTGTGCCGACCGAGACTGAGGTTGCGGACGTAACCGCATGGCTGAAAGATAAGGGCTTGGTTACGCGCGACCTCACCTACGCAGACATAGTAGACGCGTCGTTCCTGCCCAAGTAGGTCTCTTGTCCCGCCCCGCGCCCATTGTCGTTGTCAACGAACTGCACTACGCCTACCCGCCGCCGCTGCCAGATGCGGCGGCGGTTGAGGTTTTGCGCGGGGTGAATCTGGCAGTTCACCCGGGTGAGTTCGTGGCGCTGCTCGGCCGTGTCGGCGCGGGTAAGACGACCCTGTGCCTGGCGCTGAACGGGCTGGCGCCCCACGTGACCGGTGGGGTGTTCCGAGGCGACGTAACCGTGGCCGGGCAGAACACGAAACAGCATCCGGTCGCGGAGCTGGCGCGCACGGTCGGGCTGGTCTTCCAGGACGCGGAAGCGCAGCTGACGCAGATGCGCGTCGAGGACGAGGTTGCGTTCGGGCCGGAAAACCTGGGTTTGCCGGTAGACGAGATCGCCGCGCGGGTATCCTGGGCGCTGGCCGCCGTGGGGCTGACCGAGCACCGTGACCGGTCGCCGCACCGTCTATCCGGCGGCGAGAAACAGCGGGTGGCGATTGCCGCGATGCTGGCAATGCGGCCGCAGGTGCTCGTGCTGGACGAGCCGACCGCCAACCTGGACCCCGCGGGCAAGTCGGGCGTGTTCAACGCGCTGCTGCGGCTGGCGCGCGAGCGGCAGGTCGCCATCGTGATTGCGACCCAGGAAGTCGAACGGGCCGCGCGCTATGCCGATCGGATTGCCGTGCTGCATGCGGGCCGCATCGCGCTCGATGGTCCGCCGCACGCGGTCTTCCGCGCAGCCTCTCAACTGGCGGACTGGGGCCTCAGCGTGCCGGAGATGGTCGAACTGGGTGAACGGCTGGGCCTGCCCGCGGGGGCCCGTGCGGGGATGAGCGGGGCCTATCGTGCGCTGCGGCGGCAATTGCTGGCAGGGAGCACCGATCCCCAGATCGGCCGCAGCTTGAACCCCACGGAAGTCACTGCCGATCTGGGGATCGGCGTTCCCGGTGCGCCCGCGATCGTGGTGGAAAATGCCTCCTTTGCGTATCCGGACGGCGCGGCGGCGCTGCGCGGGGTCAGTCTGACCGTGGCGCATGGGGAGTTCCTGGCGCTCGTCGGGCCGAATGGCTCCGGCAAGACCACGCTCGCCAAGCACCTGAACGGCCTGCTCAAGCCGAGCGGCGGTCACGTGCGGGTGGACGGCCGCGACACGCGGCAGTTGCGCGTCGCGGAACTGGCCCGCACGGTCGGCTACGTCTTCCAGAACCCCGACCACCAGATCTTCGCGAGCACCGTAGAGGAGGAGATTGCCTTCGGGCTGCGACTGCAGGGCCTGGCGCCGGCCCGCGTGACCGAGCGCGTGGCCGCGGCCGTGGAGCAGTTCGGACTCACCGAGCATCGCGGCCTACCGCCCGCGGTCCTCGGCAGCGGGGAGCGGCGCCTGGTGGCGCTGGCCTCGGTCATGGCGATGCAGCCTGATATCCTGATCCTCGATGAGCCGACCGGCGGGCTCGACCGCCGCAGCCGCCAGGAATTGCTGGCCGCGGTGAGTGCGTACCATCGCGCCGGCCACACGGTTGTCCTCATCGCGCACGACATGCGCCTCGTGGCCGAGCACGCCACGCGTGCGGCCGTTATGCTGGACGGTCGCGTGCTGTTCGACGGCCCGCCCGCGGAGCTGTTTGCCCGCCGCGCTGTGCTGCGACAGGCGCGGCTGGCCGCGCCGCCGGTCGTCCGCCTGGCGCAGCGGCTCGAACATTATGGCCTGCCGCGCGGCATCGCCAGCCTGGACCAGTTCGTGACCGCGTGGTCGCGCCTGACAGCGGCGGAGGCAGGCCCGTGACCGGCTTCGACCTCTTTGTCCGCCGCAACAACTGGCTGTACCTGCTGGACCCGCGCGTCAAGCTGGCATTCGTCGTCGTGTCTGCGCTGCTCACGTTTCTCTGGTCCGCGCCACAGGTGGCGGTGGGCATGGCGCTGACAGTCGCCATGTTGTGCCTGCTGCTGCTGCACATGGCAGGTATCCCCTGGCCGCGCATCGGCCACTTCCTGCGCGGGCTGCTGCCGTTGCTGCTCGTCGTCATGACGCTGACCACGCTCTTCGCGGGCGGGCCGGGGCCGGTGTGGTTGCAGTTGGGGCCGGTGCGCGTGACCGCGGCCGCGGCGCTGCAGGGACTGCTGCTGGCCAGCCGGCTGCTGGCCCTCAGCCTGACGTTCTACTTCTGGATCAGCACGACCGACCAGGGCGAGATGGTGCGCGGGTTCGTGGCGCTGCGCATGCCCCATACGTGGGGGCTGACGCTGGCGCTGGCGCTGCGTTACCTGCCCATTCTCAGCGGGCTGTTCGAGCAGGTGCGCGAGGCGCAGCAGGCGCGCGGTCTGGACCTGGCACAGCGCAGCATTACTGACCGCCTGGTCGCCTACCGGCCGATCCTCGTCGCGGTGGTCATCGGTGCGCTGCGCCACGGAGAACGGCTCGGGTGGGCGCTGGAGGCGCGGGCGCTGGGCGCGCCGGGGGCCCACCGGACGACGTATCGGCCGTTACATCTGCGCCCGGCGGACTTCTATGTGTTGTGCTTGTTGTTGGCTGTAATTTTTATTGCAGTCTTCTTGCGCCTGTTGTAACAACGTATGGGGCATCACTTTAAATATGGCCCGCGCAGGTTAAACTAGATGCACTTCGGGTCGAGGTTAGGCAGGGCTGGCAGTGCCTAACTTTGACCCTGTTTTATTGCCCCCTGACGTCCAACTCCATGCCCGGCGCGCCAGTTTTTGCGCGCGCACGGACTCGGTGCTATACTTGTAGTGTTGTTTGCCCCCATAGCTCAGTGGATAGAGCGCTAGCCTCCGGAGCTAGAAGCGCAGGTTCGAGTCCTGCTGGGGGTACTTTCTTTTTAACTGGCCCGCACGTTTCGATCCTCGCCTGTCAAAAGCTCCCGCACTTCTTCCATCTCATTCCGGTTTGCCAGGACAGTGACCCGGTCTCCCAACTGCAATCGCGTATTGCCCCGCGGCACGATGAATTCGCCCACGCGCTGCAACACAATGATGAGCGCCTCGCCTGGCAGCCGCAACTCGTGGAGCGGTGTGCCATTGCAGCTTGTGTCTGTAACCTCCAGTTCGCTGATCTCGCGGCCGACCACCGGCGTGGAGAGCAGTTTGTAGATGTTTGGGTTCAGGGTCAAGTTTTCGAGCGCGTTGATCTCCGATTCCAGCGCGGACACCGGCACAACGCCAATCGCGGTATAGGCCTCCAGGTTAGCGGGCTTGTTGACCCGCGCGATGACGTGGGGCACCCCGCAGGCTACCCGCGCAATCTGGCACAGCCGCACGTTGACCATATCGTCGCTCAGCAGGGCCACCAGAGTGTGCGCCCGGCAGCCGCCCAGCGAGCGGATGCTTTCTTCGCTGACTTCGGCTAGCGGAACGGGCTGAAGGCTCGATATCGGGTTCCCGGGCCCCGGTCTGCTGAATTCGGCGCCGTCAAGGTGCGCAAGCTTGACTGGCTGTTCACGGCCGGTCAGGCGCTCCGCGAGGGTGAGCGCTTCTGCATCGTCGCCCACGATCATCGTCAGCTCCGCCGCATCCTTCATGCTCGGAGGCACAATGCGATTGAATAACAATGGTGAGACCGTGCAGGTCACCAGCGCAACCAGAATGATGGCAGAGTTGACGCCGCTGGTGATGACGCCCAGTTCCAGTGCGATGGCGGATGCGGCGATGATGAGGCTGAGCCGGGAGGAGAGGAGAATGCCCGCGCCAAACGTGCGGCGCCAGTCGAAGTTCAGGCGGAACAGCAGCCCCGCCACCAGCTTGATGAGATACGCCGCCACGATTAGCAGCGGAACCAAAGTCAGCACTTGCTGCGAGCCCAGGATGGCGCGCAGGTCAAAGTTCACCCCTACCATGATGAAGAAGATGGGGATGAAGAAACCGAAGCCCATGACGTCTAGTTGTTCGCGCAGTGGCGAACTCTCGCGGGGATCCAGCAAGGCAACGAGCGCACCGCCGAGGAAAGCGCCGAGGATGACTTCGACGCCAAGTTGCTGGGCGAAGGCGATGAAGATCAGGGAAATAGCCATCGCGCCGCGCATCGGGATGTGGCTGGCGGCGCTGCTGACCCGGCGGAAGAACGACTCGAGTGGGGGGTGACGCTGCGCGCGTTGCGCAGCGCGGTAGAACGCAAAGAAGAGCGCCAGAATCAGCAGGACCACGAGCATCTGCAACGTCAGTCCGTTCGTGTGAAAGATGACGTAGATGCTGATCAGGATCATCGTTGCGAAATCGGCTGTCAGCGAGGCCAGCAGGATGGCCTGACCGTAGACCGTGCGCGTCTCGCGGCGTTCCTTGAGCGTCGGCAGCACCAATCCCAGCGATGTGGTTGAGAGGACCAGCGTCATCAGCAGCGGGTCACGCACCAGCCCGACCGCCGTCAGCGCGGTGGAGATGCCGAATGCCATGACCAGGGTAAGGGCAAATGACCCGATGCCCAGAAGGACGGGCGAGATTCTGCCTGATCTTTCGGCCGCACCTTGCGGGCCGCCGTTCCGCAGCACGTCGATGTCGAGTTCCAATCCGGCCAGGAACATCAGGAAGCTGAAACCGAGCGTGGAGAGCATCGTCAGCCAGGGGTCATGCGCCGAGACCAGACGGAGCCCGCTCTGCCCGACAATGATGCCTGCGACGATCTCTCCGACCACAATCGGAATGCGGATTGAACGGACCTGGGTCGTCAGCGCGGGCACAACGAGCGCCAGCAGGACGACCGTCAGAAGCGAGAGATAGGAGACTTCACCTTCCACTACGTCACTTTTTCCTTCCTATATGG